>CAKZMG010000216.1 GCA_937128235.1 uncultured Verrucomicrobiales bacterium
GTATGGCAGTTCTCGATGAAATTATAACAACGCCAAACACCACCACCCTCGCCATAGGCAAACGAGCGTCCACCACGCGCAGGATAAATATTCAATGTCTGCCCACCTAGGTCTTTCTTCACACGCAATACCTTCCAGTTGATGTGGCGCGTCACCGCCTCCACATTTCTCATTACCTGAAGAGGGTCTTTGAAAACAAACTCATTGATACGTTGCAAAATATATCTAGCGCGCTTCCCATTTGGTTTTTCATAAACTGCTAGATAAGTATTATTAATATGACCACTATCAATTTCTACCCCCTCGACAAATTCTCCAGCAATAGCAAATTCATCGCTAATTTCTCTAATAGTGGCTTCAGTTTGTTCTGCTGGATGGCTCATGTTTTTTAAGTGGTTAAATTGATATGGATAAAAAATTCTCGGAATATATTATTTTAGATACATGAACTAACACACAATCGCTAATCAGCAAACAGGAAACTAAGGATTGTAACCATTTTTCTTTTCTCCTTCCCCCTCATTTTAGAGAAAAATCAAATTGACACTCTCTTCTCTCTCAATTTTCGTTCTATATCAATTTCGCTAACTTGATAATTTTGAAGCAAGTTTTCTATTTCATCAAAACAGACGATTTCTACATTAGAATTTTGTGCTTCTTTGATAATACGGCTTATTGCTGATCCACGATTGGTTACTACTTGTAGATTATTAAAGGTCTTTCCAATAGCTGCTTGATATTGATTTTGAGCATGTGATATTTGTTTAATACCCTCACTACTGCTTAATGGTTTGTTGGTGGTTGTGTGTTTTGCATCAATGAGTGTGTTGTCTCCTTCTTCTGGGTAATCGTAAGCAATAATATCAGCTCCTTTATCGCCAGTTTGTTTTGTAAGCTCACATTTACTCGCACCAGATTTTTCATAAAGACATGCAATAAGTGCTTCAAACTCCAACGGTGACAGTCTTTTTAGCTGCTCATTTTGCCATACAGTATCTTTCGATTTCTGTGTTCCTAGAATCTGAGGCAAAACTTCTTTCTTCCCAATGGTGGTATCTTCTACACAAAGTATATTGTCCTGAAGTTGCACTTTTCTAGCCATTAGAAGGTTTAGTGCAGAGTCAAAGCTGACAACACCTTCATCAGGATGAATTGCCAATGGATACCAAACATGAACATCCTTTTCCTGTCCAATTCGATAAGCCCTATCTGTAGCTTGCGCTTCCTTTGCTGGATTCCAATGCCGCTCAAAATGAACTACATGGTTAGCGGCTGTAATGGTTAAGCCCACTCCGGCAGCAACAGGAGAGAGAATACAAATATGAAACCCTTTCTTATTTTCAAATTCTTCTATGAGTTTTTGTCTAGACGGATTTTTCTTCGATGATTTTATTTTAGTATCACCGTTAATAATTGGAATTCGACCTAGTTTAGGATAGATTTTCTCAAGGTTTCTAGCGAGACCTGTTTGTAGATTTTTAGTTAAAGCAAATATAAGCACTTTTTCACCTGCTCCTGCATTATTAATTTTAGGCAAAATACTATCTAACAATAACTTCCCTTTGATAGATCTAGAAATGATTTGAGTCGCTTCAGCGGCATCGGCTCCTACTGGTAATCCTTCGCCTTGCTCCAAATCAGGGTGTAACGAACAAAGTCGTAACTGATAGAGTAAAGCGAGGTGATGATCATTGGTTTCTGCATCACAATGCCTAAGTCTAATCGAATCATACTTAATAAGTTGATCGCCAGCCATAAACGTAGCTAATAAAGGTTCAGAATTGAAATGGTGTTCTATTTTCTTAGGGAAATTCTTATCGAAAATATCATGTTTCATTCTTCTAAGCATTGTTTGACCTACCAGAGTCTTAATTTCCTCAGCTACCTCCTTTCTAGTTTCAGAATCATTAGCCTGTGCTCTAGTTATTCTTGCTATAAAATTCTTTTTAAACTCTGTAAGTGGGCAAAGAAGACCAGGTGAGTGTGTGTCATTTAGACACCAGAAATCGATTAACGAGTTTTCGACTGGTGTGCCAGTCATGAGTATGCGGAATTTAGCATCTAGGGCTTTAACAGTAGCAGTTCGCATGATACTAGGATTTTTAGTAGCTTGTGCTTCATCGAGAGCAATGACTTCCCATTTTGCGGCACACATGGAGAACCTAAAACGCTGCACGGTTTCATAGTTTGTGAATACGATGTTACCCGGCTGGTCAATACCTTGAGCTTCTCCTGTATTGTTAATACGAAGCCCTAAAGTCTTTATCTTGATACTCTCATCATCAGGGCTTTCTACTATTTCGTCTATAGAATTAGGGGCTGATCTAAAGGCGTTTAGCTCATGATCAGTGTGCAAAATAATCACTTGTTTAAAAATATCTTTATGGCTGAAAAATTTCTCAAGTTCATCCTGCCAGTTGAGGAGTAAACTAACAGGAGCGATTACGAGATAAGCTCCAGACTTGTTTTGCTCCATTAGGGCTTTCTGCCGCATGCTCATATAGGCTAAAACGGAGATCGTTTTCCCTAATCCCATGTCATCCGCTAATAGAACACCGCCTCTTTTTTTATCAAAATGTTTACCAGTCGTTGTCTCTTCCATTGCGGTAGATTCAATTGCTTCTGAATGAGCTTGCATCCATTGAACTCCTAACTCCTGATGCGATTTAAGGGCAATACTAGGCAGAAATACTGAAAAATCTAGTTTCTGAGAAATTACATTCGGATGATCTACACCCCACTGAATCCTATCTTTTGCTAAGCATTCAGAGAACTCATCATTTTCTATATTTAGATGCGGGTATGGGAGAAAATTATTACGATTAGCTTGGTTTGAATCAGTTGGTGAATCAATGTCCGGTTCATTGCCTTCAACATCTTGATTGGATTCTTGTTCTCTCTTTTCTACGCTTAAGGTTTCCATGCCCATTCCACCATCTACGGCACTCTCACTCTTTGAGCCTGTCCACTCCATGATCCCTTTTACTCTAGGCGACCATTCTACATCATCTGGATTGAAAACATATTCAGCTAAATAGTTAGTAGGGTTTTCTATGAATTTTTTTTTCTGATCTGCATTGAGTCGCCCATTCTGTATAAGATCACGTGCTCTGTTCGTTTCAGTTTTTGATAGCGTAATTATTTTCTTATTGAGACGCAGCGTAGCTTGATCCCCACCATATTTGAATTGCTTGAATCTTTTCAGAATTTCTTCTGGCTTAATAGAATTTTGAGATTGTGGAGTGGGGACTAGCCGTAGCCCTCCATCAGGTGTCTCTATAACCGAAATCTCCCATTCTTCATTACCAAATTCTAAGTCACCAAAGCCAATATCAATCTTAGCCCCGTTGTGTAGAATGGGTTCATCTATTGGATCATCTGAATCTTCTTGAACGACATCTTGGGAAGCCTTTTGAAGGTTAGCTATTAAGATTTGGTGATCGGCTTCATTACGTTCAGCTTTAGGAATTTCGTGCCATTGCTCGTATGCTAAGATTGCTTGTAATTCTTGAGGACTTAGCGTGAATTCTTGATGATTGGAAACAAATAATATGCTACCTTTCCTATTCCAAATTTTAGTAGTCGAGCCATTAGGAAGCACCATTTCCAGACTAGCTGTAAATTTAACTTCATGAGTAGCATACGGAGCATTCAGCTTTATACGACCACTCCACTGAGGAGGAAAAAGTAGCAACTTCTTTAGTTCATCCGATAAAAAACAGCCCTGATCCGCTTCCATCAGACAACCTAATGGGGCGTCTTCCGGTTCCCAATGCGCCTCATTTTGTTCAACTAAGGATTGTAAATGTAAAAATCTTAAAATTTCATTAGGATCTTTCGATTTACCTTCTTTCACACATTCAAATTCTTTCACACTTTGCCAACCAATAAACATAGTGTGCCGGGAAGCTCCTTCGATGTGAAGTTGAGTGTTTCTCTTTCTAAATGATTTCATGATTCGTGAATATTAAGGTGATCCCAGTTTACTCGACCAAGAAATTGAGATTTGAGTATGTTTTTCACGACATCCCATTGCCAGTCTCCTTGGTGAGGTTTACGCTTACAATTTTGAATTATCTGCCCCCATTGGTCACGCTCCTGCTCATCTGGTTCAAACAGTTTTTGAGAGAGTGCATGTTGCCTGGTTTGAACTGAAAACGTGTTCCATATCTTATCAAAATAAGCAGACTGATTAGGATAAAATCTCATAGGATGACTTTTCGTGCCAGTGGTGAATGAGAAATCATCATTCATTTTAAATGCTATAATGCAAAGTTCTTTATCTCTATGGTCATGAACGTCCCAGAACTGAGAATCTTTAAATTTACTTCTAAGATGGCGGTTTAACTTAGCTCCTAAAAACAACCGAGTATCTTTAATCAGATTATTATTCATCAGTTTTCTATAGAAATCTATTCTGTCGTTTACCATGTGACCATCTTTCTGAGTAACAGCCTGATTGCGCAGGAATTCAAATACTACTTCCAGATCTCTACGCACAAAAGCCATACGTGCCATGTCAAGTTGCTCAGGAGTAGCCCAATGCCAATATTTTTGTTGTTCGGCTTCTGATGACAACGCGGGATCGGGATGACAGGCTATCTCAACAAGACGATCTGCCCAAATATCTGGAATAGTTGACTGATTTTCCTTTTGACAGCGATTGATTAAAATTTCTACTGCCTTAGCTCCAACTGTCCAATTGTGGTTAATTGTTTCATTTTTCTCATACGCTATTTGATCGAAAAGTTCATAGTCTTCTCCCATAGGAATTTCTTCAATTTGGCAGCACAGAACTTGTAGCTCAACAGCTGTGAATAAGGTCGTATGTTTGCTTATTTCTAATTCACTTCCATAAAGATGCAAATTATACTGATTCTGAGATTTCTTTATTAGAAGGTAGTTTTTCGCTAAATTACTATCTGCATTTACTGCAAATAATATGGACGCTGCAGATACCCACGGCTTGATAGATGTTGGGCATTTGGCTACATCCTTAAACTGAGACAGTGTAAACTGAATAAGTGATGCTAGCCTTTTTACGGTATCAGCACTTAGCTTCGTATAGTGCTGGATATAGATTTGAATCAGTGGTCGTATTAAGCTTTTGTCTTGCTCGACAAGATTTACTCCCTTTAAGATGACTGAAAAGTCATCGGCAGTAGGTGTTCTGAGAGGAAAGCCTTTTACATTTAAATATCTTTCATACACTTGCAATGTCAGTTTTCTTCCTCTCGGGTTTCTATTGATTAATTGCTCACTATGCTTCAGATTCCGATTTTTTACTAAAGCAAGGATGTAGTCGTAGTGCTCCCTGACAGCATCATTACGATCTGAAGTATCAGGAAGACTATTAGACCCTGTCGTTAATGCACTTCCTATCTCCTTAATCGTTCGAATCCCTCTAAATTTTCTAGGCTTACCATTGTTTGTTAAACCTAAACATTTACTCACTACACCCTCATAGTCAATAAACTCTAACATCCCATCCAACGGTGGAAGTTCTATGGGTATTTGTTCTAACTTAATATTAATAGCCCACTCAATGTCATCTTTCCCAAGGCTCATCGCTGCTTTTCCTTAAATTGTTTTTGTAATGTTTGATGAGCATCTTCTATTTTCTTTAAAGTGTCATTTACCTGTGTTGAAAGCTGCTTCAGCAAGTCACTTTTAGCGGTTTGCAAATTGAATCGCAGATCGATTCTTCGGTTTACAGCTTGATCAATAGTTGACTGGGCTGCAAATATTTCTCTCGGACGAGTTTCCCCATATCCAGTCACCGAAAATAGTGCTTCACCTTGCTTGTTTTTTAAAGTCTGGAGAGTGTTCGCTTTCCCATTACTATGTTCCCAGTGATTCCACACGGAAATAGCTCTGTAGGCAGACAAGCCCCAATTACCCATTTCTTTGGCATTTCGGACATTATCAGTATGACCTTCTACAAAAACAGTATCGATGATTTCACCTAGTCTGCTGGTAGATAATTGATTCGCAACTTCATCCCCTATCGTCACAATAGTTTTGTCAAATTTCTCTTCCACTTTATAACTACCTAGACTGAAAGAGAGATTACTTTCTGAAATATGCAAAATATCTCCTGCCTTTGAAATTTCGATTTCAATATTCTTCTCTTTGAGTCGTCTTTGAATATCTGTCAGAAGTTCTTTTCTTGATTTATCATAGTCATCCATCTGCCCTATTGTGAGGACAATCTCTTCTTGAGTTTTCTTAATGTCGTTGATTAGCTTAACAAATTGATCTGAGATTTTCAACATCCTGCTTTTTTCATCCTCAGCTTTTTTTCTAGATAATAATGCTTTTTCTAATTCTTCACGTGCTTTCGCCTCAGCCACTCTCGCTTTCTGTAGCTCTTCACTTACCGTTTCTCGTTCTTTTCTAAGTTCAGCTTGCTCTAACGTTAGCATAATGATTGCAGCTGTGAGAGCTAGTAGCAGAACGATCAAAAAACCTGCCATAAGATCTGTGAACGAAATCCATGGAGACTCTCCTTCAGAATCTTGAAATGGCTCTTCTCTGTACTTGTTAAACATAGTTATTTTTAAATTCTAGCGTTGATTGAGTCTTGGAGCTCTTCAATGGCACTATGAAGATTATTAGCTTGCGACTTAAATTGTGCTCCAAAGTTACTCGCTTCAGTATTCCAGTCATTAATACGCGTTTTCGTGCTTTCACGCAGACCATTTTCATACTGACCTAAAAGTGACTGTACTTGCTCGGCTAAAGACTTAACTCCAACTGTCAGCCCCTCTACAAATGCTTCATGTTCTCGGCTTGCCTGTCCGAAAACTCCCACTGCTACTTCGGAAGCGTTCTCTAGTGATGAACTTGCAGAAGAGAGACTTTCAAGTTTTCCTGAAGCTTCATTTAGTGAACGTGTGGCGTCACTAAATTGCTGCCCAATTTCTTGATTTGTAATGTCCTTCATCGAGTTGGATAGATGAGTAAAGCTGGTATTGAGAGTCTTAATTTCACCTAATAGATCTCGCAATGACTCAAAGCTCATCTTAGCTGCAATTCCTGCTTTATTTAGATTCTCTGAAGTACTACCAAGCTGAGATAAATGTTTCGCCGTATCCTCAAAATTAGTAGAGACTTTATTAAATGAAATAGCAGCATTTTGATTATTCTCGGAAGCCTTTTGCTGAGCTTCATGACCAGCTTGCATTGATTTAGAAAGTTTTTTAAGGTCTCGACTAGCTGCCGACAATTCTGATGCAACCTTGGGCAAGTTCTCACTCGTTGCCTTGAATCCACTCATTACTTCTACAACATCAGCGAAAGATTGAGTTAGTTTGGTTGTGTCTTCATCGATCGTCGTTTTCGTATTAGTTGCTGTTTGGGCAATATTTCCTGCTGCCCCTTCCAGGCTCGGGATAGCCTGTTCAATAGTATTAGCTGCCTTACTTAAATTGCCACTCGCTTGATCAAAGAGTTCTGAGGAACTACTTACTGTTTCAGAATATTTAAGTAGAGAACTGTCCCAATTCCCAAATTTCTCGCTTACTAGATGAAGTGAATGCGCACCTTTTTCTAAATTCTGACTACTGGATTCTAATTTTTCTGGCAGCAGATTCAATCTCTCAGTAATGGCATTAGTAACTTGCACTTGCTGTTGTATCGCTTGTGCCAAACCACTAAGATCTTTTAGGTGCTCATCATAGAGATTCTGAAACGCACCGCCTAAGTCCGTAGCACTTTGTGTCCCGATACTACTGACCGCTCCTTTAATCTCTTCACCGATAGCATTACCAATTTGTGCTGGCATAGCAGTCAATGTTTCTTGTAATTTCGGACCTATTTGTTCAATAAGTTCTTTGAGGTGATTACTAGAGTGCTCATTACTGTTTTTAATTTCTCTCAGGTCTTCTTCTGAAGAAACTTCAGTAATCAAGCGATCCAGTATATTAGAAAGATCTTCTATTTTATTTGCTTTGCATTGCCTAGTAGCACGAAGTGCTATGCCAAATGTGATTCCAGCTAAAACTCCCAAAATAGAAGTATAAAAAGCTGTTTTAGCTCCTGAAATAAGCTCTTTGATGCCATTTAGCATTTCATCAATTTCTTCTCTGCCATTATCTTCCACTGCAGGAGAAGAATTATTTCCCTCTTGCTCTACTCGTTCCATGGAAGGAGCTTTAGAGTGCGACCCCGTTTCAAGTTTCAAACCTTTCAAACCTATCGACAAACCAATAAATGTCCCGAGAACACCTATAGTTGTTAAAACACTAGGTATCCAAGTGAGAAAGTATCCTCGAAAAAGTTTGGGGTTTACTGTGTTAGGATTGATCAGAACAGAGCTTGGCGTAGTTCTCTGGTGTAAAATTTGATCACCCTGCTCAACTTCAATGAGTGACTGTTTATAATTTTCCCATGTTGTAGAGTCAGACTTTATCTGAGTAATTGAAGAGTTTTTTGAAGCTTCTAGCTCTGATAGTTGTTTCAAAATCAGCTTAGTTTGCAAGGAATCCTTTGATGCTATCCTCACTAACCAAATAATAAACCCTATTAAACTCAAGAGAATCCCCCAACAGAAATAAGCACCAACGGTGTTGTTCAAAAAAATATCTTCAAGTAGTGAAATCATAAATAAATAAGCTATGCATATTTAGAAATTATAATGAGCAGATGCAACTGAATTATACCTATAGTTTGTTTAATTAATATCTGAATAAGTTCAATATTTCCCTATCATTTACTACATATAATCTTCATCCACCACACACCATGCGCGTAAAGTTAAGCGGAAACAATTGAAAATAAGTTGATTATAGTGTTGACTTGGCGAGCAGAGCCGCAAGCTAGGTATGTTAAAAGCCATACTCACAGCCCGCTCGCCGCTCAGTTATATCAACCTTGAAGCTATTGCCAAGAAAACTAAATTCGTCATCAGAAAATCGAAGACCTTGTCTCCTGAAGGTATTCTTGATTCTTTGATAAAATGTGTAATCAAGGGGAAAGGGCAGGGCTAACTCACTTTGAGATGTTGATTTTTAGGAACGCAGTGAGTTTATCTTCGTCAAAAGTGGCTTGAAGACGTTTGCCTCGAATCGTGTCTCTAACAGTTGTGTCTGCTTTGAGTAAGTTGAGGGCAATTTTCCTGAGCAGTGCAACATTCTGTGCTGCGTTACCCTTACGGATTCTTGATTCATCCTCTTTCCATGTCATATCTAATACCCAATGACATTGGTTCTCAATGCCCCAGTGTTGCCTGATGAGCTTCTGGAGTAAATCTGCATCTGGCTCATGGGTCGTGAGGTAGTAGCGTTTTTGTACACTCTTTTTGCCCGTGCTTATTTCTTCGCGGTGAGCTTCCACACATACGATGCTGCGGAGTCCTAGCCAGCTATCGATTTCATTTTTATCCATCCAATCAATGGCGTCAGTCGACATTACAATACGCCTCTCAATTCTTCCGTGAGCTTGATTTTGTTCATCAGAAGTTGTGATGACTTTGCCTCGCTTTTTAGCTTGGGCCACATGGCTATGACTACCAAAAAATGTTTCTAATCGCTTATGAAGTAGCCCGTGGTTTGCCTTTAAGGCTAGCAAGTAATCGGCTTGATTTATGTAGAGCTTTTTGGCGATAGTTTTTTGGCAGCCCATGGCGTCAAGGCTTACCGTATGCCCTTCAAGGTCGAGTAAATCGATAAGTTCTGGAAGGGCTTTTATCTCATTACTCTTGGCGTTCACCTCTAGTTGACCGAGGCTTAAGCCATCCTCACAAGCCCATGCGCTGAGGATGTGGAGGTGTTTAGTCTCAGTACTATTATCGAAGCTGTGGCGTATAGCTTTACCATCGATGGCGATGAGTTGCTGGGCTAGCTCGCCATGTTTGTCCCGTATAAATTCCATGAAACAGGCGTTAAATTTCTGAGGATTAATCGATGAGAAGACCCTACGAAAAGTGTCATTACTAGGTGTTCCATTGGGTAGTTTTAGGAATTTTTTAAGCCAAGGTTTTTTGCTAGTAGCGAAGCGCTCCATATCATCAAAGCCTTCGCATTGGCAGATAATGGCGGCGAGAGCGATGAAGATAATCTCACCAAAATAATGGCGTTTATTTCGTCCAGTTCGTGGATCAGGTAAATCACTAAACGCTTCAAGACTCTCGTGGAAACCGCCGGCATACTCTTCAGATCGTGTTTTGTTAGACATCCCGCCATGATGCACCACCTCATATGGTGTACAAGCCTAATATTTATTAAATTTCATACTACTCAAAGTGAGTTAGCCCTGGGGGAAAGGGTCATTTCGAGACATTGCCTCAACTCTCGCTCCAGTAGAGAAAAAATCTATGAGCAGACAAGGAATCTATCTCAGAATAAACGAAAGTTGTGTCACCTTCCTTAGCCAAACTGTTCATGCGCTTATTGCTCTTCAGGCGAAGCCTGTCGAAAAAATTTGCTCAAAATACGGTGTGAAACGTATTCTAACAGAAGACTCTACCTTTCAGAGAATGAATCAAAAAAATGCAGGAAACTTCCCAGCTCATGGCAATAAAAAGGGAGTCACCGCAGGATTTAAAGTGGACTTCATCTATGACCTACTTACTGGATCTCCTATTTTTCAGGGACTATTTTCGGGCACAGAACAGGATAAAAAAATCGGAAAAATAATGCTCCAGTTCGTGAAGAAAGGTGATCTTGTCTTGCGTGATATGGGCTACTTTGCTCACGCTATGTTTGTTGAAATAGAAAGGCTAAAAGCATTTTGGTTAAGCCGATTACCAGCGAATGTGAGTGTGACTTTGCTAGATGCATCAAATCTGGAAAAGAAACTTAGGTCACGTTCTAACACGATGTTAGATGAAATTGTTGTAGTAGGTAAAGATGGATCTCAATGCAGGTTAATCGCAGTGCGCGCGGATGATGATCTTGCATCCCAACGCAGAAGAGCAAGAAGGAAAGCATGCAACAATACCCCGAGCCAGCAAGCTCTCAACAGGGATGGTTGGCACATTCTTTTGACCAATCTTAATGAGAGCGTGAGTAGAGAAGATCTGTTCGAAATTTATAGTTTACGCTGGAATATAGAAGTCCGCTTCAAGGCGTGGAAGCAGGCGATCAATATGAAACAGGTATTCAATACTGTGAGAAATTATGATCATCATCGGGCATTGATTTATGCGGCACTCATCTTCCAATTGATTACGCTGAACGTGGCTGCAGGCTTGAAACTAGGTGACAGAGTCTTGAGTTTGGAGAATTTTTCAAAAGAGATAGCATCTCGACTGTTAGAGAATACTGTTCTGGAAAAAGAGATCTGTTTTAGGTTTGATCCAAGGCATATAGTCATGGAAAATAGAAAACGTAAACCACTGATGGATCAACTCCTTACAGCCTAAACTTTACGCGCATGCACCACACACTATTTGAGCAAGGTTAGAACTTAGTTCTACCAAATGTAGGTTTATATACTATTCTCACATTCTACCCCAAGGTTCCAATCTGGTAGATCACCATCGTCCCGCCTTTATCCAGCTCCACTTCTTGGCGCTTCACCTTGCTTCCAAGAAGCTGTTCCATCATGCGGATTTCCTGCTTCACTAGGTTAGGATACTTGCTGAATAAATCATAGAGTGGATTGTGGTATTCCTCAATGCGGAAGCCGTATTCAACATCATATTTACACCGACTAAAGCACCCTGCCTTATCGCGCAGATCAGCTAACCTTGTCGCCTTTTCTACTAGGGACTTCCCCTTATTGATCGTCACCGCCCAGTCGTCTCGCTGTTTTTCGAAGTGATGGAAGAAGATCTTTTCCGGTGAGCTGTCACCGAAAAACTTCTGCATTCCCTCCATCACATTCAGCACCAAATCAGAGCCTGGCTGCGGGAAAAGATCATCACACTTAGAGGTAAGTTTATAAAGCTTCTCTGGTCTACCTACCCCTGTTCTCGGCACTCGCCAAGTCTTGAGGTAGCCCATTGCTTCTAGCTTTTGGCAGTGCTGCTTCACTCCCATGTAGCTCATTTCTAACTCACGCGCCAGATCAGCCACAGCCATCCCCTGTGACTTCTTAATCGCCTCTATGAGATTAAGAAGTTGTGGTTTGGATAGCTCCCTGAACGCTTCGTTGAACATAGGTTAATGTCTGAAATGTCTGTGCTCCGTAAAGATCATCGCGATGCCCGCAGCATCTGCAGCTGCGATGACTTCTTTATCACGGATCGATCCACCAGGCTGGATACAAGCAGTGGCTCCTGCTTTTATCGCCGCGTCTAATCCATCTGCAAACGGGAAGAGTCCATCAGATGCTAACACACTGCCTTCGAGTGAAAGTCCAGCTTCCTCAGATTTCCAGACTGCTAGTTTAGAAGAATCCACGCGGCTCATCTGCCCAGCACCTATTCCGAGTGTGCGGTCTTCTTTTGCGAAAACAATCGCATTTGATTTCACATGCTTCACCACTTTCCAAGCGAACCTCATTGCTCTCATTTCTAGCTCTGTAGGTGGGCGCTTAGTCACTACTTTTTCTTCTAAATTACCGAGTCCTAGTGGTGCGTGATCACGGTCCATTACCATGATGCCTCCTGGAGCAGATCTGAGTAGTGGCTTTTCCTTCTCCAGCGTGTATTTATCCACATTCATCTTGATCAGACGAAGATTTTTCTTTTTCTGAAGGATCGCACGGGCCTCTGCCTCATAGTCTGGAGCAATGATCACATCCGTGAAAATTTCGCTAATCACACGCGCCAGCTTTTCTGTTAGAGGACGGTTACAAACGATCACGCCACCAAATGGTGCCTGTGTATCTGTCTGGAATGCGCGGTCCCAAGCCTTGCGCAGACACTCATCATCCTGCCCTATTCCGCATGGATTGGTATGCTTCAGAATAGCCACTGTCGGACGTGCAAAATCGAAGATAATATCCGCAGCCGCCTCGATGTCTAAAACATTTGTATAGCTGAGTTCCTTACCCTGAAGCTGACTGAAATACTCGCTGAAATTACCATACATCGTAGCTATCTGATGCGGGTTATCCCCATAGCGGAGATTTCTCTCAAATGGCAGCGTGAGTGAGAATGATGAGCGTGAGCACTCAGATGATTGGCTCAGGAAATTATTAATCGCCCCATCATAAGTAGAGGTACGAAGGAACACCTTAATCGCACACTCTTCCCTGAGCTTAAGCGTGGTGTCACCATTATTTTCAGCCATTTCTTCCAGCACACGTGAGTAGTCATTCACATCTACTACTACTGTGACGCTGCTATAATTTTTAGCCGCAGAGCGCAGCATTGATGGACCACCGATGTCTATGTTTTCAATCGCTTCTTCAAGAGTCACTCCAGACTTTGCGATGGTTTCTTCAAATGGATAAAGATTCACCACCACAAGATCTATCTCTGGGATGTCATTCTCTTTTGCCTGTTGCTGATGCTCCTCGCTATCGCGTCTCTGGAGCAGACCTCCATGCACCTTAGGATGAAGGGTCTTCACACGGCCATCGAATAATTCTGGAGCACCTGTGAAGGTAGAAACATCGATCACCGGAAGATCTGCCTCGCGGAGAGCCATTGCTGTGCCTCCTGTGGAAAGTAGCTCTACTCCCATGTCGTGAAGTACTGATGCGAATTCGACCAATCCGGTCTTGTCTGATACTGAAAGCAGTGCGCGTTTAATAGCCATATGATTATGATTTTATGAGTAAATATTTAATAATAATTGATAGTGATTTTCAGAAATTGATACGTTGCTGGTAGCTGATCCAGCTAATCTGAGCAAGTGGAATATATGGATTTGTTTGTTCAGATTTAAGGAAGATTTTCTATAATTTATCGCCAGTCTCATCTGGAACAGGATTCTCCATCTGAGGAGCAGGAACATTTGGGATAACCATAGATTTTCTGATGATATCACCCTGCCCGTTCTTCTCAGCAGTGGCAGAAATGAAGTTTTCAATTTGCGCATCCGGATCAATAAAGAATCCAGCCTCACCATTTTTACTTGCCACAGTAATGCCACAGGTCAGCTTCGTCCCCCTGCCCTGCACCACTATCCCTGAGAGAAGGTTATCCGATGAGAACACTCGCTCTAGCTGGGCTTCAGCTTGGGAGTTAATGACAATTCCACATTGGCTATTTCGCTCCGTTTTCACTTGAATAAGATGCACCTTGGCACTTTTTCCCATGACAAGGATTCCACTGCCTATATTTCCATTTGCAGTGACATTAGATAACTTCCCACTCGCACCCTTCCAGAAATCCACTCCATGATCATAGTTCTTAGAAATGTCACTATCAGTGATCTCAGCGTAGCTATTTACTCCCATGATGCTGATACCATCCCAGGCATTCTGCGTGAGCTTGCATTTCGTCATCTTTAGACTACCAGACATCACCGCGACTCCATGACCTGAGCCATTCTTCACCGTGACATTCTGCATCGTTAAGTTCGCATCACCAGTCAGCAGAATCAGCGGAAAACGCTCTGTCGCATCATCCTCATAATTTGTGCCAATGACTGTTAGATCAGAAATCGAGTAAAACTGATCCAGCCCCGTGAGTGTGAATGCCGATGTAATAGTGGTATCACATTCAATCGTAGTCTGCGTTTCTCCCTGACCTTTTATCTTCACACCCTTGTCCAGCATTGCTGGCAGCTTGTGAATGCCTTTACCTAAGATCGCAGTATCGCCAGCTCGGAGCATATCTACCGCATCATTTAGGCTCGCCACATCCTCTGGCACGCGAAGCGTGTAAGGATAAGCATTTATTTTTTTCATCAGTTCAACCGTAGGAGCGTGATTTGGATAAATAAGTAGAGCCCTGTCTAACAGATCAATCGCCTCAGGAGAATATTTCCCCAGATCTAACTTCTTCGCCGCATCTGACAGTTTCTGCACCTCTAACAGATCCGCACGTTCCTTGAGTTTTCCTTTTGCTATCGCATCATTGAATGTTGCTACTTCCTCCAGCGAGTATTCATCATCGAGCAACAAGCCAATATGAACCTCCGCAAGCTTCCATTTCTTAAAGGATATAGACTGCTGAACCATCGCTAGATTTTTCTTTATCCGTTGCGCACGTTCTTTCTTTTCCTTCTCCGCAAGCATCCGTTCTTTCTCAGCTTTACGTCTATCTATCTCCTTCTGAATCTGCATTCTCTCCTCAGCAGTAAGCTCCACAGGCTGCTCTTTCGCAGGTTCTTCAATCGGCATTACTACTGGTTTTTCAACAGTATAATTCTTAGAAGTCTTAAAAAAAATGTGCTGTAATAATAGCCAAGAAACAAATCCCACCACACAAGCCGCACTCAAAAACACTAACACATTCGTCAGCGTTCCACCTTTACGCGGATGACCAGACAAATGAGAAGCTATAGAAATGCGGTTCAAATCAAACAAGAATAGAAATAATAAATTAGCGCGGGTCTTTAAGATCTGCTATCGCCTGCATCACGATATCCGCAATTCTCTGATAGCCCTCTTTCCCTTTGTAATCATTGAGAGTCTCTTTATCAAAATAGATGGGATCACCCACCACTACTGAGATCTGTGCCATCTTCATTTTTCCAGAACCACGTGGCAGAGCCTCTCTTGCCCCAAAGATGCGCATCGGCTGCACCGTGGTCTGAGACTTCGCTATGATCAAGCCCACACCAGGTAGCGCAGGACCGAGATCACCGGTCAAGGTTCTCTCACCTTCAGGAAACATCACCACTTTTTTACCATTTCGTAGCGCCTTAATAATAGCCTTCAAGCCCGTCATATCAGGATTTTCCTGATCCACTGGAATAGCATCCCACTTCCGATAAAGCCATTTTGCGATGCCCTTGAAGAGAGTTTTTCTCGCTAGATACGTCACATTTTCAGGATGAGAAATCCCGATCAATGGCGGATCTAGAAAACTTTCATGGTTCGCAGCCATCATCACTCCACCCTCTTTCACAAGCTTCTCCTCATTCACCACATTGAGATTATAAAAGGCTTTTCCTGCACTTCTAAAAAACGTGTAACCCACCCAATAAACTGTTTTCATCATATCTATAAGTTTTCAAAATTTAACTAACCGCATCCAACATACTCGCCGGTGCCCCACGTTCTCTGAGAACTTCCATTGCAGCATTGACCACTTCATCGATGTTCATTTCGCTGGAATCAATCACAACCGCACCATCCGCCACCACGAGTGGAGATGCTTTTCTCTTACTGTCCTCTGCATCCCGTTTGGCTACTTCATCCGCTAGTCCTTCTGCAGATCTTCGAGCCAATCTTACCTCCTCGGAAGCATCAATATAAATTTTAAAGGGAGTGTCTGGAAACACCACGCTACCAATATCTCTTCCTTCCATCACCAAGCTCCCTAGCTTTAAATAATCTCGCTGTTTCGCCACTAAAAGTTTTCTCACCTCAGGAATAGCCGCCACTCGGGAAACACGGTTATTCACCGCATCCTGTCTTAGTTCCTCACCAGGATAAAATCCATCCACCAAAATCGTAGAAACCCCATCCTCCACACCACAGCTAAAGTCCACCTTCCCTAACATTTCGATCACCGCGTCCGCATCATCTGGATTCACACCGTCACGCAATGTCGCCCATGCCACTGCACGATACATCGCCCCAGTATTCACCATGATCAGCCCCAGCTTCTTCGCCAGAGTTTTAGCCACCGTGCTTTTTCCAGAGGCTGCTGGTCCATCGATCGCTACAGCTATATTGGCTATATTTTTCTCCCCGCTCATGCGCAGAACCTTAGCTACTAATTAACAAATGAAAAGTATTATCCTTGGCTAATACTGGCGAATTTCTCAAAGTAATCAGGGAAAGTCTTCGCAGTACACCCTGGATCATTAATAATCACAGATGCATCACTCAGAGCGACTAATGAGAAGCACATCGCTATCCTATGGTCATCGTAGGTGTCTATCTCGGCGAGCTTTAGTTCTGAAATGGGGATCGGTGTGATTTCGATGTAATCATTACCTTCCACCACCTCCACACCGAGCTTGCGGAGCTCCGTAGCCATGGCGAATAGTCTATCCGTTTCCTTCACGCGCCAGTTGTAGATATTTCTAATCGCGGTCTTCCCTTCTGCGAACAGCGCGGTCGTGGCGATGGTCATTGCCGCATCAGGAATATGATTCATGTCTTGGTCCACCCCTTTTAAATTCCCTGCTTTCACAGAAATATAGTCATCACCCCACTCCACATCGGCACCCATATCTTCCAGCACATTGGCGAACTGCACATCACCTTGGACACTAGATTTCCCGATGCCTGTGACTTTTACTTCGCCACCTTTGATCGCCGCCGCTGCCATGAAATAGGATGCGGAGGATGCATCACCCTCCACCATGAATACCTCTGGAGCTTGGTAAGTCTGTCCGCCTTTGATTCTGAAAACCGTGAAATTATCATTCTCCACCTCCACTCCAAACTTCGCCATGATGTCCAGCGTGATCAAAATATATGGCTTAGAAACCAGCTCACCAACGATTGTGATCTCGCTATCTTCCTGCGCAAGCGGAGCCGCCATCAGCAGAGCTGTTAGAAACTGACTAGAGATAGAGCCATCGATATTCACCTTCCCACCTCGCATCCGCCCTGCTTTGGAAGCAGAAATTTTCACTGGTGGGTAACCTTCATTTTTTAGACATTCGACTGAGCATCCAGCTTCGCGCAGAGCATCCAGCAGCGCATCAATAGGTCTCTCCTCCATTCTCGGCTCACCTGTTAGAGTGTATTCACCCGCCCCTAGACATAGAGCCGCACAGAGTGGACGCATTGCTGTGCCTGCATTTCCTAAGAACAGTTCTAGAGGCAAGTCATTTTCAAATGCACCCCCATTTCCTGTCACCGTGCATACTGTCTTATCATCAGACAGCGAAAAACTTACCCCTAATGCGCTGAGAGCATTGAGCATGTGACGGATGTCATCGCTATCTAACAGATTACGAATTTCTGTCACCCCATCAGCTAATGCCGCTAATAAGAGAGCCCTGTTAGATAAACTTTTTGATCCTGGTAAATTGATCACCCCATCGACCTTTGCGATCGGTTCTAGTCTTAATGAATCCATCTTATTTTTTATATTAAATCTCTGCGACGTTTCGCCTCTGTGAGATAAGCCAACAGTCCTGGCTCATCATTTGTTCTTAAAATTTCCTGCACCTTCGCAAGCTCGGCAATGCTTTCTGTTAGAGACCGCTGCAGCGCATCTCTATTTTCTAACATAATCTCAGTCCACAACTCCGGATCACCCGCAGCCACCCGTGTGGTATCTCGCAGACCTCCTCCAGCCAGCTCGCCTATATCCTCAAATGCCAATCCCACCATCGCGACCATGCTCGCCATTGCATGAGGGAAATGGCTAATCCTAGCCACAGCATAATCGTGATCTTCAGGGGTAAGTTTTCTAATCCTACAACCCAATGTGGACCAGAATTGTTCTAAAATTTCTAATCCCTTAGCATCCTGATTCTCACTCGTCAGGATACAAGCCGCACCATCTAACAATTCACCATGTGCAGCTGCAAATCCCTTCTTCTCCGAGCCAGCCATAGGATGACTTCCCACGTAACGAACCTTTGTCCCCTCAATCAGTGGTTCTATCTGTTCATGTGTCAGACGCTTCACACTCCCCACATCAGTGATCAAAAACTCCTCACCTTTCCGCAACTCTAACAATTGTCTAACAAGATCAGCCATACAGCCCACAGGAGTAGATAAAATAATTAAATCCGCACCACGCACCACCTCTGCGAGATCCGATGACGCGTGTGATATCCCCATGCGCCTTGCCTGCTCAGCCACATCTGGCTTTCTCGCCCACAGAGCCACCTCCATACTAGGAAATTTCTTTTGGGCTGAAATTGCCACCGAGCCGCCTAACAGCCCCGCTCCTAATATTGCCACTCGCTTTATCATTGGGTCAGAAAACTAATACACCGAGTCCTGACAAGCAAGACTCGGTGTAGATAAAATTTGATATTAAGAAGGGAAGTATCCTCAACACCTATGGCACCTTGAAAATGTGCGCAGGATTTGAGTCATGCGGGTCGCGCACCTTTGTTCCACTTGGGATACCTCTCACATCGACTTGATTCTTAGTGTAAGGGTTGTAAACAAAGCCAGCTTTACCAGGAACAGGAGCTGCAAATTTCACAACCTTAGGCTTCACCACTAGTGGCTTAGGTTTAGTGATCTCAGGAGTGCTAGGATTAGTTGATTCAGCTACCTTTTTTCTGTAAGCTGCAGCTTCTCTCTTCTCAGCATTGAGCCTATTTCTCTCTTCTCTCTCGAGTCGCTCTTTACTGCGCTGAAGTGCCGTTTTTTGTGAGTTTGCTGCTGCTGCCTTCTTCTTCGCCGCCGCGTCTATCTCAGCTTGAGTCTTCAGTCCAGATGGCACAGGTGCAGGTCCATGGGGATTCATAGGCGTCACTGGGTAGCACGATACTAAGCCACTCAGACAAGCTACGGATAATAGGGTAAATTTTAGATTCTGTTTCATTGTTGTGTTGTTTTAAAAGTTAATAAGTTAGTCCTAAAAAAATAGAACTACTAATTGTTTATTGATGAATTGTTCCTGATGCCTCAACGTTGTATTCAATACGCCAATTGTCAAGTCAGTCTGTCTATTTAAATGAGAATAGTTAGCTAATTTTGTTAAGCCAAATAAACCATTAAGTTAAAAAGCGGGATTAGTCTCCCAATCCCGCTTTGTTTGTAAAATCAAGGATTGATATTAACTACGTTTGTCAAACCAGCGAGAGACATATGTCTGTCCACCGAGCCCGATTGCGATAGCTCCACCTATTCCTAGTGCCACACCAGCTGCGTAGATCGCCACTGTGTATGGAAGTGATGTTAGATCAGTCGCTATTCCAGTGCGGTTCAGCGCGATCACAGAAGTAAAGATGATGATCGCATACTTAACAATCTTAGCGAGCTTAGCATTTCCACCCACGAGATTATCGTAAGCAAAACGTGATGCTATCACACCACCTGCTAGGATGATAAGAGCAAGGAGCACATTAAAGTATCCAGTATATAGTCCAGCAGACGCCTTAGAAAGAATCTCAATTCCGAGTTGATTAATAGCCGCAGTGAGTGAAAGCACTACTACGGAAATCATTACCACAGTCCCAGCAACAGCTGAGATAGAACGTGAGCCAGTTGTAGGAACACTCATTCCAATCTTAGCTGGGAATGAATTCACGTTTGTGCCCTCAAGAAGATTGCTAACAAGACGCTTCGCAATGTTACCAATAAGGCAACCAATAAAGATGATCACACCAGCAGCCAAAATGTTAGGCACTGAGTCGGTGATAGATGTAACAATACCTTTGATAGGAGTTGAGATAGCATCAATCTTAAGTAGGTCTAGCACTGCAGGTGCACAGAGAAGAAGGATAAACGCATACACTGCTGTCACGAGTGAATTACTCACTGGTGTAGTTCCAGCTACAGAGCCTAGTCTTTCGTCTAGCTTAGTAGCACCAAGAACGTCCGCAAGAAGCTTCTTAACAAGTCCAGCAACGAGAACAATCACGTAGGCAAGTACACCTGCCACTATCAGATTTGGAATGAATTCCATCACCTTAGTAAGCATCTCATTGAGTGGCTCGCTAACTACATTGAGCTTAGCCATGTCTAGACCGAAGATGATGATAAACAACATTAAGATCGCTTTCACGAATCCAACTATTCCACCTGTCACATTCGTCTCATGCCCAAACTTAGCTGCTATCTTATCGTCAACGCTTGTCTTAGAGAGAGACTTCTCCACTACTTTACCTACACATTTCACAACCATTCTACCGACCCATAGGATCAGAAGCAGTAGTAAAATACGCCAGATTTGTTCTGGTATCAGGCTCTTTACCGTAGCTGTCCATTCTTGTATTGTGTCTAGGAATGCATTTCCCAGAACCATCGTTATATTATTCATTTTTTATTTTTTCCGTTGTTTTAGTAATTAATGAACCTGAAGCTAAGAATAAGTTGGTATCAACTGCTTCCTTCTTTACTTTCGGGTTCAGGGCTTTAGATAGTCAGCAATACCAA
>CAKZMG010000217.1 GCA_937128235.1 uncultured Verrucomicrobiales bacterium
ACTTCTGACAACCGGAGTCCCGAAGCGTAGAATAGCTCTAAGATAGCACGATCTCGCTTGCCCAAAAACTTCATCGTGTCGATGCAGTCTAGCAACTTCACCACGGATGTTTCATGCACTGAATCTGGTAAAGTCGCATCTGGCTTAGGAGCGATGAGAGGCTCGGCAGCATCGATGGTGACGTAGTTTCTCCCAGAGATAAACCTCCAGAATACCTTGAGGTGAACAACCGTGATACGGAGTGAGGAAGCCGCGAGCCCATCCTTTCTGCATGTGGCCAAAAAGGCTGAAAGTTCATCCGTCCCCACATCATTAGGGGTAAGTTTTTTCTCCTCCATCCATGCGGATAGCTTAGCGAGTGTCTGTCTAACAGAAAGCTGATACGATGATGAAAGTCCCCTCTCAGTAGCGAGATACAGGACAAATGAATCGATCAGTCTTTCAATGCTCATGCTTTATTTAGGTTGGCGGACACGGATCTGGCGAACACCATCAGCATCCTCATAGACATAGATGCCGAACTCATCTTTCTTAAACAGGAGTTCTTTGGATTCGCTTTCTCCAGCTGCATTCTTCTCTTCGTATTCTACGGCTAATTTGGTCTGGTCGTCATTGACATTGACAAATTTCACAGTCGCGGAGGAATCTGGAGATTGTTTTTTGATCCACAGATTGATCTCGCGTTCGATGGCTAGCCTCAGCTTATCTTCACCGTTAGACTCTATCATCACAGGCTTATCTTCATCATTTTCACTCTCATCAGAGGTAAGTTTTTCATCTGCTTTTTCATCTGCTTTTTCGTCCTTTTGCTCGTCTCCTTGCTTTTTCTTAAATTCATCTGCCATGCCGTTCATCAGAGGCAGCCCCCATTTCACAAGGGCAAAGACGATTGCTAGCAAAAGCAATAATTTCATAGCAGCAACTGAGGTATCCGTCTTTACCGGCTCCTTAGCTCCTTTAGAAATCTCAGTTTCTAGGGGATTTTCTGGGAGATTTTCATTTTCTGACATGAGGAGACACTGCACTAATTCATGGCGATTGGCAACCATGAGAAAAAAAACGTATTGTGGACTTTCTTTCTAAGAATCCATCATCTAGTGTGATCCTAACAACAAACTAAATAAATGCGCTGGAAAGATAGAAAAGGAAGTAAGCACGTAGAAGACAGACGGGGAGAATCAGTTCCAAGCGGAACTAGAAGAGGCATGGGTCTGGCTGGCGGGCTAGGAATAGGGAAGATTCTATTCTCACTCTTCGCACGCGGAAGCGGCAAGACGAAGCTGATGCTTCTTGCAGGTATCGTCATCGCGATGGTGGTGTTTAAATTTAATCCCCTATCACTCATCGGTGCTGGTCCAGCTACGATGGGATCAAATTCTAAAACAGAACAAACCACTCCGAGAAAACCACCTCCGAACGATGAATACGGAGACTTCCTGAGTAAGGTCAATGGAATGAATGAGAGATTCTGGGCAAAAATGCTACCTCAGTATAACATCCCCTTTAAGCCAGCTAAGATGGCTATTTACAGCGTGGGCACTAGAATGGATGACGGAAGTGTGGCTGATGCTCGCATGGGTCCGTTCTATCTTCCTGCGGAAAACCGCATCTATATCGACCCTACTTTCTTCGAGCAGATGAGAGATGACTTTGGAGTAGAGGGAGAATTTGCGAGAGCCTATGTGGTATCACATGAATACGGGCACCACATCCAGAATCTCATGGGCAGAACCACCGCTCTTCACAGCAAGCATGGAAGAATCTCTAAGAAGGAATACAATCGTGAATCTGTTAGACTAGAACTTCACGCAGATTTCCTCGCTGGAGTATTCGCACATCACGATGATAAGAACTTCAATTCACTAGACAGAGCTGATATTCTCAGCGCGATGAAATGTGCCAAAGCGATCGGTGATGACATCTTACAGAAGCGTGCAGGACAGCGCGTGAATAGTGATCACTTCACACACGGCACATCTGAGCAGCGCGCACGTTGGTTCATGCAAGGCTACCAGACTGGCGACCTCAGAGTAGGCGAGCAAATTTACACGATGGATTACAATCGTCTATAATCTCTAAGCTCGTCATCTTATAAAAATCTGAAATCATCAGATGCCAAAACCTTACCTCAAGCTACACCTCTTCGTAGTCATTGTAGCTTTTACAGCGGTTCTGGGCGAGCTCATCAGCCTTCCTGCGCACACGCTTGTCCTCTGGAGAACGAGTATTTCTGCTATCCTTCTCGGGCTCTGGCTCAGGGGAAAGGTCGTAGAATTTCGTTTCAAACGGATCGCCCTGCTCACTGGCGTCATACTGGGCGCACACTGGATGACTTTTTTTGGAACCGTGAAATTAGCAAATATTTCTATTTGTCTCGCCGGTCTAGCCACTACCTCACTCTTCACTGCCGCTACCGAAGCCATCCAGGAAAAACGTTTACCTCACAAGCACGAGATTTGGATTAGCTTGATGATTATCCCAGGGATTATCCTCATTGCAGGAGTCGAGGGAGGTCACATCTTAGGTTTACTCTGTGGTATCCTTTCTGCTTTACTCGCAGCCATTTTCCCAGTGATCAATAAGTCACTCGTCAGAAAAGGAGCCACAGCTGAGAGCATCACGTTCTATGAAATGATCGGAGCGGCTGCTACATGCGCGCTGTTTTGTCTGATCATGAATACCGGTTATCCGCAGTTCATTCCTATCGGAATGGATTGGCTCTGGCTGGGCATCTTAGCTGTGATCTGCACTGTCTATGCTTTCTCACTGTATATCAATTTACTCAAATCATTCAGCGCATACGAGTCCACCTTAGCGATCAATTTTGAACCTGTTTACGGCATCATTTTAGCCGCTGTCTTTTTCCAGGAGCATGAAAAACTACACCCACTATTCTTCGTAGGTGCAGGTGCTATTGTGCTAGCTAATTTGCTTAACCCTGTCTTTGAAAAACGCGCAGGTCTAAACTCTTCAGTGGGTTAATTTCGCGTAGCGCGCTTCAGGTCACCTTTATAGACACTAGATCTGCTAGGTGTCTTATTCCGGTGATAGCTACTGGAGCGTGAAGAATGATGGCTGCGGTTATGGTTGCGATTATGGCTATAGCTATTATAGCGAGAAGAATGTGAATGAGAACGGTATCTGGAACTATTAGAATATCCGTAGCGGCTATGATACCCGCGTGGAGCTGAGCAGCTATAGTATCTACCACGGTCTCTTCTATACCAGCTACTACCATTATTAAAATAAAGCTGGCCACCATAGGCGATAGTTCTGTAACCGCTTGGAAGACGTGTTAAACCATAGCTATTTCCATACCGGCTACCATATCTACTACTGTAATTACTCCCGATACTTCCATGGTATCCATGTGGTCTTGCGCAACGAATGTATCTGTTCCCGCTACGTCTGTACCAAGAATTTCTAGAATAGTAATAGGGGCTACCGCCTACATAAACCGTGTTGTATCCTCTAGGCAGTACACTGAGTCCAACACTAGAGCTAGTCACTACTCCGCCGGGGGGCACCACACAGGAAGATAAAGCAACAATACCCACTAAGCAGATTGATAACGATAGTAATTTAATTTTCATACTTTCAACTTACACCTTCATTGCCATTTGACAACGAATTTTCAATCCCGAGAGAAACAGCAGTCTAAGTCTAGAACAAATCTGCTTGGCTTAATTCTCCTGGCATGAGGCTAATAACATTCTCAATTACTGGCTTATTTCCGAACTCATACCATTCAGTAGGCTGGTGCTGATCTGCACAGATAAGGTCAGAAACACTCAGTGCAGATAACAGCGGCTGTATGGTATTAGTAGCGACTTCAGCATTATTACAATCACTACTCAAATGCCCTAACAGAACACAGCTCAACTTCTCGCATCCTATATCTGCGATGAGTTCTCCAGCCTGTGTATTAGATAAATGACCATGTCTAGATGCGATGCGCTGCTTGGTAGCCCAAGGTCGCTTAGTGTCTGCCTCCAGTAGTTCTTCATCATAGTTAGCCTCTATGAAAAGTGCGTCTGAGCCCTTGAGGTGAACGCGCATAGACTGAGTAATGTAGCCCACATCAGTCACCAGCCCAAACCTAGCCGTGCTATTCTCCAGAACAAACCCCACTGGCTCGGCAGCATCATGAGGGATAGGAAATGCAGTGATCGATATTCCGCTGATCTCAAATGGCTGACCAGTCTGGAATACCTTCCAGCGGATTTCACTCTTCATCCCATACTCCAGTGCTTCTTTCGTCAGCGCATTTGCGTACACTGGGATGTCCCGTTTCCTCATGAAAACATCCAACCCACGCGCATGATCACTGTGCTCATGGGTAAGAAATATCCCTGCCAGCGTGTCTGGATCTATCCCCCGTTGCTCCAGTCTCAGCACTATCTGCTTGGCACTAAGACCCACATCGATCAAATAAACACCACTGGCACAAGAGATCACCGTGGCATTTCCGCCACTGCCACTGCCTAGAACTGATACCTTCATACTCACGCTGATAGTCTGTGCTAATCCTTCCTGGGTCTCAAGTCTGATTGTAAAATTTGCTCATTTTTATAATTTTTACCTTTAGTATTGGCGAAAAAAATCCAAACTACCGTCATGAACACTGTGAGAATACTCATCTGCGCTACCTTCGCGCTCCTTATCGCGGCACTCGTGCACTCCTATTCCACTAGGACCGCCAATCCCAGAGAGCCCAAAGAACCTAGAGAAAAATCAATTAGCGAACTCAGAGAAGAGCTTGAGCGAGTGAAACTAGAAAATATGCTCAAGCGTGAGCGCGCAGCATCAACCCCACTCGCCTATGACCAAATGAATGGTCAATATGCTGCTCCTTACACTAATCCAAATACCCCAAATCCAAATATCGGTGCGAACCCAAACAACATCGTTCCCGTTCCTACAGCACCGCCAGCAGATTTCGTAAATCCTCTAGCATCCTCAAATACTCCAGCACTTCCAGCGGCAGCCACTCCAGCTCCTGACCCAGCTACCAAGGCTGCGCTCGATAAGATCACTGCTCTAGAATCCGAGAACGCCAAGCTCAAGGAACAGCAAGTAAAGCAAGAAAATGAGAACAACATGCTCCAAGAAGAAGCTGGTGTCATCCAGTCTGAACTCCGATCACAGAATCAGCCGGAAGAAGCCAGAGCAGCAGTCATAGCCCAGGCTCTTGTCATGGCTAGAGTGAAAATTTATGATCCAGAAAGTGGCATCATCGTACTAGATCTCGTACGCGCTCAGAACCTCACTACCGGGCAGGTGCTCGGCATCCGCAGAGGCACAGCAGGTGGCATCATCGGACGCATCAAGCTAGGCAACATCGATAGCAGCGAGCTAGGCTACGCAGACCCCATCGCAGAATCATTCTTTGGTGGTCCAGTGGACATCAAGGTAGGTGATGAAATCATCGTCATCCCTTAGACCTTGTAGTTTGAAATAGCACCATGCCACACTACACCATTTCCGAGCTCAAGCAGAACACGGGCGAGACCCCCACCACTGCAACCGTAGATACGCAGCTGCAAAAGTGCGTCACCAAGACTACCAAGTCTGGTAAACCTTACCTCCAGATCACTCTAACAGATGCCATTGATCAATTCTCGCTGAAGATCTGGGAGAACCTCCCACAGTTCTCCACCATTCAGCAAATCGAGCTCGAATCATTCATCCGGCTTGAAGGTGACTGGATTCAAAATCAATACGGCATCGATGCCAACCGCTGGCAATTCCGCCTCCTCAACGAAGGAGAAATCCAGAACTTTCTCATCGGAGACCCAGAGACTAGCAAGATCCAGACCCGCGACTGGAACGACATTGTAAAACTTACCTCTAGCATCAATGATCCTAGATTAAACCAACTCTGTGCCATGTTTCTAGATCAGCATGGTGATCAATTTCGCCGCACCGCAGCCGCGCGCAAGAACCACCACGCACGCCGTGGAGGAATGCTAGAACACGTCGCACAGATGATGCGCTCAGCAGTCGCTCTCAGCGGAGTTTACCCTGAGCTGAACCTAGACCTACTCATCGCAGGAGTCCTCTTCCATGACTCTGGTAAACTGTGGGAGAACACCTACCCGGAGCGCGGATTTACCCAGCCGTATGATATGCAGGGAGAAATGTTAGGGCATATTCCATTAGGCATCAGCCTGGTTGACAAGCTCTGGGACAAAATGATTTCTGACTGCGTAGAAACTGCCGCCAACTGGGAAAAACTTACCCCTAGCAATGACGAAGTGAGGATTCATCTGCTCCATCTCATTGCCTCACATCACGGCACTTACGAATTCGGCTCCCCCACACTCCCGCGCACCCCAGAAGCGCAGATCCTGCATCATATCGATAACATCGATGCCAAGTTTGAAATGATGAAACAAGCCTACAAAACTGCCCCAGAGCTAGCGCCAAACATTCAAGAAAAACAATTCCCCCTCCCCGCAAACCTCATCAAGCCACTCGCCCATATCTCCCCAGAAATAGCTAAGGCAAACGCCTTCATCGAACGCGCAGAAGAAGCCAACCAGAACATGGACCTATTCTAAATTCTACCTCACCAGCCATACCACTAGCAAAGCTACTAATGCGATGAGAATAGTGATGATCGCGATGTCGATGAAGAGGACGGATTTTCTTTTAGCTGGATAGTCTAAATCTTGGTCGTCATCATCAAGTTGATGCTCCAGATCGATTTCATCTTTTACCATCTCTTCTCTAACATCCTCTCTCGCTTGCCCCTCCTCTGCATGAACGGTGTGTTCCATGACTAACCTTTTTTCCACATAAGGCACATCAATGACTTCTTGAATTGCCTTCATAAACTCCTCACAACTCTGAAAACGATCATCTGGAAATTCCTGCATCGCTCTCACGATCACTTGATCTAGCCTCGGATCAAGATCGGGCTTTAGCTCAGATGGCATTCTGAAGACTCCCGCTGGGCGTGACCCAGTCAGCACCTCGTAGAGTAGCACACCGAGCGAGAAAATGTCTGCTCTGTGATCGATCGGAGTTCCGTTTGACCAGAACTCTGGCGCAGAATACTCCGCCGTGCCAAATTTATCACCAGAGGCACTCACTAAGCTGTTAGAGTCTCCCTTCGTCTCGCGAGATAAACCAAAATCGCTCAGCTTCACCTCGCCATTTTCAGTGATCAAAATATGCGATGGCTTCACATCACGGTGCACAATGCCCAGACCATGCGCATGGGATAGCACATCACAGACTTTACACACCAGAGCGAGAGCGTCATTCACCTGCATCCCATTTTCAGTGTTCGCTTTATGCAATGACTTCCCTTCAATCCACTCTAAAATCATCCAAGAAAAATACTCATTCTCACCGTAGTCAAATAGCTGAACCAAGTTCGGGTGCGACATCTGTGAGAGAGCCTGAGCCTCGCGGTTAAATCTCCTTTTCCTGTCCTCATCATCATTATGCTCAATCGGCAAAACCTTTAGCGACACGTTTCTATTCAGCTTCTGCTGCACAGCACAATACATCTCCCCCGTGTCTCCCTTACTGATGAGATACTGGATCTGAAGCTGCGGAAATTCCTCTGCCAATAACTCAGCCTTTAGTTTATCAATATTGTTCTCTGCCATAATCTCCTCTATTTTTAACAAGATATTATAGAACTAGATAGATAATGACGAGATAAAATGCATTTTATGGCGTATTTAGAGCAAACTCAGGCACCTCAACCATGAATCTCTCCCCATCCGCTATGCCATAAAGAGCACCAGCAGCCTCCCCTGATCTAGCCACCACATGGTAGCTGTTATAGGTGAAATTTTCTCCAGGCTTAAGCGTGGGCGTCTCCCCGATCACTCCATTTCCCTCTACCACCACACACTCACCATCACTCTCGCTCACCACCCATTTTCT
>CAKZMG010000218.1 GCA_937128235.1 uncultured Verrucomicrobiales bacterium
ACAATATATAAGGGAGCCGTAATAGGAGCTGGTTCTGTAGTAATAAATGACGTCCCTACTATGTGTGTAGTCGCTGGTAATCCAGCGAAAATAATTAAAAAACTAAATTAGATATGGATGAAATCGACTTCACAATAGTTACTCCTAGCTACAATTATTCCAATTATATACGTGAGTGTATAGAGAGTGTTCTTCTTCAAGAGGGTGTTAAATTCGAGCATATTGTGTTCGATGCATGTTCTAATGATGGCAGCACAGAGATTTTAAGAGAGTATGACCATCTAGATCTTACAGTTGAGAAGGATAGTGGTATGACGGAAGCTATTAATAAAGGGTTTCGTAAAGCAAAGGGTAAATGGGTTATGTGGCTAAACGCTGATGATAGACTTTTACCTGGTTCACTTTCAGCGTTCTTGACGCAGGCTGATAAGCATGAGGACTCGGACATTATTTATGGAGCATGGAACAATGTAGATTCAAAAGGTGATCTTCTCAATAGAGGAAAATTAGTTCCTTTTTATTTAAATATGTTTGCGCACTCTGGATGTTATATTGCCTCTACATCAACATTTTACAGACGTTCCACGACGATTGATGCAGGCATTATACTGAATGAAGATTATAAGTATGTTATGGATGGAGAGTTTTATTGTAGACTTTCAAAATTAGGTAAAAAATTTAGCTGTATACCTAATATAATAGCAGATTTTCGAGTGCATGGAGAAAATTTAAGTTTAGGTTTTGGTGATATGAAAGATGCTTCTAACTGCTTGAAGCGTCAATACATGGGAGCAGAGTCAATAGCGATTAGAAGGACATACGGAATTACATTGTTTAAGAACTGGCACTTGAATGCGATGGCAGATTGTATTCTCTATTACTTTTATAAGATATTGAAACAACCTCTTAAATGGTTTAACAGTGCAAAAAAATAAATCTAGTAGTATGAAAAAGATATTATTATTTCAGTTTTCTGAGAGTGGTTGGAGCATGGCTGCGGCTGAGCTTGAACTACTGGAAAAGCATTTATCTGATGGTGCTGAGGTAAAAATAGTAAGGTGTAGTGGTAGCTGTTATGGTTGTGATCTGAACTTGACGAGAAGTAAACTGTTATGTTTCAACTGCAAACTACAGAGCAAAAGAGGAATCAATGCGATGAGCGTTAAGGTGCCTACTGTAGATTATACAGACTATCTGAGTGAGATCGATTACAAGGAAATCCAAAAGATGGGAGAAAATGCAGAGTTATCACAACTGGATCTAAGGAAGTTGATGTTCGAGGGCTTTGACATAGGTGAGGCGGTGGTTTCAATACTGGTATCTCGCTCTAGGAACCCAGATGTAGATCCTAGAAAGTTTAAGGAAGTGAGTCAGAATCTCTTAAAAGCGGGAGTAGCGGCTTATATTTCTGCAGACAAAATCCTGCAAGAGTATAAACCAGATTTAGTTTATTTCTTTAATGGCAGAGGAAGCCAACAGCGAGCGTTTCGTAGAGCATGTATAAAGAATACTGTGGATTTTACGATCGTAGAAGAAGGATGTGATATTAAACGTTATGCTTTGTTCAAAAACAGCACTCCACATGATATAGAATACCGGGAAAAGCAGATAAGAAAGCTATGGCATGAAGGAGACAGAGAGGAACTATTAGAAAGAGCACATAGTTTTTATAAAAAACGCGCATCAGGTTTTGAGGGATATGGGGTCTTAAAAAATTTCACTCAACACCAGACCGAAGGTGAACTCCCTAAGTCTTGGAGAAAATCTAATAGAAACATCGTAATCTTTTGTAGCTCAGATGACGAGTTTTCAGCTATAGGTGAGGAGTGGAAAAATGAGATTTATGAGTCACAACTCGATGGGCTAATAAAATTATCTGCTTCAGCGGGGTCGTTTACAAATGATCAGAAAGTGTATTTACGGATGCATCCTAATTTATCTGGCTTAATAAATAAATTTAGAGCAAAATGTTTAGAATTGGGACATCAGAAATTTGAGGTAATTTTACCTGAATCAAACATAAGTAGCTACACGCTTCTTTCAGAGGCGGATAGTGTCATTACGTTTGGTTCAACAATAGGAATGGAGGCTACTTATTGGGGCAAGCCGTCGATCTTATTAGGTAAATGTTTCTATCAAAATCTAAACTCTTGCTATGTCCCAGATAATCATATTGAGGCGGTAGAAATGATGCTAAGTGATCTCGAAGTTAAGGATAGGCTAGGAGCATTGATGTATGCTAGCTATTTAGTCAGCTTTGGAGAAAGGTATGAGATGAGCGAGTTCGGTGTAGACCCGACGGATGTTTATTTTAGAGGTGTGCACTTGCGCGGCAACTGGATAATGAGGAAAGCTCTTAGCGTAAGGCACAAATTATTTGGCCCAACGATTAATTTGTTTAAAGGAAGGCACAAGGAATAAGAGATGTGTGGAATTTTGGTTCATAGTATTAACAGCAATTATAGTATTGCCTTGAACACGTTGAAGCATCGGGGTCCAGATGCTGGTGGTTCTTACAGCTGGGAGGGGTGGCGACTAGGCCATAGACGTTTAAGTATTATTGATCTTGGTGAGCAGAGTAATCAGCCGTTTTTGTCTGAAGACGGGAACTTGGTGTTGGTTTATAATGGTGAAATTTATAATTATAGGGAGATTGCTAAGCGGCATGATTTTAGATGTAGGACTGAGAGTGATACTGAGGTATTGCTGAAGCTCTATGAGAAACGAGGT
>CAKZMG010000219.1 GCA_937128235.1 uncultured Verrucomicrobiales bacterium
AAGGCTTGCATTTCTACTACCACAGTAATAGTGAAGGAGCCATCAACATCTACATGCCTCCACAACTCTTAGCTCACAGATAAGGCTCATAGACAAACAGTCCCATTTCATGAAACTCAACTCACCAGTCAGCTATCTCCGCATCTTCAGTTTATTAGATGCCTGCTCCTACCTCTATCTTCTCTACTGTGCCATCTACCTCAAGCGTATCCTAGGAGATGACACAGCCATTAGAACTCCTGGCATGATTCACGGAGTCATCTTCTGCATTTTCGGAGCCGCCTTACTTCTAGCATGGAAACACAAGAGATGGTCTTGGAAAATAGCATTCCTCATCGGGTTCACCTCACTCATTCCGTTCCTACCATTCTGGTTAGAAACTTGGCTTAAAAAACAAGACTCATAAAAGCATGACTCTCCAACTCATCATAAAAATAGGGATCGCCCTCTTCCTCATCGTCTGGACAATTTTAGGAGTCTGGTTGTGCATCAACTACAACCGCCTATTCGGACCTAACGCAGACGACCCAGCGGAAACTCCCGGAGCACGCTCATTTGGGGTTGCCCACATCGTTGCCGTATGGATCGGTGGCATGGCTCTCGCCATCTACTTCATCAGTAGATAAAATCTATCTCCTCCCAGCTGCGATCACTGTATTCTTGATCAACATCGCTATCGTCATCGGTCCCACGCCTCCAGGCACAGGCGTGATGGCTGAGCACTTCGGAGCCACTTCATCATAGGCTACATCGCCCACTAACTTATAGCCGCGCTTCTTAGTAGCGTCTTCCACCCTATTGATCCCCACATCGATCACCACCGCTCCATCCTTCACCATGTCAGCAGTCACAAACTCTGGCATCCCGATCGCTGCCACAATAATATCTGCCCGCCTACAAACAGCCGCTAAATCCTTAGTCCGAGAATGCGCCACAGTCACCGTTGCATTTCCAGATTTCCCCATCAGCAACAGAGCCATTGGCTTCCCTACGATCATCGATCTCCCTATCACCACAGCCTCAGCACCAGACGTCTCCACCCCAGCATCTTCCAGTAGTCTCATGCAGCCATGAGGCGTGCACGGGATAAATCCAGACGGATCCTCCAGCACCAACTTCGCCACATTCACAGGGTGAAATCCATCCACATCTTTCGCCGGATCAATCGCTCTAACAATCGCATCTTCATCGATATGTTTCGGTGGTGGAGACTGGACTAAAATCCCATCTACCGCGTCATTATTATTTAAATCTTCTACCACCTGCATCACCTCCTCCTGAGTTGATTCCGCCGGCATCTCTATCTTCAGAGAGTAAATCCCCAGCTCCTCACACTTCTTCGCCTTAGAGCCAACATACACCTTAGAAGCAGGGTCATCCCCTATTAAAACTACCGCTAAGCCTGGAGTAATTCCCTTAGCTTTTAAAGTCGCTATCTCATCCTTACACTCATTGATGACCTTCTCTGCCACTACTTTTCCGTCTATCTTCTTCATGATTTTAATTGGGTTCATTTTTCACTGACTCATTCATCAGCACTTCTAGCTTCACGCGCTCTTGCTCAAACGCATCATCACTCAGTTCTTTAGAAATTTCAACTCCATCTTCAAGTTTCACCATCACCTTAGAAAATGGCTTAGGAATACAAAATCTATCCCAACTTTTCAGTCTCCAACAGCGAGAAAAATCAACACTCACCACCACGATAGGCGCACCACTCGTTTGCGCCAACTTCACCACACCCGGCTGCACCTTGTATCGCGGCCCTCGTGGACCATCTGGAGTGATCGTCACCGTCGCGCCAGAGGTAAGTTTTCTCCGCAGAGCCACTAGCGCTGCTGCCCCTCGCCTAGAGCTAGATCCGCGCACAGACGTCAGCCCAAATGACCGAACCGCAGTCTCTAAAATAGCCCCATCCTTGCTAGCACTCGTCAGCACACAGACTTCCCTATCCTTGCTCAGCTTCGGCTTAGCATATGGCATGGCAAAAATACGATTATGCCACAGCGCAAAAATTACCGGCTGATCCACATACTTACCTCGCATTTGCTCCAGCCCATCTACCCTATACCTTAGCGTCCACCCCATCACACGGATCAGCCACCCAGCCAGCGTTCCTATCGCCCGCTGCTTCATCGTCCCCCGTATTTCTAATCCGTCTGCCATGATCTGTTAGTAGATGCCAGATACTGCTCCATCCACACCCCACTGGCAAGAAAACACAGAACAATCTATTGATAAAGATTCTCGAAATATGCCATAGCCGCCCCCCTATCGTTGACACCCATTTTACAGAACACATTTTCTAAATGCTTATCCACAGTCCTCTTGCTTATGGATAGCCCTTTTGCTATTTGAGAATTGGTCAATCCTGCACAAAGTGCCCTTACCACTCCTAGTTCACTACGTGTCAATTTTAGATTTTCAGTCTTAAATTGCTCCTTGATACTAGTAATCAAGATCGAGCCACGCCCAGCTGAATCTGACAACAGCTTCACCCTAACCTCGTCTCCTTTCCAAGTCTTGAATAGCTCTGAAACTGGATCGCTTTGAGCAGTGATCCGCAGCGCTTCTCCCCGTTTAATAGTTAACCAATCCAGCACTCTGTTGGGAAGTTGGAATTTTCTATTCTCTCCCACATATCCACCCAGCTCACTCATGATGTTTCTAGAAATACTATCCATTTCGGTAATTACTCCTTTGGATGTCACCATAGATATTCCACTAGTAGATCCAGGTTGATGCACTTCCTTTAATATCTGAGCTAAATTTGTCATCGTAGCAATACGCGATAGCCTCCCACATGCTATACGTAGATGGTCTCTGATATACTCTAACTCCTTTTTTCTACTCTCACCATCACACTCATCTGGAAAACACAGCAAAAGTATAACAGTCCCCACTTTTTCAGCAAAATGACATTGAATATAAACAAAATCTTTTACCCCCATAGGCTCCATCACCTTCTTATAAATGACCAATTCCTCTAACTCCTCATCGGAATAAAAATCACGCACAGCATAACTTTCATCCACCTGGCATAGAGTGTATTTATAGACAGCATCATAGAAATCTCCGAGCCTAGAACCATCACGAAAAATTTTTATCATGAAAGTTCTCAAGGAGCGTTCCTCCATAGGAAAAGTTGAGTTAGTCCAGATCACCTTACGCCACGCTATAGAATAATCCACCCACTTTACATCTACTAGCCCAAAAAAACTTTTCAAACCAACAACACAAACCTCAGAAAGCTCGTCCCAGCTTTCGCATTCCTGAATCTTAAGCACCAACTCTAGCAACTTTGATGACTTATTTTCATCTCCCATCCTGGTAGCGTCTTCCCTTGTTTTCTTAGCCATTCTTTTTTTCTGCTCTACTTTTGCCGAGAACTTACTGTAATCAGAGTCATCAGATTTCTCATCATCTACTAATCCTCCTCATCACTTCATAGAGAGAAAGAGTTTAGCCTCGCCCACATGAATAGGCGAGGCTAATTGTTTTATCCCCTGATAATAAACAATACCTTAATTTGGATTAAGTCGTCATTAGAATAGCTCCAATTTAAAAAACATCTATCCAGATTTCGTATAGGATTGAGTAAAAAATATATCTAGTGCTGTGAATTAAAAATGGGAGCTATCCCGTTTGAGCAGTTAGAATGAGTGAATAGCAAAGCAAGATTGTGAGAATAGCAAGGCATGAGGAGGAAGAGCATATGCATGACCCACGACGAGCGGCTTCTTCCTATTTTGTCTGTCCTTTTAGTCTTATTTTTGCTTCTAATATTTGTAGTATTTACCGAGTATGATGTTCTGCTCTGCCGATCTTCGAACTTCACGACCGCAATCGATTATGGCAAAAGCTGTGTGACATTGACTACTGCCGAAGCCCTGTAGCCATAACATCTCGAAAGGCAATCCTCTCTCAGGTTGACTTTGATAAACCTCTAACAGATCAAGCATGTGAAAACTCAGCTACTCAAAAAAGCTCGGAGAGAGAGGATTGGCCGTGAGTATGATATGGCGGATGATGGAGTGACCCTAGAGCTTCGCTATGGCGACAGCGTGCGGGAAAGAACTCGGTAATTGACAAGCTAAAACCAATGGATTAAATTGATGTTATGAAATTAGATTATACTTATTGGGAAGAAGAAGGTGGCTATCTTGGTTATCTGAACGAGTTTCCTGATTACTGGACTCAAGGGGATGATTTGAACGATCTTAAAGTTAACCTTCTCGACCTCCATAAAGAATTTACGGCAAATACAATACCGAACATCAGAAGAGTTAGTCAGCTTGAAGCTTCATGAAAAAAAACGATCTGCTTAAAAAGCTTCATAAATTGGGGTGTGAATTTGTGCGCCATGGAGGAAATCACGACTTCTACCGGCAACCCAAAACTGGCAAATCTCAGCCAATTCCTAGGCACCGTGAAATAAAGGAAATGTTAGCCAAGAAAATTATACGTCATCTTGACCCAAATCAGTCAGAGTAAAACGCAGAAAACCCACTCTGGAATATCCAAAGTGGGCTGTAAATGAACTGGAAACTGCACACTGGCAACTTCCAACTAGAGCGAAGCGACTACTTCTTACGTCTGAGAAGAAGTGCAAGACCACCAAGTCCCAGGAGTGCTGTGCTTGATGGTTCTGGAACCACACTTGTAGAGCCAATTCTATAGGATACATAATCTCCAGAAAAAGGCATTGTAGACGTCCAAGATTGACTTGATTGGGCGCCGCTAAACAACAGAACCGCTGCTCCATCATTATCAAGTGTGCCTGATATTGAGTTGCCTGAAATCGATACCTTGGAAGATGATACTACACTAAAAGAATTAGCAAAAGTCAGCGTATTATCGTAAAGGTTGTCAATTTGAATATAAATATCATTAACTAAGCCTGAGATGCTGACACTATGAGCTAGACCTGGCGAAGATGCATTACTTTGTAGAGCAACAGCAGTAGGAGATAAGATAAGAGCATTACCTCCTGAAGATCCATTAAGATCGACATTAAGCCCAAATAAATTTCCACCTGTTACAGAAGTAGGTCCTGCAGTTGCAGTAGAAAAATCAGTATAGGTCTGAGAGTATGACGTAAGTGAAAGCGTTGTAATTGACGCGAGAGTAATAATTGTATTTTTCATAATATTGTTGTTTAGGGTTGAGTTACCTTTGGAAGGCTCGTAACCAAAACCGTGTAACCATGACATCTTTGAATTATGTTTAAAATTTTATAAATAAAATCTATTATGGCTACCCGATTGATTTATCCTTTTGGGGGATAAGTGAACTTTTCTCATCGGTGAATTCCACTACCAGAAAACGCAAGTTGGTTTGCTAAGCTCAACTACACTTTATGGTAAACTTAAAAATATTATATCCGATTATCGTATGAGATTGTGTTTTTTTTAAAATTATAAGGTGTTATGTTACCGTAAACTAATGAATTTTTAGCCACTTCTCTGCCAATAAGCCGGTTCTCCTTCAACGGTGGCTCCGCCGAAGACATCAAGTGCGCCTATTCACTAGGGTATGAGTGTCCGCTGTGCTTAGGTTTTAGATAAATACCACATTTTTATGACGGCATCCCGACAGTGGAACTTGCCCACTAAGGATAGGAGGAGATATAGGATAGAGGATAGCTCAATAGTAAGGCTCATGCACTCCGGAGTGATTGGCAATCCCTTCCTACCACCGATAAATCAAAATTTTCCGTCATGCGTATCTTTTTATCATGCGTATCTTTATAAACTCTGGTTATCGAATCGTTTGATACACAGAATGGTTTTACTTGAGAATTATGACTGGCGGTGGAGATATTCTAGCGCTGCGCAACGCCAATAACAAAGTCGAGTATTCCTACTGTACAGTGGAACTCGCCATGATGGTGGGCAGCATTACTAGAATCATTCGCAGTTACGTAGAAACGTTTTCAATATACGTATGCCTAAACGCTGTTAGATATTGTATGTATCATGCTCACAGCTCTAATATTACGCAAACATTAAATAGTGAGTAGAGCGTGGAGCGTGGATATTTTTTTCAATAACGTAATCAAGAGTAGTATCAGTGCATCACCTGATACTGGCAACACTATGTCACCTACTCTACCAAGAAGACAACCGGGAAGATGTCTTCGTATCATGGCTCATCTAGGATCAGAGGAACTTGAAACTGTTGTTCAGCCATGAGTTTAAAGCAGCTCTTGCAATCTAATCTAGACATCGAGAGCATAGACATTAGCCGTAAACCCTCAAAAGCAGCAAACACTAACAACTTCATACAGAGGCACCTATCTAATAATTTATCCGTTTATCGTATAACAAATTCTTCTGAATCTGGCATAATGAAGACAAGAGATACCTACTGTTTCATCGTCCCCATTAAGGGAAAAATGCACTTCAATGGATGTATCCTAGACTCCAGCTTAGATTCAATACAGCTAGCCGTTATCAGTCCACATCTTGTTGCGGATTTTTCCTTTAAAGAAAAACAGGTATCTTATTACATCGCTATCGATAAGGTCACCTTTGACCATCAGTGCGAGCTGATTTTAGGTAAAGAATTTACAGATCTAGTGCAAAATGGATTTGTCAGCATGAACAGTCTCAGTAGTAAGAAAGCTCTCATGCAATCACTAGAGGAAACTCTACAGAAACATGCTATCTCGGATATAAGCGATACCGAAACGGCAAGTAAAATCCAAAGTATTCTGATCGAATCCCTCCTCACTTCTGAACAAGAAAGCCATTGCTTAAATTACTGTAACAAAATCGCGTTACAGGTGCATTCCTTCCTGCTAACTATACGTAACATCCCGCTCACATTAGACCAGATCTGTGAGGCACACAATGCAAACCGAAACTCCATCCAACGAGGATTCCATGAGCTTTATGGAATGGGAGCAGTAGAATACCATAAGCTTTTTCGTATCCATCAAGTCAGAAAATACCTACGTAAAAATGGTACAGTTAGTACAAATTTAGTTGATATCATAGGAATGTATGGCTTTTACCATTCTGGGAGATTCTCGCAGTATTATAAACGTACTTTCGGAATCTTACCTTCAAAAGAACGTAGAGAACTTAAGTAACGATAGGGTCATCTCGTTAAGTTATCCCAATCTGCTACTTACAAGAAACTTCCCTAGCAGGATGAACTTGACCAGTTCTCTATCACCTCAGGGATTAGGAAGATGGAGGAAAGTAATATCAGTGCCGCACCGATCATTCCCACGCCAAATGGTCCGATCCAGAGGATAAGCGGGAACGCTACGTAGGCGCAGAAAATCCCCCGCACACCTGTTAGGCACGTGTGCACGCTCATGTATTCTCCCACGTTCTCGGCAGGTGCGAATTTCGTCACCCAGAGGCTCCAGATGACATTTCCACCAGCCTTACCCATGCCGTGCAGAGCCATCCCTACGCAGAGCCAGAGATAGCTTGGAGCGAAGAAAAAGGTGAGGATTCCTGCTACGAAAAATAAATTCACTAGCACCCGCAGCCTGTAAAACTCCATCTTATCAAAGACCATCCCCCACACCACAACAGATAGAATAAATGCCAGCATCGGAACCGTAGTCGTCACCATACTGATCTGTGCTTCATCGAAGCCAAATCCATAGCGCTCATTACTCACATATTCTGCGAACAATGCCATGGCGATGAGATTACCCACTCCTAAAAGCATCCAGGTTGCTATCAGCTTTCTGAATACTGCATCCGTGCGCAAATGCCCAAACGCATCGAGCAGTTTCAACTGATGACTCTTCCGCAGATACACCGGTTTCATCAGCATCGTGAAGACACCTTTCAGTAAACTACAGCCAGCAAAAATCCAGAGTAAGCCAGTGTAGCTCAGAGCTCCATTCGCAAGCCAAATCCCCACTGCATAGGCAAACACCGCAGCAGTTCCAGCCCTCACCATTCCCACGATAGAAAATAACTTACCTCTAATCTCACCAGGATAATGCCTCCGGTAAATCTGCGATAACAATGGCGAGGACAAGCTATGCGAGAGCAATGCCAACACCACACCACCCACGAAAAACAAGGTGCTATTTCCTCCCAGTGCCGCAATACCAAAGCCTATTGCCGCGACCAACCAAGCAATTGATGCGCTCACATTCACACTCCACCCCAGCCTGCGCACTACCGCTACTGAGAACAAACTGAGCAACAAACCAATCGCCGTCCCTGCCACCAGCCACGACTTCATCGCATCGGTTAAATCTAGATAGCGATTGGCGATCAGAATCGAAAACGTAGTGACTACCGTTTCCACCACCCCCATAGGAAGTGCGCGACAGAGATCCCAGCGGAATGTCTGCCTGCTCACCCCCTGATCCAGACCTTCGTCATGGGCTATGACTTGCTTGCTCATTGACGTTTATAAAATGCTGCCAGCGTCCAGCTAAACATCGCGCAGATCAAGAATGATGACAGACCAACATGCAGCACCTGCACCGTCCTGAGCACTCCCACTTGAGATAAGATAAGCCCCAAAACCATCTGGCAGATTACCATCGAAATGATCAGCTTTTCCTGCCACTTCACCCCGCCGACGCGGTAAGTTTTATTCGCTAAATAAAACCAAATAGCCGCTACTAAAATCGCCCACGAGAAACTGCGATGCACGAGATACATCCACGTATTTTCGAGCCTACCTGTCCACTCTGAGCGAGGCGCATGATTAAATTCCTTCTGAAGCTGATCCGTCACCTCACGCACCTGAGAACCCATGATCCCTTCTGCGATGATGAAGATGAACAACATCACACCAACACGCTTCACATACTCACCACGCTTACGAAAATTTATAGAGAGTTTCTGATTCTCCTTCGCCCCTGCCCATACGAGATAGACATAGACACACATCAGAAGCTTCGCGAGCAGCATGTGAATAGTGATCGTCCCCGGCTGCAACCCTGAGTGCACGATCCGCGCCCCCATCCAGGCATTCAGCCCCACCAGAAATACGGCAACAAACGCACCATAAAATAGCTTGGGCCGAGATGTCCGGAACTGAAATGCCAGAATCATCGTGAACACAGAAAAGATCGCCACCGGAGTCGTGCAGAGTCTATTGGTAAATTCCATCCAAGTATGAAACGGATGAAACTCAGCGAGCACAGTCTCACGCGTGATGTCATCTGGATTCCCTCCCATCTGCTCGCGCTTGCGCTTATATTTCTCTATGGGTAAGGTTTCCACATCGATCTGGCTCACATCCGTAGGCGGGATGTATTTCCCCCAGCACTTCGGCCAGTCTGGGCAGCCCATTCCTGAACCAGTAGCGCGCACGATGGCACCCATAAAAATGAGCAGTACTACCGACATCAGTGCCGCTAGTGCCACCTTCTGAAACTTGCTTAATTTCTTAGATCCGTCCACACCGCATCTATACCCTGCCAGCCAGTTTCTACAACTTGAAAAACAATCATTTGGACACTCTCCTAAAAAAAATGATCCTCACTCCTGTGAAGGAGTGAGGATGTTGTATTATCCCCCGATAATATATAACAATACCTTAAAATAATTTAAGATGCTTTAAATGTATCCTATTTTCAGAAATAGTCTATCCATATCGTGCATGAAATAAGGAATAAATAATATGTAATATAAAAACCTTAAACTAGCGTTTCATAAAAAAGTACTTTTTGTCTATACTTCAATTCTCGTTCTCTTTATACTGTTAGCAAATAATGAAACCTATCACACTATCTGATCCCTCATTGATCGATACAGCATATGGCTCTATTGCCAATATAGAGACCATTGCGCACAGCAAGGCATTATTTTGTAGTCTAAGAAACCGTAATATTCTCTCACGCATCACGGTAGCTGAAAACAAATGCTTCGACTTCTCAGGATACCTGGAGCCTAAATCAGGCTTATTATTAAATTTCTCTGAACAAGACACCCACTACTTTAATGGTGCGCCTTCTAACACCAAAGAAAATGATCTTAAAATAACCGTTTCCAGACCGGGAAGAGAGTCTTACTTTTCGTTCTTAAACCCTTATAAAGCATTATTTATAGAAATAGATGAAGTGTTTTTCAAAGAATCATTCGAACTACTCACTCATCTGGACTACCATCAGTTTTTTGCAAATGACTTCGTCCAGTTCATAAGCCATGAAGCCAAATCACTAACAGCGGCAAGGATAAGACATTTACTTAACGCAGAAACAGATCCTAATGATCTTACGTTTTTAGAAGATCTAATCATGAGCATAGATCCTACTCCAGTAGAGAACCAGCGCACCTTTTGTAACACCCTTGCAATTCAGGCATACAGCCTACTCATGGAAAATAAGCATAGACCACTAACTATCACGGAACTGAGTAAAACTCTAAACGCTCCAGCGCGATCTATTCAGCAAGGATTTAAAAATATTTACGGTAAAGGCCCCATTGATCTCCATAACAGATACCGTATGCAATGTGTAAGAGATCACCTCAGATCGCAAAACACAAATCATGGAGATCTGCTTAACATCATCCAAGACTACGGTTTCTCTCACCAAAGTCGGTTCGCTCAAAGCTACCGACAACTATTTGGAATTTTACCGTCACAAGAAAAGAAGTCATAGCTGAACTCAAAAGATATAATCTGGACATCTCTACTGAACTTCAGTTATAGTAAAAGTTGCCATGAAAAAATCACTCATCTTATCAGCATTCTTCTCTATTCACTCCCTTCATTTAGCATCTGCTCAGGAAGCAAAGCAAGACCCAGCACCTGCTAAACCTTCTGAACCTGCTAAACTCGCACCACTTCAATTTATCCCTGAGAAAGTCACAGACACTTTTCAAAAAGGAAAAACATGGGTAATCAATGAGAAATTTGCTGCCGCTCATAAGGCTGAACCTATTGATCATGCTCCGTTCGTAGTGAGCGTTATGCCTTCTAAGGAAGGGAAACTCATGTATCTCACGAGGCCAAAAGTCTCAGAACTCATCCGCTTTTCATTCACCACCAAAGATAAGAAGCTTGCTGAGTCGATCCGATTCACCACTCTGAATATGCCAACCACAATGCCTATGGATGTGAGGCTAGCCAAGTCCGCTGAGTTGTTAGAAAAGCAACTCTTCCCTAATTTCGCGACAGGACATAAAAATTTAGTCATCGGTAAGAAGTATAAAACGAAAGTTGGACCATACAATGCTGCGGTAGTATTAGGCAAACTCACTACAAAGGACGGCTCTACCTTGTTTATGAAAGCAGTTGCCATTCTGAGACAGAATAATCGCCAAGGTCTGATTGCTGTGATGTTCCTAGATCCCTCCTCGGGAAAAAAAGAAGACCTCAAGCAAAGGCTCGCGAACGGAGACGCTCAACAACTTTTGCATTCAGTTAGATTCTTAAAAAAGAAAGCTCCTGATGCAGCCCCTAAAGAAAAACCAGCAAGTGAAATCAAAAAAGAATAAGGGAGCTTCTGACAACCTCATTTATTCCTCCTCTTCTTCTTCACCATTCATAGACGCTAGAAATTTCACAGCCTGCTTATCACCAAGTGCGATTGCGGCTTGGTAGCACTCCTTCGCCTTTTCTTTATCTATTTCGGTTCCTCGTCCTTCTTGATAACAGAGACCTAGCATCCGTGTTCCATGCGGGCACTTTTGCTCTGCTGACCTCTGGAATAGTTCCACCGCTTTTTTAGCATCCTGATCCACACCTATCCCTTTTATGTAACAAACTGCCACATTTGAAATGGCGATCCTGCTCCCCTTTTTCATCGCTTCATTATAAGTCTCAAATGCTTTCTTAAAATCTTGTTTTATCCCCTTCCCCGTCTCATAGCAGAGACCTAGATCATTGAGAGCATCCAGATTTCCCAACTCGCCAGCCTCTTTAAAGTAAGTCACTGCTTTTCCCATATCCTCCTCCACACCTAATCCATCACGATACATGCAAGCTAAGTTACGTAGTGATGGCGCAAATTTTTTAGCCGCTGCCTTCTCATAAAATTCACGCGCTTTCTTAAAGTCCTTATCTCTACCTTCAGCATGCTCATGCATGGCACCTAAATTATTGATCGATGCCAGATCTCCCTGCTCAGCGGCCTTCTCATACCACACATAACAATCTCTATAATTTTTCACAGCATAGGCTAACTTCCCCATAAAATACTGTGCCCTAGGGTTTCCTTTCTCAGCAGCACTCTTCAGTAACTGCTTATCAAGTTTGGCTATCTCCTCAGCCGTTGGACTCAGCTGAAAACTCTCGCTCAATTTCAAGTTCGCTTGCTCTTGATCCGTCAGAGCCACATCCACCACTTGAGAAAAAACGATTGAATTTAAGAACACATAAAAGATAAAAATTTTCATAGTGATCAAGTTACCCCAGCTGTAGCCCTCATTCAACCTGAAAAGATACAAATTTGTGCTATGAAA
>CAKZMG010000220.1 GCA_937128235.1 uncultured Verrucomicrobiales bacterium
CCTAGCAAGCCCAGCAGAGGAGCGATGGCAATGATTACTTCTAGAAATGGGATACCCACCTGCAACTTATGAATTTCTTCACGCGCACTCACCTGCACCGCCTCTTGGATTTCTATATCCTTACGATCATGGCGCTCCAGCACCACATCACAGAGTTTCTGTAGAACGCTTGGGTTCGCTTTTCTGCTATTATTTAGACTCTGAGTAGATTCTTCATCACCTTGAGAAACATACGCATTCATGCTGTAAACCAAGCTATCTGGGATCACTTTCTGCCGCACCAAAAGCATCGCCTGATAGAGCATCACGGCGAGTGCTGCTACAGAGCAGAGAATGATAAAGTAGATGAAAACTCCCCCCTTATCGATGAATGAAATGATGTTGTCTAAGAAATTCTTGTCAGCAGTAATCGCCTGAGCGACTTGAGTAAAATGTGTCATGGGTAGTAATAAATCGTTTATTGAAATCTAAAATAATAGCGGAACTCCAAGGGATCACCTCCTTGACTCTCTCTTACCTTCTTTGGCATGGGTGGGATTTTCACAGACATTAATGCCTGGAATGTTAGACTCTCTTGGTTTTTACTTCCCTGAGTCTGAGATATTGTATCTATGTTCCTCACTTTTCCCCGCTCATCCACTATGAATGAAATCCTGAGCGTCCCGGGCTGGATCAAATCCGCATGCATCATGCACCTACGTTGCCACTCCTGCTCCACTAGCTTTGAGATTTGTGCCATGTATTTGCCAACGGGAGTAGCCTTTACATTTTTAGAACCTATCTTACTACGTCTGGAAATAGTCCCCTCCATCACAGTCGCTTTAGCCTCAGATCTGAATCCCTTTTTAGACTTCTTAGACCCACTTTTATTCGTTGCTGTCTTAGGCTTGGATTCCTGCTTCTTCTGTTTTTTCTCCTGCGCTTTTTGCTTGAGAGCATCAGGGTCTACATCTTTATTCGCAATCGTCTTCTTCTGATCCTCCAGTCCTTTCTTCTCGTTAGCACCAGTATTTTTAGAACTAGGTAGGTCTTCGTTCAGAGCCATCTTCTTCTGAGTTTCGAGAAATTTCTTAGCCTCTTTATTTGTCTCAGCCAGTTTAGCTTGCTCTAGGGCTTCTCCTACTTCCTTAGTGCTTTCTACACTACTCTTCAGTTCTTTTTGATCAATTTCCGCTATTTTATTCGGATCAGGCACCACCTCTGAGGGAGGTTTGATTTGAGCGACAGCCGCTTCACCACCTTTATTCATATGCTCTAGCTCACCGTCTTGAAATCTGGTATCCACAGTTTCTTCAATACCATCCTTAGACTTCTCACCACGAATGGAAGCTCTGTCTGGCGCGCCTGCCACGGTCTTTGCATTACTAGCAGCAATGGTATCGCGCTCACCTAGGAGATTCGTATCTGGAACGTTCCCTGTGAGTTGATCACTAGCTGTTCGAGCATACTTAGGAAGATCCTTAGGCTTCAATTTAGGCTTCATCTTAGGCTCAGTTTTAACTTCTGCAGGAGTCTTTGCCGCTAGTGACTTTAGCTCCTCTGGAGTCAGTGGAGCATTTCTTACTGGCTTAGGGACTGATTGCAATGGCGGAGACATTGGTTGGACAGACGCTTTCATTGGTTCTAGCCGCACCGCAATAATCATATCCTCTTCAGCCTCTTTCTTCACCTCCTCAGGCAGAGTCTGAAGTGCAAGTATCCTGAGACAAATCAATACAGCAATCACGACGTGCAGAACCACAGAAAGACTCAGGCACATACTCGCCGTCATCCACTTGCTCTGCTTTCCCTTCACCACTGCTGTCTCATTCGCTATCAACACGCTTATTTTGACACAATCTGATTTCATTGCTAGTGGTAAATGACGGTAAATCAATTTTTTAAAGAAATCCCATCTGATCTCAGAATAGTGATTGATCCCGCACATTGCTGTGATAGCTTACTAACAATTCAAATAAATAATATGAAACTACTAACTAAAATCACCTCAGCAGCAACATTCGTCACTATTTTTTCCATCTCCGCACTCACTCCGCAAGCTCAAGCGCATTGCGAAGTCCCATGCGGCATCTACTCAGATGATACCGTATTCACTGACCTACACACGCATTTATCTACAATCGAAAAGGCGATGAATCAAATCAACACGCTCTCTAAAGATCCAGCCAAAAATGCCAACCAACTCATCCGCTGGGTAAATAACAAGGAACTCCATGCGACTAAAATTCAGGAAATCGTTTCTCAATATTTCCTAACACAGCGCATCAAAACAGGCGAAGCTAAGTCTGACAAAAATGCGTATCTTCTGAAACTTACACAGCTCCACCAAATGACTGTTTTAGCGATGAAATGCAAGCAAACTACAGATGTAGCGAATGCTCAAGAGCTTCACAAAGTCATTGATGCATTTAAAGCTAGCTACCAGAAAAAATAATTCATTTTCTACTAAGATCCCTCCCACTCACATCGTTAGTAATTATACCTACACCATGTACCTTAAAATTAAATCATTTCGCTTTACCACTACGTTTACCTCAGCACTAGCCCTCATCTCAGGCTCCTACTTACTTTGTGCTCAGAAAACTAAGACAGAAGAAGTAAATAATAATCAAGGTGCTAATGAGCCAAATGGAAAGCTTGCTACGGAGACTAACCCGCTTACCGAGCTAAAGAAAATTAACGAAACCACTTACCAATTAGGCGAAGTTACGATTGATAAAGCGGAGCGTTCAATCAGCTTCAATGCTACATCTGAGATTACCGCGGCACTTGTAGAGTATGCCATCGTTAACCCCCAAGGGAAAATCCACGAGGCATTATTCGTCACCAATGCTAGACCACTTCACTTGAACATTGCGTTTAAATTACTGGGTTTTAAGGAGAACAAATCACTCTTTCGCGAATTTGTGAATGATCTGCCAACCGAGAATTTTCAAAAAGCAACTGCTGAGCAGAAAGCTAAATCCTACTTCAGCACAACGATAAGCTGGACGGATAAAAAAACAAAAAAGAAGATTAGCTACAATCTTAACGAACTCCTCATGAATGCGCAGACTAAGAAGCCATTAGGTCCGGCTAAATGGTCTTACGGTGGATCATTTATGCACAGAGGTCAGTTTGTAGCAGAATTAAACCATGATGTCATTGCCATTTTCACAGACAGAGGAGCCCTCGCTAACTATGCTGGAAAAGGCAGAGAAGATGATACTCTATGGTTTCCAGTCACAGAGAAAATGCCTGCACCTGGAACCGAAGTAAGCATCACCATCAAGCCTGAATTTCCCGCAGGTAAGAACAAGAATAAATAACGTCTAGAATCTAACATTTATACGCAAGACCATAAGACCATGAAAGCAATTATCACATCCAGCATCTTAACACTCACAGTAGGAACCATCGCCTACACCACACTTGCGCAGACCAAGGTCGCTGCACAGGCTCCGGCTGTGGCTAACCCACAGGCTCCCTATCTTTCACTCCAACTAGAGATGGAAAATGCGATCAAGACTGGAAATCAGTATCTTAAGAGTGTTCAAAATGAAAAAGGATTCTGGAAAGATGACACCATTCCCGCATACACCGCACTAGCCGTCACAGCCGCCATGCGTGACCCCAGCTTAGCTGCTACAGACACACCCGCCCACATCAAGCCCGCTTACCAATGGCTTCTCTCCATGCAGAAAGAAACTGGTGCTATTTATGGAAAAGGACTCGCTACTTACAACACCGCAACTGGCATTATGGCTCTTGCAGCTTCAGGTGACCCGAAGCATCTTGATGCTATTAAAAAAGCTCGCACATTCCTCATCAGCCAGCAGGCAGACTACTCTAACAATAAAGCGATGAACAAGTTTCACGGTGGGATCGGCTACGGTGGCAGTCACCCGCATTCTGACATGTCGAACACCTACCTCTCAATCGAGGCAATCAAGATTGCGAATGAACTTGTCAAAGACACTGGCGTTGAAAACCAGACAGAGCTCGACTGGGACAGCGCACTTCAGTTCATCTCTCGTTGTCAGAATCTTCAAAAGACCAATGATCAGCCAAACACAGGAAATGACGGATCACTCTTTTATTTTCCAGGAGACTCTAAGGCTGGCAAACAGAAGAACCCAGACGGCACTGAAACACTCAGAGGCTATGGCTCCATCTCTTACGCAGGGCTTCTTTCCATGATCTATGCTGATCTAGGAAAAGATGATCCACGCGTAGCAGCAGTCACAGATTGGCTCAACAATAACTTCACCGTAAAGGAAAACCCAGGACTTGGGCAGCAAGGGCTATACTATTATTTCAATGTCATGGCAAAAGCTCTAACAGCTGCAAACATCGATACCCTCACCACCAAAGATGGCAGAAAAATAAACTGGCGCAAAGAACTCGCCCAAACTCTCCTAAGCGCCCAGCGCGAAGACGGATCATGGGTGAATAAAAATAGCCGCTGGTGGGAAAACCAACCTGAGCTTGTGACCTGCTACGCAGTGCTCACCCTAGAGCAGATCCACGCTTCTATTCCTAAGAAATAGAACGAGGAGAACGAGGAGAACGACGCCAGATAAAGAAGAACCCTCCCAGCATCATTAGTATTGAGCTAGATGGCTCAGGAGCAATAGACAAGTCTTGATTAACATTACCCGTAGATCCACTGATCGATGGCAGATTAAGTAGATCCATCGCAAGATTTCCCACCTCTCTAGATTTGATCGTAGCTCGCTGAGGATTCAGTGCGTATAAATCTGCTCCAGCCTGTGCCCCTGCTCCCCAGACGTAAAGTGGAACGGTATAGTTAAGTGGGTTTGTATTATCGCTATGTCCCGTCCCAGTTCCTCCGTGATCGGAAGTTAAAATAATTGTTGTATCGGATGCCAAGCCTGCATTTCCTTCCACTGCACTGAGTAGTTGTCCAAGAAGGTTATCTGTATTTGCAACCGCTGCTAAATACTGAGTCGAACCAAATCCAAAACTGTGCCCCGCTGAATCAGCGTCACGCAAATGCAGAAACGAAAGCCCCCATTGCTGACTCACCAGCTGACTCGTAAAACCTGATACTAAAACACTCGTATCACTATTATTCACATATGAGTCTATTTCTCCAGAATAGCTTGCTTGGAAAAGAGAAAACTTACCTTTAGAAGCATACATAGACGTTCCCACACCTGCTGTATCCGCCACATTATAGATAGAGTTCACATAGCTACCTTTATTCGTATGCAGTGTTACGCCCGTTGGTGGTGTGCTGTTAGAAGTCCAGTTATGTCCAGATGCTCCTGCCACTTGTCGTCCAGTGATCATTGATACATGATTCGGTAGCGTCTTTGTGATCGTTTCATCCGCCCTAGCATCATCGGTAAAAGCCCCCTCATTTCTGAATCGATAAAAGTTTGGTAATACTCCCGCCCCCTGTGAAGTAATCGCACTAGGACGCAACCCATCCACACTCACAATAATGACATTCTGTGCAGCCGCTTCAAATGCGCAAGTAAATGACAACGCGGCGATCATCATAGACAGTTTGCGGGACTTATAGTTAGTAGTATTCATTGGGATCATGTTAGTTAACTTTTGTTGACTATCTAGTAATGCCATCAAATCATTAAAAAAACAAGATTATTGTTTTCAATAAGCTGGATCGCATCACTTTCCAATACAGAACGCACCGAAGATAGCGTCGAAAATTTCTTCTGTATCCACTCTCCCTGCCACTTCGCCAATAGCATCTAGTGCGTCTCTTAGGTCCAGTGCTGCGAACTCTGCACCTACGCCAGATTCTAGCCCAGCGCGAGCATCTGTTAGAGAAACCTTACCTCTACGGAGACACTCTTGATGTCTGGCATTGATAGCTACTGCGTGACCTCCCCAGGCACTTTCGCTGAGTAACAAAATGTCAGCTATTTTCTCACCTAACAGATCTAGTCCGGCATCACTGCTGCATGAAATTTCTACTCCATCAGCATCTCTCCACTGTGAGTTCACTCCGAGATCATTCTTGTTGACCACTAAAACGTGCTTTTTACCTGCGATTTGTTCATCTGTTAGAAGTCGTTTTCCAGCCTTAGATCCATCCACCACCTCGATAATCAGATCCGCTAATTCTATCTGTTGCTCAGATCGCATTATCCCCTGCTGCTCTATCTTGTCTTCAGAAATCCTTACCCCTGCGGTATCGATCAGCCGCAGAGGGATGCCTTGAATGTTCACCACTTCCTCTACGGTGTCGCGCGTAGTTCCCTCCACATCACTGACAATGGCGCGCTCATAACCAAGCAGCCCATTCAGCAAACTAGACTTGCCCACATTTGGCTCACCACAGATCACCGTGCGCACTCCCTCACGTAAAATTCTGCCCTGCTCTGCGGTCGAGAGCATTTTATCTATCCCTAACAGAACTTCATCGATCCGCTTCAGCATAGCCGCTCCCGTGTCTGGATCTATGTCTTCATCCGGGAAGTCAATGAACGCCTCAACATGGGCGACCACTCCGATTAAATTTTCGCGCAGCGCCTCACTCTGATCCCCCAGTTTCCCCTGCATCTGCTCATGTGCAGCACGCATGGCGAGATCTGTCTGGGCGGAAATAAGATCCATGATCGCTTCTGCTTGAGTTAAATCTAACTTACCATTTTCAAATGCTCTACGGCTAAACTCACCTGGCTCAGCCGAGCGCGCACCACACTCTAACAGCCTCTCCAACACCCGCCTAGTCACCAGCACACCACCATGACACGCCAGCTCTACCACATCTTCGCCTGTGAAACTACGCGGATTTCTGAACACCGTTGTCAACACTTCATCGATGACTTCACCATCCTTAGAAACCACCTTGCACAAGGTCGCATATCGTTCCGCAGCATTTTCTAGCCCGCCCCTACAGCGCACAGCAGCAGCGGAGATGGAAACTGCATCTGCCCCCGAAATCCGGATCAGAGAGACAGCTCCCACACCTGGTGCTGAAGCGATGGCGGCTACGGTGGCAGTCATTTAAAAAGTAGCTAAAACTGCTTTCATCACCTCAAGACAACGCTCATTTTCAACCTTTGTTCCTACGGAGATTCTCACCCATCCTGGCAATTTGTATCCACGCATCGCTCTCACGATCACGCCCTGCTTCAGCATCTCTGCAAACAATCGATCACCATCGCCCACATTCACCAGCACAAAGTTTGCCACGCTCGGCACATACTCCAGCCCCATTTCCTGAAATGCCACCTCATAGAATGCTAGCCCATCTGCATTGTTAGAGACCGTAGCCTGCACGTGATCTGTATCCGCTAGTGATGCCAGAGCAGCACGCTGTGCCACCTCATTCGTATTAAATGGTTGTCTCGCCTTCTGTAAAATTTCTGTCACCTGAGGTGCCCCCAGACCGTATCCGATGCGGAGCCCTGCTAGACCATACGCCTTAGAAAATGTCCTCAGCACAATCACATTTCTACCCGCTCTCACATGCTTCAAAGTGTCAGGCGCATCACCTACAAATTCAAAGTAAGCCTCATCAAACACTACCACCACATGCTCAGGCACCTTCTCCATGAAACGATCAATCGTCTCTTCATCCACGATTGTTCCTGTCGGATTATTAGGGTTCGCGATGAAGAGCAGCCTCGTCTCATCAGTGATCGCCGCCGCCATCGCATCTAGGTCATGGACGAAATTCGGATCTGGAACTTCCACATAATTTGCCCCAAACAAAGTCGCCATCAACTTATACACCACAAAAGCGTGCTCAGCTGCGATCAATGCCGCACCCTCATTTAAAAAACAGTGACAGAGCAGCTCAATGATCTCATTCGACCCATTCCCCAATACCACATTCTCTAACCCTAAATCATACTTTTCCGCCAGCGCACTACGCAGTTTATAACCGCCACCATCTGGGTAAATATGCATCTCAGCAGCCGCATTACGGATCGCATCCAGAGCCATAGGAGCCGGTCCCAGCGGGTTCTCGTTCGATGCCACTTTCACTATCGAGTCTGGATCTAACCCCAGCTCACGCGCAGTTTCCTCGATTGGTTTCCCCGGCTCGTAAGCCACGAGATCACATACAAATCTGTTCGCAAATTTTTCTATCTTCATGAGCGGGAGATTAGCTTTTACAGTACCAAGCGCAAGACTGTTTTATGTCGTAACTCACTCAGCTGATCAGAAATTTACTTTACAATAAATAATTCTATTTTAAATTTTATCTATGATCAAACGCATCCTTATACTCACAGCAGTCGCAGCCGCCATTTCTACTTCATCATGCAATACCGTTGCAGGTGTAGGTCAAGACGTTCAGAAACTAGGCAACAGCGTCCAGAACACAGCTATCCGTAGCAGCCACCGCTAAATAGTAGCTAACCAACTTTTTACAAAAGGCATGTCGAGTCATTCGGTATGCCTTTTTTCTTTTCTTACAACTAAAAAAAGATTCCTAAAAAGAATCTTGCACCTTACGAGCTGGATTCCTAAGGTGGCGTAGCTTACGTCATGGACGCACTTTCTGATATTAAAACACACGTTATTGGAATGATTCCAGCTCGTTGGGCATCGACTCGTTTCCCCGGGAAACCACTCCACATCATCGCTGGTAAACCATTGGTCCAGCATGTCTGGGAACGCTGTCAGAAATGCTCGAATCTGGATAGTATCATTGTCGCTACTGATGACGAGCGGATTTCTGCAGTAGCTCAGGAGTTTGGCGCTGAGGTGGTGATGACCTCTCCTGATCATCCCACTGGCACCGACCGGCTTGCTGAGGCTGCTGCGAAATTCCCCTACGCCACCCACATCATCAACATCCAAGGTGATGAGCCAATGATAGAGCCAGCTCTGATCGATGATCTCGCCAGCGCACTTCTGGCTGACTCAGATCTAGCCATAGCTACCGCCGCAAATGAGATCACGGATGATGCGCTGATGTCAGACCCAAATGTGGTCAAAGTAGTGCTTAGACTAGATGGTGATGCCCTCTACTTTTCTCGCAGTCCCCTTCCCTTTCAGAGATCCGGCAGCCCAGCTCTAAAACTCTATCGCCACAAAGGAATCTACGCCTACCGCAGAGATTTCCTAGAAAATTTCGTCACCTGGGAGCCTTCACCACTAGAGTTAGCTGAGAGCCTTGAGCAGCTCAGAGCACTAGAGAATGGAGCGCGCATCAAAGTCATCATCACCGATGACACATCAGGCGGGGTCGATACTCTGGAGCAAGCAAACGAACTCGAAGCCTTTCTTCAATCGTCCATCTAACAGAACACTTTTACACAAAACACACCTATTCTCATCACACCATCATGGCACATCCTACTAAATATATTTTCGTCACTGGCGGAGTCGTTTCCTCACTAGGAAAAGGGCTCGCAGCAGCCTCACTCGGCACCCTGTTAGAGCATCGCGGGCTAGATGTTCTCATCCAGAAATTTGATCCCTATCTCAATGTTGACCCTGGGACGATGTCACCCTTTCAGCATGGTGAAGTTTACGTCCTAGCGGATGGAGCAGAGACGGATCTCGACCTCGGTCACTATGAGAGATTCACCAACTGCGAGTGCTCGCGTCTCAATAACCTTACCTCTGGGCAGGTATTTGAAAACGTGATCAACAACGAGCGCGCCGGCAAGTATCTCGGTAAGACCGTACAGTTTATCCCACACTGCACAGATGAGATAAAAGAACGCATCAGACAGGTCACACTCTCTAGCGATGCAGATGTCATCATCACCGAGATCGGTGGCACCACTGGAGATATCGAAGGGCATCTTTTCCTAGAAGCTCTCAGACAATTTTCACTAGAAGTAGGCAAAGCAAACGTCTGCTCTATCCACGTCACTCTTCTCCCATACATCGCTGCAGCGGGTGAGATCAAGACGAAGCCTACTCAGCAATCTGTCGCTAAACTCCGCGAGATCGGCATCCAGCCAGACATCATCGTCTGCCGCACTGAGCATGATCTAGATGAGGGCAATAAAGCGAAAATCGCGATGTTCTGTAATGTGGAAGCCAAGAACGTAGTCGCATTTCGCGATGTAGCGCACACCATTTACGAATGCCCGCTAGACCTCAGACGCGATAAATTAGACCGTCTTGTATCAGACCGCTTAGGCTTAGACTCAGTCACTCCAGATCTTGAAGAATGGAGACGTTTCGTTGACCGCATCATCAATCCTACTCACGAGGTAAACATTGCCGTGGTAGGAAAATACATTGAACTAAACGATGCCTACAAATCAATCTACGAGTCCCTCACACACGCAGGAGCACATCACGACACACGCGTGACAGTCCATAAAGTGGATGCAGAAAAGATAGCGGAAGAAGGACCAGCAACATTACTCAAAGACATGGACGGCATCCTTATCCCAGGAGGATTTGGAGACCGAGGCACAGAGGGCAAGATCGTAGCTGCCACATTCGCACGCCAGAACATGGTGCCCTATTTCGGTATCTGTCTCGGCATGCAGATCGCTACCATCGAGTTTGCTAGAAATGTCTGCGGGCTAGAAAATGCCAACTCTACAGAATTTGATAAAGACACAGCGCATCCAGTCATCTCACTCCAAGAAGAGCAGAAAAACCTCACCACCATGGGAGGTAACATGCGTCTCGGTGCATCTGATGCTAAGTTAGCCACTGGAACAAAAGCATCCGAACTCTACGATGGAGCAGAAATCATCACCGAACGTCATCGCCACAGATACGAGTTTAATCCAGACTACCGTGAGCAGCTTGAAAACGCAGGCTTCGTGATCAGCGGAGTTTCAGCCAAGGAAGGTCTCGTGGAGATAGTAGAAATAAAAGATCACCCATTCTTCATCGGTGCTCAGTTCCACCCAGAGTTCCAGTCACGCCCTAACAACCCGCATCCAATCTTTGCCGGATTCGTCAAAGCCGCCCTAGAAGTAAAATCCTAAATTTTCAATCCACAACATGTCCATCGAATCAAAAATTAACGAACTCGGCTACACGCTCCCAGAGGCACCCGCTCCGGCTGGCTCATATGTGAACTACACACGCTCCGGTAATCTCCTTTTCCTAGCAGGCGGAATCCCGCCAGTGACAGATGAATACACAGGAAAAGTCCCTACAGACACCAGCGTAGAAACTGCCCAAGAAGCCGCGAGAGTTATCACACTCAATAGACTCGCAGTTGTAAAAGACGCAGTCGGATCACTCGATAAAGTGAAACAGATCGTCACCGTAAATGGCTTCGTAAATTCCGAGCCAGACTTCTACGGACACCCCTCAGTTATCAATGGCTGCTCAGATCTACTCGTAGAAATCTTCGGAGACAAAGGCATCCACTCCCGCACCGCCATGGGAGCCGCCGCCCTACCACTCAATGTCTCAGTAGAGATCAACATGGTAGTAGAAGTCGAAGA
>CAKZMG010000221.1 GCA_937128235.1 uncultured Verrucomicrobiales bacterium
ACTGAACAGTGAAGCTGACCTTTGTGTTTTAAGAAATCCTCTAACGTATCTAATTCTCTAATTACTGAACATCGCATGAGCTAATCATACGATATTCCTAGAACTGTGCCAGAGGGAAATACTTTTAAATTGCCCATGGGCATCTGTGGGCATCTAGTCAGGGAGAATTTGCTTTTTTCATTCATTTTATAGCCGCAAAGCGTCACAAAATCCTCAAAAAATATTTCATCTAGCAGGTTTTGTGTGTTCTGTGCCTCTTTGCGGCTAAAGAATAGATTTCCCATGAATCCTTCTCCTAGAAATCTGTTTAAAATCAGTTTAAATCAGCGGTGAAATAAATAAAATCTCCCTAGCTGGATACCTCTTAAATTGCCTCTTCCTTTAGAACGCCAATATAAGGTAAATTTCGGTATTTCCCTTTATAATCCAGCCCATAGCCAATCACAAATTCATCTCCAATCGTAAAGCCTACATAGTCTGGCTCATACTCGACATCATGTTTTTTGTCCTTAGCGAGCAACACACAGCTCTCTACAGACAATGCTCCAGACTTTTCAATCTTATCACAAACTGACTTCATCGTTAGCCCCGTGTCATAGATGTCATCCACCACGACTACGCGTTTGCCCTCAAAATTCGGCATCGTATTATCTAGAAATTTCACCACTCCGCTACTCTCCATCCCACCATGATAGCTAGAAACATTAAGGCACTCCAGATCTAGCATCACTGGCATTCTCCTGAATAAATCTGCGGCAAAAACCAAAGCTCCTTTCAGCAAAACCACGATCATAATATTGTCTTCGCCTTTCTCTAACACTTTCTTAGCCAAGCCATCTATCCTGTGCTGAATCACTTCCTCACTCACCAAAATTTTCTCTACATCTTTATGCATGAAAAACATCTATCATAAATGAGAAACAACTCCGAACAAAAAAAGAATAACCGATCGGACAGTCAATATCCCAATAGGCAGACAAATAGTGGTCGATGAGCGACATCACCAAAGACGGTACCCAACAATTAGACGACCTAGCACTCAGCTACACCTACGCCACAGACAAACAAATCACCGCAGAAAACATAGTTGGAGACCTAGTCCAGTCTCAAGGCTTCACCGCCACCTACGAGCCTAGCAACAGGATCACCACCCACAGTGGCATGACCGTCTCGGTCATAAGCCAAACCTGGAACTACGACAACTCCGGAAACTGGAACTCAACAACACCACCACCGAAAACCGCAACCACAACAACAGCGACCAAATCACCAGCATCGCCGGAAACGCAGCCACCCATGATTTAAAAACTTACCTCTAATTTTGGAGGGTTCTCCAAAACCATGATACTCTACCATCATGACCAGCACAGATCCTCAAAATCAACTACCTGCAGACAAGCCCCAACGTGAGCGCGTGCAAGCCCTTTTATGGGACACAACCATCACACGCCTCCCAGACGGCAGCGCAAAACTTACCCCTAGAGAAAAACTTACCTCTAACAGCTACTCAAAAGGATCTCCACCACCTAGCGGAGCACCATTCTTATCCCTTACCTCTATCACTGGAACAGTCTTAGCCCCCGCACCCACTGATGTATAAGAAAAGTTTTCAGCAGAAATAATGCCATACCCAGACACCACAGCCTTATCAGCCACTGCGCCAATGTCCTTCACGTAATACCAATGATCCTCACCACCTAGCCAACTCCAGCTCCTATAGCTATATTTCTCTCTCCTATAGCCCAGAGCATACTTCACGCGTCTAGTTCCAGTCCGCTTCACAGACACCTGCACCTTACACAGAGCCGCACCACCTTTCTGAGCCTGTATTACGTGAAACTTCATAGGCTTCACCAGTTCCTTCTGGAGCTTTATCAGCTTATCACGAGCCTCAAATTCTTTTTTCTCTAAAGCCTTCCTGCGCATCACCTCAGCATCAGCCTTACGCCTAGCAAGATCCTTCTTAGCATACTCCTTATCCTTCACCTTCTCTACCTCCAGAAACTTCTCAGCATCCTCAGCATCATAATCATAAAGAACCTGCATCTTCTCATCACACTCAGAAAGCATCAGTTTCTTAACCCCACCTTTATGCATTATCTTAATCCAAGCCGGAGACTTCTTCATAATTGTCACATCCTCATAAACCTTACCATCAGGCATCTCAAGACGCTCTATCTTCTTTCCCTCTTCCGCATTCGCAAACCCGTAAATGCGGCTCTCCGTCAACTTTGCATGACGAAAAAAGTGGATATACCGCTTCTACTTTGTAGTAGAATTATGTGTGAAAACAATTAACATCAAAGCTCTATGTAGATTCGAAGGGTATATCCTCAAGCAGTTAAACACAGATGGAAACTCTGTGGAAATAAAAATTGATTTTGATGGCAGAATAAAACCTAGATGTCCTCACTGCAATTGTGTTTTACGGAGGAATAAAACAGGTAAAGGTGCCGCTATGGATCTCCCTTGGGGCTGTGCCAATGTGGTGTTCATCACCTATCCTAGGGTTCAAGATAAATGCCGTAATTGTAAAACGTTTGTAACCACTAGACCTAAAGAAATACATCCGACTAAAAACGTAACTTGGAGGTTAATGAAGGCTGTAAGCACGTGGATCGACGCAGCTCCAATTAGCTCAGTGGGCGATATGTTCTCTATCAGCGAATCCACCGCCAGACGCTATGATAAAGAATATTTAGCCACTCACTGTCCAGATACAGAGCTTAATGAACTCCGCGCTCTACTCATTGATGAAAAGCACCTAGGCAAACACGGCTACGTAACCATTGTTCTCAATGCCGATACTGGTGAACTACTACACTTTGAAAAGGGCAAAAAAAAAGAGAGCCTCGATTCGTTTTTCCTCAGGCTAAGTGATCCACAAAAAGCGACTATTGAGGTCATTGGTATTGATCGGGGAGGAGCTTACCAGAGTAGTGTAGAAGAGCATTTACCACATTGCGAGATAGTCTATGACCGCTTTCATATCATCAAGAACCTCAACGATGCCATTGATGAAGTTCGTCGTGAAGCAGTTGCTAAAGCGTGGGATGAAGAGAAGAAAATAATCAAAGGTAGTCGATATTTACTCCTAGCAAATGCTTCAGATTTAGATAAAAAAGGACGTGAAAAGCTAGAGCATTTAGTGAATTTAAATGAAGAAATAAGCATAGCCTATCAACTCAAAGAGCAGTTCCAATGTGTGTATCAACGACCGACAAAAATGTGGGCTAGAGAGGAACTAGACGCATGGTGTGATCTAGCCTTGAGTAGTGGTATAAAAGCTTTTCAGCGACTAGCTAGAGGCTTTCAAAGAGGAGCTGAAAGAATCGTCAACTACGCCAAACACAAGCTGACATCAGGACGCATTGAAGGCTTCAATAGTCTAATCTCGAAACTATTCATTAAAGCGAGAGGAGTCAAAGATCTTGAATATATGGAACTCAGATTACGCTACGCTTCCATCATGCGTATCTGACGGAGAGCCCATTTTTAGCAGAACAGTAATAGATCACTCTTCCCGATGCGATAACACATCTTGGCTTTTCAGCTGGTATCATAAGAGTGGTTTTCTTTTATTTGCTTATTCTGCAATGAATAGCCGGTGATGTAAATGTAGAAAAGGAATCATTTATTTATTTCGCAAGCAACTACGTAGATGGCTTATTGCTTTGACTTTTCTCATTCTATCTTCTTCAGCATATAACATTTATTACGCACGGTCAGCTCGGCGAATATCGACAACTTTCATTTCTTTGACTGCATGATCAGCCCAGTTAGTAACAGCATATTGTCCAATGATTTTGATTTCAATCATTCGACCTGAATGATTATGTTCAGAGTAGTCGCCTTCCACATCAGGGTCATCCGTCAAACTGTCGATAAAGGCTATGATTTCGGAGCGTTGCTTCCCTCTTGTCTTTGCTTTCCTCTTGTCTTTTTAAGCGCTTCTGTAGCTTCTAACCTGAGATAGATACTGTATCCTCTCATTAGTTGTCATTTGCGAGAGTTGTTTTCACCTTCTCCCACTCTTCCCAGTTTTCACTATCATCATTATCTAGGCGATCAGTAATCTCGGAAATCAAACCATCTCGCTTCATGCGTAGTGAAGTCAAAAAACCTGCAACTCTGTCTTGCTGGTCCGCTGGTAACGCTTTTAGTTCATTTTCAAGTATTGAAATATCCATATATAAGTTATCGCATGCTTGTTATGTCCTTGCAACGTATTATTTTTAGCAAGCACGTAGCTGGCTACTCAACTATCTTCATACAGATAACGTTTTGAACTATGACGGATATTTAGGATTCTAACTGTTTGCTCCTCCACGGTAAAAATCACGCGATATTGAGATGTGTATCTCTTGAAAAGAAGTTGTCGCAATTCCTCATCACCCCAGAGTCCGTTTTCAGGAGCGTAAGGACAACTTTCTGGGAGTACGGAAAGAGCCTGAATATCTGATTTTAAAGCCCCAAGCCATTCACCTAAATTTACAGGCGTGTTTTTCTCTAACCAAGCGAGAGTTGACCCTATATCTTCTTGTGCCGTGGGTGCAAAAACAATGCGGTATTTTTCCATGATTTATGGACGTCTAAGAGGTCTAGGACGATTAGGACGATTGGGACGTTTGATACTTCGCTTCTAAATCAGCAAAGACATCATCGATAGCTATGCCTTTTCCTCCTCCACGAAAGTAACTCATAGCACTTTGTAACCGTGCATCTTGAATAGCTTGCTCTGCTAAGAGTGCTATTTTCTCATAAGATCCCGCATCTTGAACTACCACAGCAGCCTCACCATTGACCGTCAAGATCTCTGGTTCTTGCGTAGCACGAAGGTTTTGGATATGTGATTTTGAGTTCCTAAGGAAGTCAGAAAGTGGTTTGATAGCAGATGTTTTGACCATAGTTCTTAACAGTTAATTCTATGTAAATTATATGCTGCAACCAGTTTTCGTCAAGCTTCTCCTTTTTCAACTGGCCACTTGTTTAAATCAAAGCTATCTCTGGGGTTCGGTCTAACTCTTCTCTTTGCCACAGTTAGCGCAATAAACTGCTTCAGTGGTTCTTAAGAGATGACCACAGCTTGAGCACTCTGGTCCATAATGTGATAAATAGTGGTGCCACAGCGCGTTCGGATTAGTCTCCTTAAACCCAGTAAGCTCAAAATACTTTTCACAGGCTTTAAATCTAAGCGTATCCATTGCCTCTCTGAGCCCCACACCTGATTGCTCTCGATACGATTTGATATACTCGATATCGATCCTCAATAGTGGGCGCACAACGTCCCACTCTTCGTCCGTTAACATCGGAATCGGAATATCACAACGCCAGCAATGGTAGGTTTTCGCCATTTTCTTGTAATTTTTAACGAACAGTAATAGATTACTAATAAAACACACCCATAAAAACTTGATAAAATACGACTACTAAGTTAATTCTGCATAATGAAAATATCTTTATCTGTGATCATCGTTTTGCTTTTTGTTGTCTGCTCTAGTGAAGCCCAATACGAAAAAATTGTGAAAGATCGATCTTTGGCAAAAATTCAAAAGCCACCATCAAGCAAGCTGTGGTTTAGTATCAAAAAAGGCATGACCGAAAAAGAAGTTCTAGATATTTTAGGTAAACCAATATCTGGTGATAACTTTGAAGTGATAAAAAAGGAATACCCTAAACATCATGATAATTTTCTGTATAGTTGGAGCTATGGTGAACTAAATGCAATGGGGAATACAGGTCCTAAAATAAGCAATTTCAGCGTGCGATTCACCCAAGGTAAAGTTGAATACATCGATGATCATTTTGGAGTGAAAGCATTAGACCCATCTGTGAAAATCTCTGTGCCAGTTCCGCTGTGGCCTGAGTCCGAAGTTATCTACAGCCATTATCCGAGGATTATCGATTTAAGGTGGTGGGCATCAGTGGGTGAAGGCTCAATAACTTACGAGATACAAGTGGATCACAAGTACATGGGGAAATGGAGTACTACTCGGAGTACTGTGTATAAAAATATCCAATCTGTAAGCACCACTTTATCCTTCACAGGAAAGCAACCAGGTAGATGGAGAATTAGGGCTACCAATGGCAAAGACAAAAGCAAGTGGTCTAAATACCAAATGTTTGTTTTCACGAAGTAGAGATTTTTATATACCACCCTGATCAAGATTGATATGGATGTGTATTTTCTGATATAAACATAAGTAGATAAAAGCTACAAAACGATTAGACATGAATCATCCATTGAAATATATAATAGCAGCCGTAGTAGCGATGCAGGTAATGAGTGGAACCGTTCAGGCGGAGGAAGCTGAGCTCGATGCAAACTCCATCAAGGAAATCACTAAGCGCGTGGCTGACTGGCAGATC
>CAKZMG010000222.1 GCA_937128235.1 uncultured Verrucomicrobiales bacterium
GTATCATTTAGGCCATCACCGCTACCATCTAACAGCCGCAGAGCATCTGTCTCTGGGGTGAGTAGGTGCTTGCGTTTTGTGATGGCGGTGTTGATGAGTGAGTCCATGGTGTGCGGTGATGAGATAATTTTCTACTGCTAAAGTGCAGATAGTTAAAACAAAAAAGACACTCGGTGGAGTGTCTTTTTTATGAAATGGCGGGCAGGGAGGGATTCGAACCCTCGGAGACATTACTGCCTCACACGCTTTCCAGGCGTGCGCATTCGACCACTCTGCCACCTGCCCGGATGCAAGTTCATCGTTATTTGTCGAACGAGACGGAAAGCTAGCGATGTTGGGGGCTGGTGGCAATTCTTTTTTTTCGGCTTGTGAGATGGTGGCTGGTTGCGGATAGTACGGGTATGTTACCGATTAAGTTTGATGCGATCTACCAAGAGCGGGTATGGGGCGGGCGAGAGCTGGAGAGTGTGTATGGACGCGTGCTTCCCAGTGAGGGTGTGCCGTTTGGGGAGTCTTGGGAAATTTCTGATAGAGCGGAGGCTCAGTCTGTGGTGAGTTTGGGTGATTTTAGGGGGCAGACGCTGAATGAATTGTGGGCAGATGAGGAGATTAGAAGTAAGGTTTTTGGTGATGGATTGGTGGGGGAGCGATTTCCTTTGTTGATCAAAATCTTGGATTGTAGAGAGGATTTATCTGTGCAGGTGCATCCTCCGGTGGAGTGTGCTGAGGAACTGGGCGGGGAGCCTAAGACTGAGATGTGGTACATCGCTGGTGCGGATGAGGGGGCGAAACTGTATGCGGGTCTGAAGGCGGGGGTGACAAGGGAGAGCTTTGAAAAATCCCTAACAGATGGTAGTGTGGAAGACCAGATCCATGCGATAGAGGCGGTGGAGGGTGAGAGTATTTTTATTCCTTCGGGGAGGTTACATGCGATTGGGGGTGGGTATTTGATTTATGAAATTCAGCAGAACTCGGATACGACTTATCGGGTGTTTGACTGGAATCGTATGGGCTTAGATGGGGTGCCGCGTGAGCTGCATGTGGAGGAGAGTATGCGGTGTATAGATTTCTCAGATACGGAGCCGAGTATGGATGAGACAGATGGTGAGACGATAGCGAGTTGTGAATATTTTAAGGTGGAGAAACGGGAGCTGCATTCTGGGACTGAGATGGGAAATCTGGATGAGGAGAGATTTTCTATCGTGACGGTGGTGAGTGGTGAGCTGAGTGATGATTCTGGTCTGGCTTATATGGCGGGAGATTTTATGATTTTGCCGCGTGGTGCTAGTGCGCTGCGGGTGCGGGATGAGACGGTGATTTTACAGACGACGATTCCGGTATGATGAGTGATGAACATTTTATACAGCTCGCTATAGCCGTGGCGCAAAAGGGTGTGGGGCTGACGAGTCCTAATCCGCCGGTGGGTGCGGTGATTGTTAGAGATGGTGAGGTCATCAGTGAGGGCTGGCATGCGACGGCTGGCGGACCACATGCAGAGCGTGAGGCTATTAAGAATGCGGGTAAAGGTGTGGATCTAACAGGTGCGACCATTTATGTGACACTGGAGCCGTGCTCCACGCGTGGGCGGACGGGAGCGTGCACGGATGCGATCATTGAGGGGAAATTTAGCAGAGTGGTGTATGGTGCGCGAGATGTGAATCCGGCTCATGCGGGGGCTGCGGATGAGATTTTGAAATCAGCAGGGATAGAGGTGGTGAGTGGTGTCTTGGAGGAGGAGTGTGAGTTTTTGATTAGAGGGTTTAGTAAGCGAGTGGAGTCTGGCTTGCCATGGGTGATAGCAAAGACGGCGATGAGTCTGGATGGGAGGATCACGCGTCCAGAGGGTGAGGGGCAGTGGCTGACGGGAGCGGAGGCACGCGCGGAGGCTCACCAGATAAGAGCGGAGGTGGATGCCATTGTGGTAGGTGGGAAAACGGTGCGCAGGGATGACCCTGGACTTACTGTCAGGGGTGATGCTGTTAGAGAAGAAAAAATACAACCTTGGCGAGTAGTGCTGACGCAGAGTGGGAAGAAAAACTTACCTGTAGAGTCGAAAATTTTCACTGATGAGTATAAGGAGAGAACTCTGGTGTATGAGGATGTGAGCCTGGAGGAGAGTTTGCAGAAGCTTGGAGAGTTGGGCTGTAATACTGTTCTGTTAGAGTGCGGTGGTGTGCTGATGCGGCAGTTTATGGAGCAAGGTCTGGTAGATGAAGTGGCGGTATTTTTCGCACCGATGCTGACTGGGGGTGGAGACTTCGGGTTCGGGGTGGGGGCGCACTTGCAGAAAAGCTTAGCTGTGGAGAAGATGGAGGTGAAACAGCTGGGGGATGATGTTTTGTTTCGCGGATTGTTGAAACGATAGTGCTCTATTCTAGAGTGCCTTGCGTTTAGCGTTTTTCATGTCGCGATCTAGGCGTTTTTCCATGTTGGTGGCGCGTTTTTCTTCTCCTACTTCGCGGTACATTTTTGCGATTTGTCTGTGGATTCCTACTTCGGTTTTCTTGCGGAACCAGTCATCGCTTCCTGTGTCAACTACGCGGTTGAATGCTAGCTCGATGGTTCTGACGGCAGGTTTGGCTCTGGTCTCATCATCTTTCATGAGGCTGAAGTAGTAGCTTATCATTTCCTTAAATCCGCTGATCGAGCCGCCGTAGTCACGGAGTGCGCGGGTGTAGAGGTTGTGGATTTCTTCTAGTGCTTGCTCGTGGTCATCTTCTGAGGTTTGGAGTATGAGCTCGGCTTCTCGTCTGAGGCTGGAGGTCATGAGGTCTGCTTGCTCGGATGCGTTTCTGGTATTGCGGCGGCGAAGTCTGGCTAGCTCACGCCTGACGTCTGCGATGTCACTATGCGGGAAGATGTGCTTGTCCTCAATGGTTGCTGCGAGTGATGCCATGCGCGGGTTTTTTCTGAACTCATGCTTGAGCGCCTTTACAAAATCTTTCCAGACCTTGAGAGTATCTGGCAGTGCTGGGCTGGCAATGAGTTCTTCTTGGGTGAGCATTACTTGATAGGCACGGTTCCAGGTGATGGGAAATTCTTGCCCTATGTTGTGCGCTATTTTTACAGCTTCGTTATTTTGTAATGTATCGTAGCTTTCGGTGAAGAAGTCTGCGAGCCATAGGTGGCGGAAGATTTTGATGGTGTTGGTGCGTGAGGCTACTTTTGGTTCTGACCAGTGCCAGACTTCTTGTTCAGTGATGTGTTCTCCGGTTTGTGGATCATTTCCTTTGCCTTTTGAGACACCACCTATTCTACCTATCTGTGTGGACCACTCATCGTCATCTATTTTCACAGATGCCCATGCGTGACCGCCACTGTTGGTGATGCCTGAGAGACCGAATGCTGGGATGCCAGCTGCGCGTGCTACGTTGACGCAGAAGTAGGTCTGGTCACCGCAGATGCCGCCTTTATCGAGTATTTCTGGAAGTGTGTATTCCTCGTAGGGATTAAGTCCATTGACGGCTCTTTCCATGAGGTATTCCACATCAGAAAATGCTTTGCCTATGTTTTTTCTGCGTGCGCTACGGTATTTTCTCAGTGCCCATTCTAGCTCTTCAGTAGAGACTGGTGAGCAGACTACGAAGGTGAGATCCTTAGCGGATGCCTTGTGAATGTCACCTTCTAACAGACCGCCCTCACTTTTTTTACGATACCAATGATAGCGAAACATTGGATCTACGAAGGAGCTTTCAGAGGTAGGGTTTTTGTAGGCTACTTTTTTATCAAATACTACGGCACATGCGAGTGCGAGGTTGAAATATTTGGGGACGATTTTTTCAATGTCGTTTTGATCGCCTTGGTTGAACTCTTCTTCTTTGTAGGTGAATTTTTTATTTGTCCAGACTTTGCTGAGAAACTTGAAGACTTCGTCTTTGTTGTCGTTTTGGTGAATGGTTAGAGCTATTTCTTCGAGTGCGGAGTCGTTAGCGAGGATCCATTTCATCATGGCGGTACTGCCCGGGAGCGTCTTGGTTTGCTGGGTGACTTTGTCAGGGAATGTATTCAGCATTTTCCAGCGGAGTAGAGCGGTGTAGTATCTTGGTTCTCGCCAGAGGTTATCATATCTATTATTGTTACCACTTCTTCCGAGTCTGGATTCGGATTTCTTAAATGCTTCTGTGAGTGAGCGGGCGAGCATGGCGCGGTACTTGTCCCACTCGCCATAGTAACATGCGCGCTCGATGAGTTCTGCATCCTTTTTTATTTCCGTAGTGGAGAGTGCATCTTTTCCTACTAGGGTGAGGATGGCTGAGTCTAGTGGTGAGATTTTTTTTGGCTTATGAGCAGTGTCTGGCTTTTTAGGCTCTGGCTCTATTTCTGGTAGCTCTGGCAGGTCAGCTTTAGATGCCATCCCATGCGGTCTGATCTTTGAGTTGGGCGTTTCCTCTACGATTTCTGTTTTAGTTTCTGGCTCGGTATGAGGAGCAGGTATGCCTTTATTTGATTCTACTTTATCAGGAAATAGTGTGGGTTGGATTTGGAAGCCCACGATGGCTATCGCTATGAGTAAGAGAAACTTGCAAGCATGTTCTAACGATGATTTCATAATGAATTTTTACAGGCTAATAGCTGGAAAAGCAAGCGCAATGAACATGCTATTTAGCTCGCGTTTTACTGATCTTGAAGAACATAGGTAGGGATTATTTCATTGTGGGACTAGAAATGTGGTGTTAGAGATGTTGGCATGTATGAAATATTCTTAGCATTAGCAGCTGGCATCGTGGTCGGTATCTTTTTCTCTTTCTTAAAATTACCTATACCCGCACCTCCCTACTTCTCGGCGGTGATGGGGATTTTTGGTGTTTATGCCGGGGGAGAAATCTATAAATGGATTGTAGAGCACTGGCTGACTAAGTAAGTAGAAATTTTAATTTAATAAATAAAGATTATGACACCACACATTGATGCAAAGGCAGGGGATTTCGCAGAGACATGCTTACTTCCGGGAGATCCATTGAGAGCTAAATTTATAGCGGACACATTTTTAGATGATGTGAAGCAGGTGAATTCTGTTAGAAATATGTTTGGCTTCACGGGAAGCTACAAAGGAAAGCAAGTGTCTGTGATGGGCACAGGAATGGGTATTCCGTCCTCCAGCATTTATGCCACTGAGCTAGTGACGAAGTATGGAGTAAAAAACCTCATACGTGTGGGAAGCTGTGGAGCAGTGAGTAGGGATGTGAAGGTGCGCGATATCGTAATAGGTATCGGAGCATCTACGGATTCATGTGTGAATAGAGCGCGGTTTGGTGGGATGGATTTCTCAGCATCGGCAGACTACGGACTACTCAGAAAGGCTGTGCAGGTGGCAGAGGACCAAGGTCACGCTGTGCAGGTAGGGAATCTTTTTTCCGCAGATTTATTCTATCATCCAGATGAAAAAGTGTTTGATACGCTGGAGGCAATGAACATTTTAGGAGTAGAAATGGAAGCAGCAGGGCTCTACGGACTGGCAGCCGAGCACCATGCGCTAGGCGCAAAAGCTCTAGCCATCTGCACCGTCTCAGACCACATCCGCACCGGAGAAAACTTACCTCCAGAGGAGCGGCAGTCATCATTTACCGAGATGATGGAGGTGGCGTTGGGGATTTTGTAGTTATTATTTAATAAAAATTAAACATTTTAAGAATTACTCATGGCTAGTGACGCTTATGTAGGGTATATTCTTACCAGACATGATAAATAAATTTTTAATGACTGCTGTATTTGTGGTTGCGCTGAGTTTTGGTGCTCAGGGGCGTGAGGTCAAGCGGGCTACGGTGGCTACTCCTATGCCTAAGACTCCGGCACCTAAGGTGCATGCGAAGCGGGTGATCGTGGTGGATAATGTGACGGGTAATGTGCTGTATGAGAAAAATTCTCTGCAACGCTGCGCGGTGGCTTCTACGCAGAAATTGCTGACTGCGATCTGTGTGATGGAGGCAGGGACGCTGGAGAATAAGGTGTATGTGCAGACTACAGATACGAGGGTGGAGCCTACTAAGATATATATTCGCCCGGGTGAGACTTATAAGAGGAGAGATCTGCTAAAGGCGCTACTGGTGAAGTCTGGAAATGATGCGGCTAGAGCGCTGGCGAGGGACGTGGCTGGGAGTCAGAAGAAATTTAGCTATGTGATGAATGCGCGTGCGAAGAAGTTGGGTATGGCGAGTTCAAATTTTGTGAATGCTCATGGGTTGACTGAGTCTGGGCAGTATTCTACGGCTAGAGACATCGCTATTTTAATGCGTAAGGCGGTGCGTATTCCTACGCTCAGATCTTACATGGGCACGAAAGGGTTTTATTTTCAGCCCCCGGGCAGGAAGAAACGCTGGCTGGAAAATACGAATAAGCTGCTTAAGAAAATGAAAAGCTGCATGGGTGGGAAGACAGGCTACACGAATGCAGCAGGACGTTGTCTGGTGAGCTATGGTGAGATGAATGGACGCTCAGTGATCGTGGTGTGTCTTGGCTCCACTTCTGCTAAGGTCTGGGATGATGTGGGCAGTCTTCTGAAATGGAGTCTTGAGCAAAAGCAATAGCAATAGCGATAGTTTATCAAATGAGATCTCCGCAGGATGAACTCTTAGAGTTAGAGCAGCGATCTCTCAGAAGAGAACTCCGCTGGGTGGGAAGCGAGCAGGACAGAGAAATTCTGTTAGATGGTAGGCAAGTGTTGAACTTTGCTTCGAACGATTATCTGGGGCTCGCGAGTCATCCTGAAATAGTAGCAGCGATGAAGAGTGCGGTGGATGAATGGGGTGCAGGTAGTGGTGCGAGTAGGCTGATCACAGGCTCTATGTCTCCCCATAGGAATTTAGAAAATACCATCGCTCTGCTGAAGGACTGTGAGGCTGCGCTGAGCTTTTCCACTGGCTACGCGGCAGCTGTGGCGACTGTGAGTGGGCTGATGAGGAAGGGTGATACAGTTATTTTAGACAAGCTCGCGCACGCGTCATTGATCGATGGAGCGAGACTGAGCGGTGCTACGGTGCGGGTGTTTCCTCATAATGGTCTAGCGAAACTGGAACGTCTGTTAGATAGTTCTGTTAGAGAATCTGGACGGGTGCTCATCATCACTGAAAGTGTGTTTAGTATGGATGGTGATGTGGCTCTGTTAGATGAAATCATTTCTCTCAAGAAAAAGTATGGTGCCTTGCTGCTAGTGGATGAAGCTCACGGACTAGGAGTCTATGGTGAGAGAGGTCTTGGGCTGATAGAGCATTTAGGATGCGGAGATGATGTAGATATTCACATGGGCACTCTCGGAAAGGCGGCTGGTGTGGCAGGTGGATACATTGCCAGCTCACAATCAATCATTGATTTAGTAGTGAACAAGGGGAGAGCATTTATTTACTCTACTGCGCCACCGCCTGCTCAAGCTGTGGCTGCTACGAAGGCATTAGAAATCCTTACCTCTGGTGAGGGGAGAGAACGTACAGAAAAACTCTGGTCAAATATTGAAAAACTTACCTCTATGCTTTCAGTTGTTAGAAAACTTACCCCTAGTAGTGCTATAATACCGTGGATGGTGGGGGAGGTGGATGCTGCTGTTGAGCTTTCTAACAGATTGTTAGAGTCGGGATTTTTCGTGCCTGCGATACGCTATCCTACAGTGCCGCGAGGGACGGCTAGGCTTCGTATCACAGTGACGGCTAACCATACTGAAGCTGATTTGTCTCGTCTTGCTGAGGTGTTGATCGGCTCTGAGGACCGCTAGTGCCACCTTTTTTAGATGGTAGATATTTAGCAGAAATATAGTGGGTTCCGTTCGCGATGTACTCGGTAGCTCGTGAGATGCTGGTGGTAGCGGTCTTCCATCGGTCAGAGGCGGCTAAGCTGACTTTTTGATAATTTTCTTCGAGTGATTTCTCGATAGAGGCTTCAGTGAGTGTGAGATCTAGTTCGAGTTTAGGGATGCTGAGGTTTAGCTCATCATTATTGGTTGAAGTATTTACAGTGCTTGTTGTAGTGCCAATTTGCGCATCTTTTTGAAGCATAGTTTGAAATGTGAAGGCACTGACGATGGCGATGACTGCCGCGATGGATGCGATCCTAAGAAACTTACCTCTAATGATGTTGTCTTCTCTGAGGGGCGCTATGGTTTGATCTTTTTCCAGCTGCGAAATGATGGGGGCAGCGAGGTCTTGTTGTTGAAGAAGTTTGCCAGAGGCGATGGCAGTAATGGTTGATTCAGCTTGCCAGAGCTGGAGAAATTTAGCGCATTCGGTGCAGGACTCTATGTGTGCTGAGTCGGTGCTGCTGAGTTTCTCATTCGCATCGATGGAGTCTGAGATGGAGAGTTGGATGAGTTCACAAGTTTGGTCGTTTTTCATAGTGTGAGATTGTTGATGAGAGTGGATTGAGCTAGTTTTTTTCTAGCTCGGAAGAGATGGATTTTAGCGTTTGATTTGGTGATCTGCATGTGTTCGCAGATGTCAGTGATTTGGAGTTCTTGTTGGTATTTGAGCCAGATGGCTGTGAATTGTTCTTCGGAAAGGATGCGCTTGGCTTCATTCCAGAATTCATGAGACTGCTCGGTGATGAAGATACGGCTCTGCGGAGTGTCTGTATGGCCCGCATCATCAGCCTCTGCTATGGGTGTGGGTAGGCGCTTTACTTTTCGGAAATGCTCGTTTGCTTTGTTCCTAGCGATGCCAAATATCCAGGCACTGAAAGGGAATTCTGTCTTGTATTGGTGGAGGTTCTTGTGGACTGCGATGAAGATCTCTTGGGTGATGTCATCGGTGTCTGCTGAGTTTGAGCAGCGCTTATTGATGAAGGCACGTATCTTGTTTTGGTAAGAATTGATGATGTGCGAGAACGCGGAGGTATTCCCAGCTAGGATACTCCGGATGTGCTTTTGCTCATCGCTTATTTCGCTCATTATCATTTTGCGGAATCTACTCCACGCACTGGAATGATAGCCAGTGCGTGGACAAGTTTAAAGAATATTTACTCAATTACTTTTCTACGCTCGGGTATTATTTCTAGTTCCATTTTGTTCTCGTCCATATAGCTCATGTAGCCAAGAAGGGGAGCTAGTTGCGAGAGGTAGTTTAGGTGCTGGAGCCCCACTGGTCCGCGGCTTGCGAGGAGAACTCCATGATCATCTTTTCCGAGTGACATTGCCCAGCCTTTATCAGATTCGGTGATGTCCACCATGAGGCGATCCATGAGTTCCTTAGCCTTTGCGAAGTCTTCTCCGAACATGCCAGTCTCAGCGGCACTGTCGTATTGTGACTTTGTAGTGACTAGCATTTCTTTAGATAAATACATCAGTGAACTTCCCTTGGTTGGGAGTTGTTCCATGGTTGCTTTGAATGCAGCAGAGTCGGCTAAGGAGTTTTCTCCGGATTTACATTTAGCGAAAAACTCTGGTGATGAGGTGATCCAGATGTGTTTGTTGGCATTGTCTATAGTGAGCTGTGGTGAGTATCCCATCATGTCTTTTCTCATTTCAGCTGGGACGGTGTAGGTCACTAGGCCGTCTTTTTCGGTTTTCTCGAACGGGACTCCAGAATCGGCGATGATTGTGTCGCCTAGTTTTTCCCAGAACCAGTTTAGCCCATCTATTCTGATAACGGCATTGGCACCGGAGACGATAGCGAGCGGATTGGTTCGCGCATTCTCATCTGTGTTCACGTCTAGCGCGATGTTCACTCTGACGTTGAGTTTAGCGAGCAGCTCGGTGGGAGTCATGTTGAGCTCAGGAATATTTTTATCCATGTTGAGAGTCATTCCGCCATTTTCACCACTGATCTTAGCGAGCTGCATGAGCATGGGTGCGAGCTGACGTAAATCTACTTGAAGCTGGAGAGCTAGGTCTGTTCCAGCAGGGCACATGGTAGGGACGACATAGGTTTGATTCGCCTCACCGATGAGTGAGAAGAGTCCTACATCACTTCCACCATTTTCTAGGTAGCTGTGATTGATCCAAGCGTTGTCCATTTCTTTGGCACTGCTACCCATGGATTTCAGGGTATTTAGCCCAGTGATACGGAGGAGTTCTTTTGCAGTGATGTTTTTGGGAATTGACTCACCATTTTTTCTAGCAGTTTGTAGGATGAGTTCTAAGTATTGAGTGATTGCGCCTATATCACCATCTACTTTGGTCATGCTGATGTGGTCAGCGTTCGTGTTGATTTTTGATGCAGTCGTCTTGAGAGCAGGATGAATGTCTTGTGCGATGGCGGAGCTGTTGCATCCGAGCGCGAGTAGCGGAACTAGGAATAAATGTTTCTTTCTCATGATTTTTATTTGTTGGTTGTTACTTATAAATTAGATCTGAAATGTAAATAGGTTACAGATAGCTGAACATTTATTGAAAAAAAACCCAACGACTGCGTGAGCAGATGGTTGGGTGTGGTGGGTTTCTTGGTGTTAAACTAAGCTTCAGAGTCCGGGCTGCGTTGTCCTAGCTTGTCGTTTAGATACAGGAGACCAGCTTTGTCATCACCGATGAGTTTGAGGTTAGCGATGATGTCTTCCATGCTTTTTTCTTCTTCTACTTGCTCGTCTATAAACCACTGGAGATGGCTTTTCGTGGCGTGATCATTGAGCTTGAGTGAGAGATCATAGAGTGCATTGATGGAGTTGGTATTGGCTATTTCCATCTGTAGAGAGGTCTCGAACACTTCTAGGATAGAGTTAAATTCTACCTGCGGGCTAGGAATGGAAGCTAGCTGGACACGCCCTCCTCGGTCTTGGAGGTAGTTGAGTAGCCTCATGGCGTGTTCTTGTTCTTCGCGGTGTTGATTCTGCATCCATGATGCGAATCCATCCAGACTGAGCTCATCAAAGTAAGTGGACATTCCTAGGTAATTATAAGAAGCGGTGAGTTCTTGAGCGATCTGCTCATTGATGGCGGTTTCTAGTTCTTTTTGGATCATAATTTATGTGTGGTTTATTAAAGGGAATGTAACGTGAACCTAGCTGTGGTCAAGTGGTGGATGGCGTTTTAAAAATAATTTGGTTATCGTGGATTGGCGGTTGACGATAAGCGACTTCATGATAGTATTGGTTTATGAAAATTAAAGATTTATTTAGTTTCAGCTTTAGCAATAAGGTCTGTGGTGTGGTTTCCGCATTGGCATTAGGAGTCGGGGCTGTGACGATGACTAGCTGTGGAAGGAAAAGCCAAGCGCAGGAGGATGAGACTAATCTGAAGCTGGTGGGTTATGACTTGGATCAGATTGGATTTTTCAAGGCAGTAGAGAATGATGATGTCCAGGCTTTAGATATTTTCAAACAGCGTGAATTTGATCTCAATCAAAAAGATCTCAAAGGGAGATCCGCGGTCTATGTGGCTGCTGAGTCTGGTTCTGTTAGAGCACTTCATTTTCTCGCTAAAAATGGTGCGGATATAGAGGCGGTGGACCAGGATGGCGTATCACCACTGATGGCAGCAGCCAGAGCCAGCAAGGCTACCAGCGGGGAGGTGATCAGCTATCTGTTAGAGAAAGGTGCTAATGCTAGGCGGAAAGATAAGATTGGAAAATTTGCGCTCATCCATGCGATGGATGGGAAGTCTGATGAGGCTATCCATCTTCTGGCACCACAGAGTAGAGAAATGTTAGACACAGGTCTGCTCTATGCGGCAGACATGGATCAGCATGAGACGATACCTGTACTGGTGAAATATGGAGCCTCGGTCTATGCGAGAAATGATGGTAAGACGAGTCTGATGATAGCGGCTGAGCGAGGAAATGATAGGGCTGCTAAAGTTCTGTTAGAAGAAGGCGCGAATTTATATGCAGTTTCTGATGATGGTAAGTTAGCGAAGGATTATGCAGAGGGAAATGACCGTGTGCTGGCTGTTCTGTTAGATTCTGAGACGGATACTGAAAAAGCCCCGCTCGCGCTGGAGTGGAGTGAGGAAGAGCTGGAGGATCTAGTGCAAAAGGCGATGGACAGATCTCATCAGCCAGAGGTAGCACTAGATATAGATAAAAATAAAGATAAAGTAGCTCCTAAAAAAGAAGTGGTGCTGAAGCGGATCAAAGGGAAAAACTTACCTCTAGAGTTAGCGGATGGCGTTGCTGTGAAAGAAAAGGTAACGATGTCTGCCTATGCTGAGAAATCTCTTCCTATTAAAGTGAAAGCGAATGATACAGGAAGAGTAGAAATTCATGATCTAAGAGAACGCAATGATGCTAGAGTAGCAGATCCAGTAGTGAAAGAAGGGAGTCAGATAGGGATGACAGGGCTACGTGTGAAAAAGATCAGAAAGAAAGTAGTCAACAATAAGCTCACTGGCGGGCACGACAAAGAGCTGGTCACGCTGATGATAGAAGACGAGAAAACAGGTCAACTCAGAGAGCTCTACGCGGGCTATGAATCACAGGCAGCAGAGGCTGTGGCGGTGTTGAATATTAAAGACTCTGACGAGTATCTCATCGTGGAGCGCGAGGATGAATTTTATGATCTAAAAGGCACGGCATACAAAGTAATGGATGTGAATGATGAGGAGGTGATCATCGAAAACATAGCTAGCGGAGAACTCACCATGCTCCCACTCATGGGTGTGAAAAAATAAATTTTTAAAACGAAAGTGGCTGAGGTTATCATAAAGAAAGAAGGACAGCCAGTGAAGCAGTTTTCTGTGCTTCTGCAGAATCGTGTAGGATCGCTAGGGCAGCTATTACAGCTTGTGCGCAACAGCGGAGAAGAAGTGATAGGTCTCAGTATGCAGGATGCTAAGGATGCCACTATCGTGCGCGTCATCGTGACAGATCCAGAGGTTGTGGGTCAGTTATTTCTTGAAAAAGGCATTCCACACACGAGCTGCAACATGGTAGTAGTGGCACTCAGAGAGGCGTGTACTGATCTAGAGAAATGCCTAGAAATCTTGAAGGCAGGAGAAACCAACGTAGATTTTGCCTACAGCCTCCTCTCTCACCCAGAAGGATTTTCCCTCATGGCACTCCACTTAGACGACCGCTTTTTCGGAGCAGAAATTTTGAGTAAAGCGGGCATAAAGGTGATGTACCAGCAGGACTTATCTAGGTGAATAAGTCTTATGCGTCCTATAAGACCTATTGTAATGTTACCCCGTAGTTTTGAGTCCAGATGAGATGGCGTTGATGCTTAGGAGGATTTTGGGGAAGAGGTTTTCTGCTTCTTCTTCTTTTCCTTCTTCCTTGAGTGCGCGCCATTGTTTGATGAGGGCTACTTGTTGATGGTGGAGAACTTTTAGCGGCTCTTCGCGGATGGCGAGGGTTTTTGCCATTCTTGGGCGGCGTTGTTCGAAGTCGCTGTTGAAGATGTCGCTCAGGAGTTCTTTGGTGAGATCAAATTCAGCGAGGATGATGTCCATGAAGCGTTTTTTGAGTGTGTCATCTGTGCAGAGTTCTCCGTAGGTGATCATGAGCTCGCGGTTGGCACTGGCGAGGTTGGTCTCTACGCTGGTGAGTGCGTATTGGAGGAAGATGGAGTCTTTGAGTCCGTCTTTGAGTGCCTGGTAGTCTGCGGGGTTTTGCTGTTTGATGGCGTTTAGCGCAGAGCCTACTCCGAACCAGCCGGTGAGGTAGAAACGGGCTTGGGTCCAGGAGAATACCCATGGGATGGCTCGGAGGTCATCTAGGGAGAAGTCTTTCTTGCCGGTGCGGCGTGATGGGCGGGAGCCGATGCGGGAGTTTTCTAGCGCATCGATGATGGTGGCTTCTCGGTAGAAGGGGATGAAGCCTTCGGTTTTGAGGAGTTTTTGGTAAGCTTTTTCTGAGCCATCTGAGAGCGCAGGCATGAATTGGATGCAGGGATCATTTGGCTCTGGTGCGTGCTTGTGCTTGGCTGCGGTGGAGGCGGCACAGGCGATGAGTAGCTCGATGTTGTAGGTGGCGTTAGAGAGGTTGGCGTATTTCTGGGCGATGGTTTCTCCCTGCTCAGTCATGCGGAAATGCCCGCTTAGGGAGCCGTGTGGGAGAGCTTCCATGAACCATTGTGTAGGACCAGCTCCACGGGAAATGGTGCCGCCTCTGCCGTGGAAGTAGCGTAGGCGGATGCCGCGCTCTGCAGCGGTTTCTACCATGGCTTTTTCGGCACGGTGGAGTGACCACTGGGCGGAGAGAATGCCGCAGTCTTTATTAGAATCTGAGTAGCCGAGCATGACTTGCTGGACTGGGTTTCCTTCTGGAAAACGGAGTGAGTAGCTGCGCTGAGTCACTGGGTGATCTAGGAATCCGGCGAGTAGATCCTGGGATGAGTCTAGGTCTTCTTTGGTTTCGTAGAGTGGGACTACTTCGATGGGGCTGGCGAGTCCTCCATCTACTTGGACGAGGATGCCGGCTTCACGCTGGAGGAGGTAAACGACGAGGAGGTCTGAGACGGAGCGTGTCATGGAGACGATGAATGCTCCGATGCCACCCATGCCGTAGTTGTCTATCTGGTCTGCGATGACGCGGTAGGTGTCTAGCACGCTGTCTGCCTCTGCTCCTGCGGATGCGGTGTCGTGTAGAAATGGGCGGGCTGAGTGGAGTTCTGCGCTGAGAAATTCACAGCGTTTTTCTTCGCTCCAGGTCTCGAAATTTTCCCCATCTGGGATGCCTGCCGCTACGAGGAGCTGGGAGACGGCTTTATCGTGATACTCGGAGTTCTGACGGATGTCGATGGTGGCGAGGTGGAAGCCGAATATGGCTAGCTTGTGACGCAGTGGGGTGATGTGGAGCTTGATGAGCTGGAGGCAGCCGGTGCTGAGTAGGGTCTGCTCTAGGAGAGCGAGGTCAGCATCTAGTTCTTCCGGGCGTTGGTAGCCACCGCCTTCACCTTTTCCAGTATCAAAGAGCATTCCACGCATGAGGTAAACTAACTGCCTCCATGGTTCCTCGCGGTTTTTGTGGAGGATATCAGCAGCGTAGGATGGGTTCTGGAGCTGATGTGAGAGTTCTTGGATGCGCTCCGTGAGAGTTTCTGGGATTGCTTGAAATTGTTTAGATATAGTGAGGTGGAAGGCGAGGTCTTTTAGCTCCTTACGCATGAGGACGATGGCATGATAGCGCAAGTCTGCGAGGGTATCGTAGGTGACTTCAGGTGTCACTAGCGGGTGACCATCACGGTCTCCGCCGATCCAGGTGCCGAAGGTGACTTTGGGTAGCTTGCCAGAGTTGCGGAGTTTATCCACGGAGAATCCTGCATCACGCCAGGCTTCGGTGAAGTGGGTGTCTAGGCGATTGAGAACTGATGGGTACATCTCGCGCAGGTAGTAGAGAGCATTGCGGAGTTCTTGCTTGAGATCTGGGCGAGTCATGTGGATTTCTCCAGTGCGCCAGAGTGTCTCCATGGCAGCGGAGATGTGTGCCTTGATGCGTCTGCGCTCACGGTCGGTGTATTTAGGGTGCTCACTTCTGGCGAGTTCTTCATAAATGGCGCGGTGGCGCTCGCGAACGGTAGCGCGTTTTGCCTCTGTGGGGTGGGCGGTGAGTACTGGCTCTACGTTGACGTCTTTGAGGACGTCTAAGATCTGGTCTTGATCTAGCCCTAAGTCCTTCATGTCCTTGAGTGTGCGTGCCCAGAGTCCTCGGATGGAGGCTGCACCGAGTTCTTTTTCGCGCTCGCGGCGGATGGCGGCGGAGACGCGCTCTTCCACCATGTTGAGGAGCTGGAAGCCGATTGAATAGAGCTGCTGAGTTCCTTCAGGTGGAGCGGATTCTGGGGTAACATTTCTCCATGGTAGAAACGGAATGAGCTCATCTTCACCGAGTGAGGTGAGGGCATCTGAGAGTGAATCTATGAGGAAGGTGAGGGTGTCATCAATGAGAGCAAAGCCTTCTTTGCGGAGATTTTCACGGACTGGGTTGAGTTCTGATTTTGTAGTATTCACGAGGGGAGTATGGATGAGTTTCACAGTAGGGTGAAGATGTTTCTGTGTCTGTGGGGTAATTTTTTTAGTTTAGGGAACTTCTGGCAACCTCATTTATGCCATCTACTTGTTAAAATTTCCATTTTCTTCGTTAGAAAAAGAACCATTATCTTTGGATAGCGGGTCTTTTTTCCGCCTTGAAAATGAAAATTTTTCCTGCGTATCTGTCATAAAGCAGGTTGCCAGAAGCTCCCTTTAGTGGCAAATTTCAGGGTGCAATGAGGATGGGGGAAAATGAAAAAGCCATCACATTGCTGTGATGGCTTTAGGTGAGTAGTATAAATATGGACTATTTCTTGCCAGCACCTTCGAATGCTTTTTCCATAGCTTCTTTCATCATTTTCTTACCAGCTTCTTCAAGCTTTTTCTTGAGTTCATCTGGCATGGTTGATGGGTCTTTAGGGTCGATTCCCAGAGCCTTGGCTCTTTCTTCTAGCTTTTTGCCTTTTTCTTCTAGCTTAGCAATGGCGTCCTTGTCTCCAGAAGCTAGTGCTTCTGCGGATTCTTCCATGAGGCTTACCATGTCATCAACAACTGCTTCTTTAGAATCACCGCATGATGAGAATGCGAATGCTGAAATGAGGATGAGCAGTAAGTTAGTTAATTTCTTTTTCATTATTATTTTGTTTGCGGGTTTAAGAGGGTGAGAATTAATTATTCCAGCTAAGTGCACCCTTGCGGAGTGCGTAAACATAGGCAACGGTGAGGATGCCTACGAAACCGAAGATGGACCAGAGAGCATTGGCATTAATAGCGATGAGTTCCTTGAACTGAACTGCCCATGGATACATGAATACTACCTCGATATCAAAGAGGACGAAGAGCATGGCAACGAGGTAAAATTTAACAGAAAACCGAGGTGAGCCTTCTCCTACTGGGAGCATTCCGCACTCGTAAACGGTGTCTTTTGCTCCGCCTTTGCGTCCTTTTTTACCGAGTAGGACACTGAGTCCTAGTGCGATGGCTGCGAATCCTATGGCAATGAGTGTCTGAAAAACGACTGGTAGATATTGTTCTAGCATGGTGGTGTGGTGTGAGGAAAAAATTTAGCCCGTGCTGCGGTGTGCGGCACGGGCTAAGGTTTAAGGTTAGATGAGTGGTTTATCCAGCATAAAATGCGGAATATAGATTATTCGACCTCGAATGTGCTGTGAGCTTCTGGAAGTCTAGCTAGGCCTTTGTATTCTTTGCCTTGCTTTTCTACCATGCCACGCGTGACGAGGTTTTGTAATTTCTCATATGCTCTGAGACGTAGCATTTCTTCGCCACCGCTTACCGCGTTGCGTTCTTTGAGTCTCTCGAAAACGAGTTCGAAGAGGTCATTGAATCCGAAGAAATTATCGTCGTCTCCTAATACGTGAACGATCTCATCTGTCACATGATCTGGGACGCGACGTGAGAAACGTGTTCTTTTCGTAGTTGCCATAACGTTGGTAAGTATAGCATGAAATGTTAGAAAATGCTATTCTTATTTGCCTTAACCCCAAAAAATATTAAATTCGACCGTGGGTGAACAAGCTTTAAATGTCCTTTTTTCTTATAATTTAAGATGGTTTGAGTTGTAGAGAGGGTATTTTGGGGGACACTTGAAAAAAAACTAGAATTATAATTAATTTAGCTGAACTAAGTGGTGAATAGGATGGACAATAGTGTGCTGCTCAAATAAAGTTATTCACAATGATCTTCATGAAAACTATCGAGGTGGAAACCCGCGGCAAAGGCGTGTATGAGCTGACGTCTGAGGTAGAGAGCTTAGTGACTGAGAGTGGTGTGGAGATGGGGCTGGTGAGTATTTATAATAGGCATACTAGTTCGAGCCTGGTGCTCATGGAGAATGCTGATCCCACGGCTTGTCGGGATCTGGAGGCTTATTTTGATAGGCTGGTGCCTGAGAATCTGCCTTATTTTGAACATACTTATGAGGGTCCTGATGATATGCCGTCTCACATTAGAATGGTATTGACGCGTAGCAATGAGACGGTGCCGGTGAAGAACTCTAGGATGATGCTAGGTACTTGGCAGGGGATATTTTTATTTGAGCACAGGCGAGCTAGACACCGCCGGGAGATAGTAGTGACGGTCTATGGGTAATGATTTAAACAAAGGCGTGATTGCGGTGCAGGAAAAGTTCTCCGTGGTAGATGAGGGAGATGGGTGGATACTTTTAAATAAAGGTGCGCCTTTAATAGTGCATCCAGCAAATAATAAGGGAGATGAGCCTACGCTGCTTGGTGGTGTTGAGCGGTTGTTGTCCTATGAGATGGCAAATGGTGCGCGGCTGAGTATTATTAATAGGCTAGATAGAGAGACTAGTGGTTTAGTGCTGATAGCTAAGAATAAGACTGTGGCTAGAGAGCTGGGACGACTCATGGAGAGGCGAGAGGTGGAAAAAGGCTATGATGCGATAGTGCATGGCTGGCCAGAATGGGAAGAGAAGGTGGTGGACGCTCCTATTCTGCGTAGAGGTGAGATGGAGGAAAGTAAAATTTATGTGATGCAAATGGTGCATGAAGCAGGAAAGCACTGCGTGACCTCTCTCAAGGTGGAGAGGCGATTCATGGTTTCGGGTAAGAAAATGAGTTTGTTAAGCGTGATGCCTCAGACCGGGAGAATGCACCAAATCCGTGTCCATTTATCTCATGTTGGGCATCCTATAGTGGGGGATAAAATTTATGGAGGAAATGAGAACTTGTATTTGAAGTTCATTGAGAATGGAGTAGATGAAGAGATGTTAAATAAGTTAGTTCTCCAGAGACATGCACTACATGCTTCGAGAATGAGTTTGATCTTGCAAGACCGATCCTATGAATGGAGTTCTGATATTCCAGATGATATGCAGAGGGTGTTATCTCGTTGTGAGATTGTATGAATGAAAATAAAGGTTATGATAGAGTTAGAAAAAATTGTTAGATACTTAGATGATGAATTGCGAACCAAGAAAGTTCCAGATTATCCTGGAGCGCTAAATGGGCTGCAGCTAGCAAACAATGGCACTGTTACCAAGGTTGCTGCCGCTGTAGATGCGTCATTACCTGTTTTTAAAAAGGCTATTTCGGCTGGTGCTGATCTACTCATAGTCCATCATGGTATGTTTTGGCATGGAGCGAAGAAGATAGTGGATGCGCAGTATGAGAAATTAAAATTAGCGATCGATGCTAATATGGCAGTTTATAGTTCTCATATACCACTAGATATACATGAGGAGTGGGGTAATAATGTTCTCTTAGCCCGACAAATAGGAATGAATGCAACGGAAAAATTTCATCCTTGGAAAGGGGAGCTGCTGGGGCTTAAGCAACGGATGGATTTATCATTTGATGAATTATTTGTGCGTATTCAATCTGCGTTAGGAGGTGATGTGAAATGCTGTAAAGGAAGATCCGCCGCTGATGTGGGCATGGTGGGTATTATTACAGGTGGAGCCGGCTCAGAGGTGCAAGCGATGGTTGATGAAGGGATCGACACATTTGTAACGGGTGAGGGGCCTCATTGGAGTTATCCACTAGCCGAAGAATTGGGCATAAATGTTGTCTATGGTGGTCATTATGCGACAGAAACCTTCGGAGTTCTTAAGTTAATTGAGCGTCTAAAGCAGAAATATTTACTTTGTAACTACTTTGTGGATCATCCTACGAGGCTTTAAGCATAAGGCTTATAGGCGATCTTGTGTTCCACTTAGGTTGAAATGCACTGATCAGGGGTATTAAAAGTATAAAAAATAGTTGCCTAAGTTCCTAAAATCTGAATAATCATTTTTGTAGATGCAATTACGAATAATAAGCAATATTACAGTCAATGCTGAGATATTATTTAATTCATGATTTAAAGCAGATACTTCGATAGAATAATAACAAACGTTCACCCAAAATATTATTATGAAAAATACATTAAAATTCGCACTTGTAGGTGCACTCCTAGCTGTAGCAGCACCAGTTGCTAGTGCAGCAGACTGCTATGCAGTATCAAAGTCAGCGGCTAAAGAAATCACCGCAAAGCCTAAGCATGTTCTAACAATTGTTTCTCAGCAGATCGCTGCTAATGAAGCTTGTGCATGTGAAATCGTTAAAGCAGCTATTGTAATCACCGAGGCTGATAAGAAGCTAGTAGCTCAGATCGTCGAGCAAGCTATTGAGGCTGCTCCGAAGAGAGTTTCTCTCATCACTACTTGCGCTCTCGCAGTTGCACCAGATGCGCACGCTGAAGTAATGGAAGTGTCAGCCAAGTACTCAAAAGGTGCTGGCGAAAGCTATTCTGCTAAAGGTGGATATTCTGCTAAGGGCGGAACTGAGCCAGTGAAAGAGAATAAGAAGGTTGCAAGCTTCGAGCCTCTCGACTTCATCGGTTTAGATGCAACAGGTAATTTCAGCCCGATTCAAGTTTTCTTACCACAAGGTGGAGGTCAAACTAGACCAAGCAACCCTTACTCACAGCCTTAATCTCAACTAAAAAACACTTTTTAACAAATATGAAGCTAATTAAATACACAGCAGCAGCAACTCTACTTTCAGGAGTGGCTAGCGCGCAAGGTTTGTTCGATATTAACCCAAACGAGTCAGAAAGCGATTCATCACCACTTAGATACACAGCTGGTGTAGCTTTCGGTTATGATGATAATGTGAATCCAACTACTTTTGGTCCAGAAGATTCATCAACTTATGTCAAGGCTGACTTAGGTGCTAACTTAGTTGTCAGAGGTGAGCAAACCTCATGGGACATTAACGCAGGAGTAGGTGCTACACATTATCTTGATGATGTTAGAGTTGATGACACTGTTTACAATGGAAACTTAGCATTGAATCTTAATCACAGAATTAACGATAGAGTGCGTTTCGTAAGTCGTAATTTCTTTAATTATGGTTTAGATCTTGGTAACTTTTACGGTCCAATCACTTCTCGTCAGATCGAAGAATACACATATTTCTCCACTGACAACGCGATTGGTTATCGCTGGACAGATCGTCTTGCTACTTACACAGGTATTGCATACTCAATGCTCGACTATGACGGTGACGGTAATGACGTAAACAGCTTTGCTATCTACAACCAATTCCGCTATACACTTAACCAACAGAGCACATTAACAGCGACAGCTCGTTACACAATGTCTGATTATGATACAAGTGATACAGACAGAGTTACAGCAAGTGTTGGATTCGAGCACAGATTATCAGATGATTCATCAGTTGTATTTTCAGTTGGCGCTCAGTTCGGTGATAAAACTTCTGCTTACGGTAACCTAAGCTATAACCATCAAGTTAACTCTCAGCTTAGAGCTAGAGTATTTGCCCGATACTCTCAAGAAGACACAGATACTGTATTCGGTGGTGACAGATATGAAGATAAAACATCCCTTCGTATTGGTGCAGC
>CAKZMG010000223.1 GCA_937128235.1 uncultured Verrucomicrobiales bacterium
CGGTTTCTTTCCACGGCATAAACAAACTTCTAATGAGAAGTTTTTTATGCCAATGTGTAAACCATGTTCTGAACCTATTCTGTAAACTATGTTCTGAACCTAGACCGCTTCGCCTTTTTATTCTATGGATTGAGCTACTTTTTGAGTGAGTTCCATCATGCGGGCTGCGTAGCCCATTTCGTTATCGTACCAGACTAGGAGCTTGAGAAGGGTGCCGTTTACTACCATGGTGGATGGAGCATCGATGATGCCGCTGCGGGTGTCGTTGGTGTAGTCGGCAGAGACGAGTGGCTTGGTTTCGTAGCCTAGGATGCCTTTGAGTTCTCCTTCTGATGCGGCTTTGAGTAGTGAGTTTACTTCTTCTACGGTAGTCTCGCGATTTAGCTCAAACACGCAATCTGTTAGAGAAGCATTGAGCAGGGGGATGCGCACGGCGAGTCCGTCTAACTTACCTTTTAACTCTGGGTAAATCATGGTGATGGCTGTGGCGGAGCCTGTGGAAGTGGGGATGAGTGAGTTAATGGCTGAGCGTGCCCGGCGGAGGTCTTTGTGCGGTGCATCTACGAGGACTTGGGTGTTAGTAATGTCATGCAGAGTGGTGATGGTGCCGTGTTTGATACCGAGGTGCTGATGGATGATTTTGATGGCGGGTGCGATGCAATTTGTGGTGCAGGAGGCGGCTGTGAGAAGGTGGTGTTCGGCAGGGTCGTAGAGATGATCATTGCATCCCATGACGATGTTGAGAGCTCCGCCTTCTTTTACAGGGGCAGCGACGATGACTTTCTTTACGCCTTGGCGGAAATACTCGCCAAGGGTAGCTTCGGTGCGGAATGCTCCAGTGGACTCGATGACGATGTCACAGTCTGACCAATCTACTGCTCCGATGGTGTTTTCGAGTGTTACTGCGATTTCCTGTCCTTCTACAGTGAAGGATTTTTCTGTGTGAGAAATTTCTCTGTCCCATCGGCCATGTACGGTATCGAACTCTAACAGATGCGCAGCTGTCTCGGCAGTTCCCTTGTGCTCATTAATTTGGATGATCTGGTATTCTGGATGATCAAATCCATTTCTAAACCCGAGTCTTCCCATTCTGCCAAATCCATTGATTCCTATTTTTACCATGGCGTGAGAATAGCAGGAGTGATAGAAAAGTGAAGTGAAAGCTATGTGCCGAAAACGTCAAATCAGTCTTCAGAAAACTAGTGCCAAATTCCGGAGCGAAAACTACAGCTGCATCGCGATCTCGATTTCTTCTTCGGAGATGAAGAATGGGTCTTGATCAGCGAGTTCTAGCATTTCACCGGTGAAGTTGTCTATTTCTTCTGTGGTGCTGAGTGTGGCTGGTTCCTCTAATGAGATATCCTCTATGCCTTCGATTAATTGATCCTCGGCAGCTAAAGTGCCTGATTTTGAGTTTTGCTCAGGCAGCATGTTGATCACGAGGGCTGCGCATGCTGCTGTAGCACAGAGAGAGAGAGCTATTTTGTTGAATTTAGGAGCGAAAATGCGCTGCCAAAGTGAAGGAGACTTAGGAGCTGACTGGAGACGGATTTCGCGCATGACATTTCTGGCAAACATAGGACTAGCTGTAGCCTCGACTGGAGAAACCTTTTCAGCTTCATCAAGCAGAGTCCAGACTGCATCATTCTCTAACTCATTGAGTTGCTTATGTTCTGAATGTTCAGTGTTATGGGCGTTCGTTTTCATGTCGGTTTTATGATGATCTAGATGATCGATCTCTGTGAAGATTTTAGGTCTGTATTTCTCCTGACATGGGTATTAACCGCTACCCGTAGGGAAAGTTGCGAGAAAGTTACGATTTTATTTATTTTTCTACTCTAGTGATCTTGTATCCTTGTTTGCGCAGGAGTTCAGAGACGTTGTTATCACCCAAGTAGTGCATGGTTCCAGCTACAATAAAGTGTGACTTATCAGGCATTTTCTTAAAAGTTTCTAAGATTTTTGCTACCATTCTTTCGTTGCGGTCGAAAAGGATAAGCTTCTCAAATTTTTCTCCTACTTCTTGGTTCATTCCATCAAGTTTTCCGAGAAGTGTCAGCGTTTCCATGAGTTTTTCAGCATCACCTTTGAGGTAGAGGTTTTTTAGAAGAGTAATGGAGTCGAGCTTTTCTTTTTTGAGGAGTTTAGCGGCAGAGATTGAATCTTTAAGTAGGATCAATTGTTCAGCCTCTGTGAGTTTATCGAAACCACCCATTTGACCGTCTATAGTTTCGAGTGCCCATTGTTTTTTATCATCTTCATCGGCTCTTTCCCAGAGAATGAGGTCAAGTGGTTTTCCGCCTTTCATCTGCTCTTCGATCATGCCGTGAAGGATCATGACTGCCCAGGTTTTCATCTTGCTAAATGGTGCTGCTGATAGCACAGGGTCGATGTCTGCAAGCAAGGTATTGAGCTCGGCATAGGTTTCCTCCCCGATGGCTTCTTTAAGAGTTTTTCCATCATTGCGGATCATTTTTCTGGTGCCTCTAAGCTGGGTCATTAGCCCCATGCTGACCTCGGTAGCGAGAGTGTCGGCTTGCTGGTAGGCAGCCTCAGCAGCTGGGTGGAGGGTGATGATGTTTTCATCTGCTACGTGAACACTGCCGAAGAGGTAGCTGGCTTTCTTCAAATCGTTGCCTTCTATTTTCCATAACATTGGTTTCAGCGGATGCTTTAGTTTAGAGAGATCTTCATTGGCTATTGCAGTGGCTGTCTTGAAGATTTCTGCTTGATCTACGACTTTTTCTGCCACTTCTTCTGCCACTTCTTGTGCAAGAGTGAAGCTAGATAGCGTGAGGATGAGAGTCTGCGCTAGGTAGGTGATTCGGAATTTAGTCATGGTATAGTTTAATGTGGAAATGGATAGCTGGCAATTGGAATGTTGATGGTGTTTTGAGTCGTTTGGAGGTGCTATGATTCCCAGTTATGACTCCCAATTTTCGATTTTATCTACCATCCATTTGATCCAGAGTGGATGGGTGTTTAGGCAGGGGATGAGTTCAAATTCTTCTCCTCCGTGTTCGAGGAATTCATCTCTACCTTCCATGGCTATTTCTTCTAGAGTCTCTAGGCAGTCTGTGACGAATGCTGGGCAGATGACTTTGAGCTTTTTGACTCCTTCTTTAGCGAGTCTTTCGATTTCAAAGTCTGTGTATGGTGAAAGCCATGGGTCGCGGAGGAGTCTGGACTGGAAGGAAATGGTGACGTCTTTTTCATCTAGTCCTCCGTATTTCATGAGCTCCTTGGCAGTGGTAAGGCACTGGTGTCTGTAGCAGGTCGCGTGGGCTGGGTGGCAGGTGTCACAGCAATCCGGGGTGACTAGACAGTGCGCGTGTGAGGGGTCAGATTTCTTGACGTGTCGCTCTGGAATACCGTGGAATGACATCATGAGGTGAGCGCCCGAGCCTTCGTATTGAGGCTTGATGGATTCCCATAGTGCATGGATGTATTTAGGATCTTTATAGAAGGGCTGGACGAGTTTGGTTTTGATGTCTGGAGCTTGTTTTCTAAGCTCTTCCATGGCTTTAACTACCGCTGATTCATAGCTAGACATGGCGTAGTGAGGGTAGAGAGGGATGATGAGTAGCTCTGTGACTCCGGCATTTTTTATCTCGGCTACAATGTCTGCCGTGGAGGGTGAACCATAGCGCATTCCTAGGAATATTGGGATCTCGGTATCGTTTTGAACGAGCTTTTGCTGAGCTTTACTAGTAACAATGAGTGGAGATCCTTCGTCTGTCCAAACTTTCGAATATGCCTCTGCACTTGCCTGGGGACGTTTAGGGAGGATGATGAGCTTCAGGAGGAGCTTGCGCTTCCATTCAGCTATGTCGAGAACGCGTTCATCCATGAGGAATTCATCAAGGTATTTTCTTACATCTGGGACTTCTGTAGAATCTGGTGAGCCGAGGTTAAGTAGTAGTGCGCCTTTCATTTTAGTAAATTGATTGTGTTGAGATTGTCTGCATTTGTTAAAGCATGTTTTTTCAGAAATTACAGAAAGTTTTCATTTAAAATACGTATTTTTTATTCCTCGAAGGATGTTTTTCTGGACTAGAGGTGTCTGAGATTATTCTTTATGATTGCCATTCTCTTAGAAATAGTTAAAGTATATTAAATTTACAAATTATTAAATGAAACTAGATAGAGTAATTCAAGTTGGGCTGCTTTCAGCATTTTCTTTTTCGTCAGTATTACTGACATCATGTGATGGTAGTAGCAGTAGTAGTGATGATAGTGGAGATGTCTTCCCTGATGATCCAAACGCTGGCGATATGATAGAGATTAGAGGGAGTGGGGGGCCGACACTAACTATTATTGACAATGACGACCTATCTTATGCTACTGATACAAGTGTGCAAGAAGCGAAGTATGATTACATGAGGCAGGGTTCGAATTATGTGATAGATTTGGAGTTTGATGATGCGAAGGAGGGAGGAGTGGCTGTGATTGCACTTAATCAGGCGATTGCTAATCCTAATAGCAGCTTGAGTGACTTGATTTTTAGTGAGAATCCGACTAATGCTGAGTTAAACTTCTTTGTTAAAGCAGTGGAGAATGCGAATGTGGATGTGATTTTAGATTTTGACAGAGACTTTAATTTGTTTGTGCAAGATTCCTTCAGGCTAGTTCTTCCAAAGTCAGGGAATGGTACTGTAGAAAATGTTATTTCGGGCGAAGGTATTGTGCTGATACTAGGCAATGGCGGCAAACTAGTAGCGGTTCAGGAAGATGGCTCAAACCGTGAGTTTAAGTTCAAGTATAAGGAGGGCGAAGGTGTGAATTATATTGAGGCTCGCTAGTATTGAGTTTTGTAATCAGTTAAATTTAAGTCGATCCTAGAATGGCTATAATTTTTATAGCAACATAGCCAGCAAAGACAGAAAAATTGATCAGCTTATGAAAATTAATAGAGTGCTTGGAGGACTATTGTTTTTTGCAGTAGTTCTAGCATATAGTGCGTCACTAAAATTTGGATTTATTAACTATGATGATCCAGAATACATAACTGGAAATATTAATGTAAATACTGGGCTTAGCTGTGAAAATGCGGTGTGGGCTGTAAGTTCAGTGGGGAGAGTCAATTTATGGCATCCGTTGACTTATCTATCACATCAGCTGGATGTAGAGCTATTTGGGCTAATCCCGAAGGGGCATCATGCTATGAATGTGCTCTATCATGGATTAGGGGCATTATTCCTCTATTTGCTATTTGCTCAGCTCACTCATTCAAAATGGTTACCTGTTTTTATAGTGCTTATCTGGGCTTTGCATCCCCAGCGAGTGCAAAGTGTAGCTTGGTTGTCTGAACGTAAAGATGTGCTTTCGGGCATGTTCTTTCTCCTCAGCCTATATGTTTTTCTGAAGTGGCTCGTTAGTGAAAAGGAGGTAATTTATTGGTTGTGTGTAGGCTGTTATGCTCTTGCTCTTTTATCTAAGCCCAGTGTTGTGGGATTGCCGTTCTTGCTCTTGGGGATTTATTATTTTTTCTATAGAGAGAAATTTATTTTTAAGACGATGTGTTTGAGATTAATTCCGTTTTTTACTTTAGCTGTAATTACGGCAATCGTTACGGTTTATTTTCAGTCAAAAGGCGGTTTGTCGAATCTTGCAAGCAATGCATGGAGTATGGAGTATTTCTTGAAAATTTTACTTAGTTTTTCGTTCTATATTGAGAGATTTTTTAGTCCCACGCCACATCAGCTATGGTTTTATCCTGATTTGGGTTTAAAAAGATTATTGGTGTCAGGTATTATTTCCATTGTTTCGGTAGTTCTAGTCATCACGTATGCGCGGAAAAGTAAGTTAGTAGGTTTGGGGGGAGTCTGGTATCTAGCAATGTGGCTACCAGTATCTGGAATAGTGCCGCTGAGTTTTTATTTTAGAGCAGATAGGTATAGTTATTTGCCGCAAATCGGACTCATATTAGTAGCATTAGGATTAGTAGATTTATTGGTTAAGTATAAAAAATGGGGTGATTTAGGAAAAGTGGCGCATGTTGGTTTAGCTGGTTGGATAATTGTTTTAGTTTGTATTCAGCAATCTCATCTAATTTTATGGAAAAGTGACCAGACCTTGTTTAAACATGAAATGACAGTAAATGCTAGAAGCTTATTAGCTCCAATACATTATGGTCATAGTATTGAGGGAGATGACCCGATGCTTGCGCTCAGCTACTACCAGAAGGCTCATGATATAGATGGTGAGTCAGCTCTAGCTCTGACTAATATGGGAGCTATTTATGAACAACAGGGTATGATGAGGCAGGCAATAAATAGCTATGATTTAGCCACGCAGGCAGCCACTCAAGATGATAAGTGTTGGGCTATGTTAATTAACCTTAAGACTAAAATGAAGAGTGAGCAGGGTATTGATAAGATCATTGCAAAAGGATTAAAAATTTATCCGCAATCTATCGATATAATGTTAGCGGCTGCTAACTATAACTATGATGTCAGGCAAGACTCTTCTGCCGCTCTGCTTTATTATCGCAAGCTATATAATTTGAAACTGCGTAATGCGGACTTCGTCAAAGACTATGCAATTGCAGCCTACACAGCTGGACATAAAAAAGAAGCAAGAGAGTTATTTCTCACATTGCCTCTGGTAGAAAGAAGTCATCCAGCAATTCAAGAAGTCTTGAATGAGTGAAAATGATTTTCTTCGCTATAATCTTTTCCTTCTGCTTAATAGAATGCTCGAAGACATAAGAAGTAGTATGCTAGAGCTTGGCTCAGGAACTTGGTAAAAATTTGCTCTATAAGCATCATACATTTTATCGCCATGTGTGAGCTGTCCGTTAGCATCCCAGTGGATTTGATCGTGGAGGGGGATTGCATTTAGTGAGCCAGTATTTGCAATATCAGATCTCATTGAGAGCTGTGTGATGGCATTATTTACTGCTCCAATATTAGACTGAGGATTACCAGGTGTGCCGCTGAGGAAGTCCTCGTGGAGCATACCCATGACGCTTGTTAGCCCAGCGAGGTTAAGATCTATTTTTAACTGATCGAACATGGTTGCATAGTCTGCCACGTATGTGGTGCCGCTATCAGACTCCCCTTGGTGCCAGAAGAAGGTGTGCACGGTTACGGTGGTGTATTGGGTAGCTAACGTTGCTAGATGACCTGAATAGAAGTTTACCATGTCAGGATAGAGCAGGTTATCATCCGGACCCCACTGAGTGTTTAGTGATGTTCCGGGTGAGGTGTATTTTAGTAGAGCTACATCATCAGTGTGTAGCGCGTCTAGATTTCTTCCTAGGCTGATCTCTGGTCCCATCATGCCCCATGTAGCGGGTTTTAGGTCTTGAAATCCACTACTCTGAAGGTAGCGAGGATTTGGAGAACTAGCAGGATTAGCATGAGCGTAGGCATATTTTACGCCAGAGTAAGCATTTGCAAAATGAGCATTAGCTGGAGTTAAGCCTGGTCCTTTAGAGGGAGGATTACCGCTACTTTGGTAATATGAGTTAGAGCCATCAGCATTGGATTGACCTGACAATAAGAATACGTCAACATTACTAGTCTGTGCATAAGCACTGGCTGTGAGTCCGATGAGTGTGGCTAAGAATAGTCTGTTCATGCTTTGTCAGGTGGAATGAGGTTATCTTTTTCTGCGGACTAACAATAAGAAAGAAGAGAAAGCTGCCAGTAGTGATGAGCTGGGCTCAGGAACAACAATTACTCCGTCGTGAAGGTCACCAGATTGTGTGTGGTCAAAAGTGAAGCCTGTTACTGTGACGTCTGTATTGACTATATTTGTTCCGTATGCAGCTCGTAGATTACTGAGGTTTGTTATTCCGCCATTTGAGCCAAGGGAGCCTTGCCAAGTGCCAATGGAAACAGGTGCGCCTTCATTGATGGAGCCAGTGGGGCCGTCATAGTAATGACTAACTTGATTCACTCCAATCTTGTATCCTAGGTCACCATTGCCGAGATTCTCAAACAAAATATCATATTCATACCATTGAGCCCAGATGCTACCATTGCTAATTCTAGCTCCGTAGTCAAAAGCTGTGTAAGTACCGAAGCTGACCTGTTGAACACCATCTACGTAGAGGCCAAGCTCTAAAGTAGCAGTTCCAGGATATGGAGCGGATACGTTTTGACCTGTCCATGTTAACTCTTTAAATCCTAAGTAAACGGAGTCACCACCAGAAAGCGTTTTGCTTGCGTTAGAGCTTCCAGCGTTGATGATTCCAACCTGTCCAGCTTCACTGACTCCAGTGTTTTGGAACGCATTTTGGTTGGCGAAAGCACTGTAAGAACCCTGAAGTCTGATTCTGTCTGTGCTATTAACGAGTGACCGTGTTGGGATTCCTTCGTAAATTGATGTGATTTGCCCCTGGTATCCAGCAGGTGCTGATACGGTGCCTCCGAGAGTGTTTCCTCCTGCTCCGCCTAGTCTGCCTTCGTGTGACTTACTGTAGTTCATTGAAGGCGAGTATGATGATCCGCCTGTCTGGGTATGATAAGTTTGCCAGTCGCCATTCCACTGACTATTGAAATCATAAGTGATTGTTTGTGCTGATACGCTGACAGTTGTTGCTAGCAGTGCTGTTAAAAGTTGTTTGTTCATTTTACTGTTGTTGGTTGGTTGTTTTTGCCAAATTTAGGGATTACTTGCTTATTAAGACATGTGAAACAAACAAAGTCAAATCATAAATCTAAGAAAAATTAATTAATGACTATTTTTAAAACTAAGGATTGACGAGAGGTTAGCAATTATAACTAATCTTAAGAACTTGTTACATCAATAAATATTGTGCTGGATAAATGTTGGTTAAACTATAAGTGCTGTATCTAAATGATTTGTTCTAAAACAGCTAACTGCCGGAAAAGCACTAATTCTAAGGTCTCTTTGTATGATTTATTCGCTGTATTTATTCTTACTGTTTTAGCTTTTATCTCAGCGATTGAGTTTGATTTTATAAGTTATGATGATCCTATTTATATTACTGAGAATACTAATGTGAATAGTGGGTTGTCGCTCACAAATGCTAAGTGGGCGATGACATCAACAGGTAAAACAAACCTATGGCATCCTATTACGTTTTTGTCCCATCAACTGGATGTTGAGTTGTTTGGACTGGGTCCGAGATGGCATCATGCGGTAAGTATTTTCTGGCATGCATTGGCTGCGGGTTTATTGTTTTTGGTGGCTCAAGGGTTGAGTAAGTCTAGCTTATTGGCTTTTTTTATTGCGCTGCTTTGGGCAATCCATCCTGAGAAAATCCAGTCTGTTGCGTGGCTATCGGAGAGGAAGGATGTTCTTTCTGGCGCATTCTTTTTCGCGAGTATTTATAGTTTTATGAAGTGGAGAATGAATCAACATAGGTTCCTATATCTGCTGAGTTTTTGCTTGTTCGTTTTAGCACTCATGTCGAAGCCCAGTGTTGTGACCCTGCCTTTGGTGCTTTTTGTGCTATTCTATGCTAAGAAGAATATAGTTCGCTCAGCTTTTAGTTCACTGCCTGTTTTACTGCCATTCTATTTGGCTTCGTGTGCTGCTGCTGGTGTGGCTATCTATTTTCAGTCTATCGGTGATCTAGCATCGGTGTCAGATCAGTTGAGTGTAGTTCAGAGGGTATCTAAGATTCCGGTTAGTTTTACATTTTATCTTGAACGATTCTTGTGGCCTCATCCGAGCCAGTTATGGTTTTATCCACCTACCTCCATTCGGGATAGTGCCATTTCACTGGCAATCATTGCTGTGCTGGTGCCATTGTTTACTTGGCTGTGCTTAAAGGAGAGGCTAATCGCTCTTGGGGTGGCTACTTATGTGTTGATGTGGTTGCCTGTTTCAGGGGTAGTCACAGTGGGTTATTATTTTACTGCGGATCGGTACAGTTATTTGCCTATGCTGGGTCTGGTTTTGATTTTAGTGGGATTTGTTAAATGGGTTAGTAATTTTGCTCATGGTAAGAAGATGTTGGCAACGGTGGTGCTGTCATTTATTTTGATTCAGTTTTTCGTTGGTCAACAGCTTCAGTTACCTATTTGGAAAAACGATGAGACGCTTTTTAGTAATGAGATGAAAGTGAATCCACGTAGTCTATTGGCACCGATTCATTATGGAGCTATTTATGATAAATCTGATCCTGAAAAAGCTCTGAGATACTACGAAAAAGCACATGAAATAGATAAGGAATCTGGCCTGGCACTCATGAATATGGGGATTAGCCAAAAGAAGTTAGGTAAGACGCAAGACGCGCTGGAGTCCTTTGCTAAAGGAATGAGGGTGAAAATGCCAGAGGTGGGAGTGTGGACGAGGTGTTTTATTCTGCAAGCCGAGCTTCAAATGTATGCGGAGGCTGAGATCACTATACGCGATGGGCTTAATAAGTTCCCTAAGAATATGACTCTGGTTATCAATGCAGCGAGCTATTTTATTAACAAAGAGTCACCTTCTGAGGGTGATCTTAAAATGTCGATGCAGTTATTTAGTAGAGCACAAAAAATAAATCCAGCTGATCCAGATGCTAATTTAGGCTGTGGAACGACTCAGCTAATGCTAGGAAATATTGAGAAGGCTAAGTATTATTATAGGCTTCTGCCGCGAGAGATGAGGGAAAACCCTAGTATTAGCGAGGTTTTGAATAGGTGATTATTTTCAATAAAAAACGGGTGATATGAGTAAAGCAGATGTTCTGCTTATTTTCATATCACCCATTAGAGAGGTTAACTATTGGTGAAGTGTTATCTTCTTCGTCTGAGGATGAATCCTAACGAGCCAAGCATAGTGAGCATGATTGAAGATGGCTCTGGGACGACTACCGGAACTCCACCATCGTAGTTGGCAGCAGTGATGCCAGTATTTGCGAAGTCATGAACACGGATACCTAAGCCTGGTGTGATCGTTGTTAGACTGTTGAGATTGTGAGTCACATTCTGCGTGCCGAAGCTAGTCTGCCCGACTAATGTAGTCGAGTTAGTTCCTGGGTTAACTATGTATTCGTCCATGGTTAGAGTGATTTGTAAATCCCCATTGTTGAGATCTACAAAGTCCTGGCGGAAGTTAAAGAGGTGAGCACCTGCAGCCTCGACAGCAGTGTAGTTCAGGGTGCCAAAATTGGCTAAGAGACTGCCAGCTTCGTCATAGTATCTGAGGGATAGTGAGCCTTGCTGAGTGGAGCTATTTGATGAGAGTTCAACGCCAGCTAAGTAGATAGAGTCTTGACCTGCTGCGGACGTGACGACATCAGTTCCGAATCTGGAGTTATTTCTCCCTGGAGTAGCGCTGAAAAGCCCAATTTGCATGATTTGGTTCTCAGGAGATTTGCCAGCTGCAACATTATCAACAAGACCTTTAAATCCATTTGGATTCCAACTCATGGTGTAGTTAAGGCTGCTCTTTGTGACATCATATGACTTGTTGTGATACTTGGCTCCTGAGACGTTAGCGGATTGATCGCCAACATATGCGCCAGTGTAGTCATCTGTAGCAGAACCTGGGTTGTCAAAGCCCCAACCATTATTATGGTGGCCTTCATCAGAAAACGATGCGCCTGACCAGTCTGCCGGCCATGCTGAGCCATTTGCGGCTTCAAAGGAGTAGGTGAATGTTTGAGCGACAGACACAGAGGTCATGCTCATGGCTAATAGATATAGTGGTATATTCTTCATAATTTTATTTCTGGGATTGAAATAAAATACCTTATTATGAAGTGACTAGTCAAACTTAAAAGTAAACTTTACTTAACTATCTGCTAAAATGTGCCATTAAGCTTACGTCCTGTCCAGAAGAGAGCTAGTAGAGTGATGAGTGTTATTAGGAGAATGATGTGATTCCAGAG
>CAKZMG010000224.1 GCA_937128235.1 uncultured Verrucomicrobiales bacterium
CTGATGGAGGTGGATGCTATGGAGCAGGCTGCGCTGGGGGTGGATGATGGTGAGGATGATGATTTCGAGCGTGGTAGGGCTGAGGGTTATGCTGAGGGTAGACGTGCGGGGGCTAGGGCGTTTCTGGAGTTTTGTTTTAAGGATGGTTATCATCCTGGGGTGAGTATGCGGAGGTTGTATGGGATGGCTCAGAAGCTGTCGCCTGATCTGATAGCTCAGATGAGCGGTGCTGACTGTGGGAGTATGTTCGGGGAGACTCGTGCGGCTTGGGATTATCGGTTGTTGGCGATGTTCGATGGGACTGGTGTGAAGGGACGAGATGGTAAGCGTGAGGGTGCTAAGGAGAAGTATAGGCAGGCGCAGATGGGGAATAGTAATAGGAAGAATGGGGCTAAGCGGAGCCGTCAACTTTGAGCCTTTGGCTCTGGTTGACGGAGGTGAAAGGTGAAAGGTGAAAGGTGAAAGGTGAAAGTGTAGGTGGACGATTAGAGATTATGAAGACGGATTTATTAGATATTAGGAATTGCGACAATATGGAGCTGATGAGGGGTTATGCAGATAATCACTTTGATTGGGCTGTGGTAGATCCTCCTTATTTTGATGGGCCTAATAAATTGGGCTTTTATGGAGGGCGGTGCAGTAAGACTGGTGTGGCTAGAAATGGATATAAGAAGCTGGGGACTTGGAAGGTTCCGGGGCAGGAATATTTTGATGAGTTATTGAGAGTTTCTAAGAATCAGTTGATTTGGGGAATTAATTATTACGCTATTACTAATTTAGGATCCGGGAGGTTGATTTGGGATAAGCTTAATGGGATTTCTACTTTTAGTGATTGTGAGGTGGCTTATCTGTCCTCGATCGAGAGCGTGCGTAAATACACTTATATGTGGAATGGTATGATGCAGGGGAGTTCGCGTGATGGTGGTATCCAGGAGGGTAATAAGAAGTTGAATGAGAAGAGGATTCATCCGACTCAGAAGCCTGTGAGGTTATATGCTTGGTTTTACGAGAATTATGTAACGGCTGGCCAGAGGGTTTTAGATGCTCATTTGGGGAGTGGATCTTCTGCTGTGGCGGCTCATTATGCGGGGTTGGAGTTTGTGGGGTGTGAGTTGGATCCAGAGTATTTTCTGGCGGCTTGTGAGAGGATAGAGCGTGAGACTAGGCAGGGTGTGCTGCCTATGTAGTGATTTTTTAAGTAGATAATTTTAATAACAAATAACGAAAAACGAATATAATAATATGAAGACTATAGATAATAATAATGATGCTGCGGGGTTGATGTGGGTGGAGTTGGCGGCTGTGGAGCTGGATGAGTCTACGCAGGGTAGGGTGGCGAATGATCCGGCTACTATTAGTGAGTATAGTGGTGTGCTGGAGAGGGCTTATGCTGATGGTGTGGCTGAGGATGGTGCTGAGGTTCTGCTGGAGGGTAGTGTGGGGTTTGAGCGTAGGTGGTGGCCGTTTCCTGCTGTGGTTCTGTTTAGTGATAAGGCTGGTAGGCTGTGGGTGGGTGATGGTTTCCACCGTGTGAGTGCGGCGCATGCGAGTGAGTTTCTGGGGTGTGTGGCTGATGTGCGTGAGGGTGGTAAGGTGGAGGCTCTGAAGTATGCGCTGGGTGCGAATGCGAGTCATGGGTTGAGACGTGGGAGTGAGGATCTGCGCAGGTGTGTGGAGCTGGCTAGTATGGAGTATCCGGAGCTGAGTGATAGGGGGATCATGGCGCTGGTGGGATGTAGTGCTACCACTGTGGGTAAGTATAGGCCTGAGGGGAGTAGGCTGGGCCATGTGGTGGGTGGTGATGGTAAGGTATATAGTGTAGAGAAGGGGCTGTCTGGTGGTGATGGTGTGACTGGTGCTGATGAGTGTCCGGTGGCTGATGGTGCTGAGGCTTATGTGGATTATGATGAGGTGAGGACTGAGGTGGTGGCTGTGGAGCGTGGTGGTGTGGTGTGTGGGAATGATGTGATGGAGTATGATGTGGCGTTTGTGAAGCTGGATGATGGTCCAGGTGTGGCTGAGGTGCATCCGTGGGTGGGTAATGTGATGACTGCGGAGGATGCTGATGATGTGGAGCCTGTGGTGAGTGGGATACCTACGTGGGGTGAGCTGATAGGTGTGGGTAATGTGGAGTGTGTGCGGATGCGTGATGCTAGTGGTGTGGTGTGCGATATGGTGAGACGTGAGCTGGCTGTGGAGTGGTGTGCTGGTGAGGTGGATGGTGTGGTGCGCTGGGATGGTGTGCGTGATAGACCTGTGAGTCTGGAGCATGCGGAGCGTGAGCGGGTGAGGTGGAGAGGTGAGCAGGAACGATCTGGTCTGGTGAGCTGGATGAGTGATCTGATGGATGGGCTGTCTCAGGGTCTGGTGCTGGTGCCTGATACTCTGGTGCTGAGTGAGGTGACTAAGCTTCTGCCGCGTGAGAGTGTGAGCCTGGTGGCGGATGCTCTGAAGGATGCGAATCTGGAGGACTGCGAGAGTGAGGATGAGGAGCGGGTGATAAGGTTGGTGTGTCTGCTGCTGGCTACTCCTCTGCTGGGGCGTGGTGTTGAGTATGTTGAGTGTGAGTTGTTGGGGTTCTCAGATGAGGTAAAAGGTAAAAGGTAAAAGGGGAAAGTCTGAGAGGGTGAAGCTAATAAAATTATGAAAGTATTGCATTTGACGTTGAAAAAGAAGTGGTTCGATATGATCGAGTCTGGTGAGAAGGTGGAGGAGTATCGTGAGGTGAAGCCTTATTGGGTAACTCGGCTGGAGGGTAGGGAGTATGATGTGGTGAGGTTTAGAAATGGGTATTCTAAGGATGCTCGTGTGATGGTGGTGGAGCTGCTGGGGATAGGGCGTGGTCTGGGTGTGCTGAGGTGGGGTGCTCCGGAGTTGGAGTGTTTGTTTGTGCTGAGGCTTGGGAAGGTGTTGGAAGTGGGAGGGTCAAGTGAATGAGTCTGCCTGTGAATTGCAGCCCAGAAGAGTTGGACATTTATTTGCGGGGGCTGGAGGTCGGATACTTGCCGACCTCATCCTGGGGGATGTTCCCGTTTTCGCAGTCGAGATCGAGCGATATTGCCAGGAGGTCATTGCTGCGAGACATAACGACGGTGCTTTACCGTGGTTTCCAGTATTCGACGATGTGCAGACGTTCGACGGTAGGCCGTGGCGGGGGCTCATCGATCTGCTCACCGGGGGGTTCCCGTGCCAGGACATTAGCTGTGCAGGAACTGGAAAGGGACTCGCTGGGGAGAGATCTGGACTGTGGGGAGAGTTCGCAAGAATCATCGATGAGGTCAGGCCTCAACGTGTCGAGATTGAAAATTCACCGATGCTCGCAAGTCCCCGGAGTTTCAAAGCACGGTTACTCGAAATGGTGGGTTCACTCTTTGGGTCCACACGGCACAAGCGAGACATTACTCTCCGCAAGCGACCAGATATTCTCAGGATTTTGGAGGACCTTTCCAAAATGGGGTATGATGCGAAGTGGGGAGTTATCGGAGCGCACCATGCCGGGGCACCTCACAAGCGTAATAGGATCTGGATTATTGCTACCGACTCCAACGAGGGCGAGTGCCGACAAGGAGGTGGTAGGGAGTCAAGGTGGATACAATATAGTGGCGGCTGCAAAGCAAAACTGGATGTGGAGGACTCCAAGCTCTCAAGAGTCAGGTATCAAGGTAGGGAGGCTCGAAACAAGAAACGGGGAGGAACTCGGAAGCAATTGTCGTCATTACGACAAGGGGACGGGAAGGTTAGCGCAAATAGGGTTAAATCAGCAGGTGCAGATATTTCCTACTCCGCTGGCAAACGATGCTCTGAAGCGCGGGGAGTTCGATATTCAAAACCCCCGAAACGGTCTGCCAGCTGCGGTGAAGAGGTTAGAAATCTTTCCAACTCCGTGTGCTACGGATTACAAGGGCGCAGGGGTGAGCGGGGAGTTGAGAGACAGGCTAGACTACGCCGCAGAGCGAGGAGCAACCAAGTCCAGAAGTTATCCACCGCCAGGCACAAGCGGAATGAGCAACGGCTCAGGAAATTGCGAAAAGATAAACAAGCTCGCCGAAGAAGGCTGTATCTCAGAGGAGGAGCGACGATCGATGAGGTCGGGGAATGGTGGTCAGCTGAACCCGACGTGGGTCGAGTGGCTCATGGGGTGGCCAATAGGGTGGACAGACTTAAATCCATTGGAAATGGGCAAGTTCCGCTCGTGGCTGCAATCGCAGAGGAGTGCGTTTGAGGAGATTAGGAAGAATTTAGAAAAATAGTAATTTAGAATATAAAGGATATGAATGTAGTGGATAGAGCGATAGCTTATATAGGTAAGATGGATGGTGCTGTGAGTGGCGGTGGTGGACATGATGCGACGTTTAGCGTGGCTTGTGTGCTGGTGAAGGGGTTCGCTCTGGATGAGGGTGTGGCTGTGGCTGTGATGCGGGATCATTATAATCCTAGGTGTAGTCCTGCGTGGAGTGATAAGGATCTGGAGCATAAGGTGAGGTCTGCTGCTGCGAGTGCTGGTGAGGTGGGTGCGATGCTGAGGGGTGGTCGGTCTGAGGGTGGTGGTAGTGAGTATTTTAATCAATATAAGGAGGTGAGTGAGAAGCGTGCTGCTGTGGGGGAGGCTGTGAGGCGTAAGGATATGGCGGTGAATGAGCCTGAGAGGCAGAGGCTGCTGAAGCAATACGGTATAGCGGGGCTGATGGATCTGATGGAGAGGAGTCCGGTGGATGTGCGTGATGTGAGGGGTGCGGATGCTTTTCTGAGTTATCTATATGAGAAGGATGAGCGGGTGTTGGTGTTTACGGATTTTAGGAGTCAGGGTGATTTCGGACATTTTAGTAGTGGTGATGGTGAGGTGCCAGGGCGGAGTTATCGGCTGGGAGCTCGGCAGGGTGTGGCTGCGAGTCATGGTGAGATTCCTAAAAGTAGCCGTGAGGGTGTGTGGTATCTGTGTAATCCTGTGTGTGGTGAGTGGGTGCGTAGTGGTGCGAAGGATAAGCAGGGTAGGCCTAAGGTGAGCAGGCGGTGTGGTAAGAATGTGACGGCGTGGCGGTATATGCTGCTGGAAGCGGATGATGTGGATGCTGAGGAGTGGGTGGCAGTGGTGAGTCAGTTGCCTCTGGCTGTGGCGGCTGTGTATAGTAGCGGTGGGAGGTCTATGCATGTGCTGGTGAGGGTGGATGCGTTGAGTTACGAGGATTTCTTCCGTATCGCTAAGAAGGTGGAGCCTGTGGTGGCTGCGCTGGGTGGTGATGCTGCGGCTATCAGTGGGGTGAGGCTGAGTAGGTTGCCATTTTGCTATAGGGAGGGGTCTGTGGATAAGGATGGGAAGTATGTGAGGTATGATAAGGCAAGGCTGCAGAGGCTGGTGTATCTGAATCCTAGTCCAGAGGTGAAGGCGCTGTGCTCGATGCGGAAGGTGCGGAGTGTGGAGCTCTCGGCGCAGGTGTCTGGTAAAAGTGGGGAGGTGTCTGAGTAATGGCTAATATTTCTGAGGAGATGCTGGCGCAGTTTAATGCGATAGCTGGTGAGTTGGGCATAGATCTTGGTGTGCAGGGGTTGGCGGCTGGTGAGCGCCCGGAGGCTGAGCTGGCTGTGGTGATATCTGTGAGCCAGGAGATCAAAGATTTAGCGATAGCGCTGGGTAGGATCTGTGGTGCTAATGGGTTGTATAGGTATGGTAGGGGTTATGTGACGGTGCATGAGAATGAGAGTGATGAGAATGATCTGATGTGTGAGATGACTGAGGATAGGTTCGTGAGCTGGGTGCAGAACTATGTGAGTCTGGTGAAGTGGAATGAGAAGGCTCAGGAGGATAAGCCGCTGGCTGCGATGACTGGTATCATGGCGAAGCAGGTGATGGCGGCGCATGAGTTCAGAGATAGTATTCCTAAGGTGAAGAGTGTGCTGAGTGTGCGGATGCCTGTGTGGCGTGATAAGGTGCCTGTGCTGCTGGATCTGGGGTATAATCCGCTGGAGGAGATCTATGTGATAAAGGATGTTCCTGATGTGCAGGATCTGGGTCTGGATAAGGCGCTGGAGGAGTATGAGGAGATCTGGGGTCAGTTCCCTATGGATGGACCTAGAAGTAAGGCGGCTCATGTGGCGTGTGGTGTGGGGTTGTTTAGTAAGTATTTGTTTCCGACTGCGTGTGCGGTTCCGTTGTTTCAGTATACGGCTAATATGGAGGGTGCTGGTAAGAGTCTGGCTGCTAAGAGTGTGATTATTCCTGTGTATGGGTCTAGTGGTAGTAATGCTTATGGTGATGGTGATAAGTTTAAGGAGATGCTTAACTCTGTGGCTGCGAGTAATAAGGGTTATGTTTTTTTTGATGATGTTGCGGGTTCGCTTTTCAATCAGGATCTGAATAGGTGGGTGACAGATAGCACGTGGGAGTTCCGGGTGTTTCACTCGCAGAGGCTGATGAGGGTGGAGAAGAATTGTATGACTCTGGTCACTGATAATGGTTGCACGTTGAGCGATGATTTGATTCGCCGTAGTGTGATTGTGCGTATGGATGTGAGTGAGCGTGCTGTTGAGAGGCAGAAGAAGCTGACTAGGTATATGGATGAGCAGTGGTTGATCGATAAGAAGAATAGAGGCCGTGTGCTGAGCGTGTGGTGGAGCATGATTTGTCATTGGCACCGTGAGGGGATGGCTGATGCTCCGCAGTCTATTCCGTCGTTTCGAGGATGGACGAATGTTGTGGGTGGTATCGTGGCAGCTGCAGGTTTAGGTAATGCATTCGAGGCTGCTAATATGGTGGAGGGTGGTGATAAGCGGAGGACTGAGGTTGATAGGTTGATCGCTGAGGTGGTGGCTAAGTATTGCTCTGAGGGTGAGACTAAGGTGGAACTGTTGCTGTTGCAGTTGTGTGCGGTGGCTCGTGAGAATAGTTTATTTGAGTATGAGTTGAATGAGTTGCACCTGGTGAAGCAGGAGATGGATAGTTCTCCGGGGAGGTATTACGATGTGCCAAGTGAGGGGACGTTGACGGAGCAGATGAGGTATATGCAGGCGCTTGAGTGGATGCATCCTCAGAAGATGGCTAGTCCGTTTAGTAAGCGTCTGAAGAAGCAGCTGGGTATGCATTTCGTGGTGGGTGGAGCTAAGTGGGTGCTGAGTATGGAGCCTGGTCGCAAGTGTAAGTATATCATTGAGCTAGTTGAGCCGTTTTAGCGGTTGGTTAGTCTGATAACGTCCGTAACATGGTCTGCATGTTGCGGACTTTTTTTGCTTGCTTGTCTGCACCTCTTTCCTCCCCGCACCCCACAAGTAATATCTGTGCAGACTATTTGTCTGCATGTGGTGGAAAACCATGTTTTAGTCTGTCGCTCTGTATGCTATACGTTTCAAGGGGTTGAGCTTACCTTGCGGACTTATGTTACTTATTCGACTTTTTTCTTTTATTAGATAGATGTATTTGAGGCACGAAAATAGCCAATAGGGTGTTATTATGGTGTAAGTCTGTCCCCTCCCCTAGAAGGACTCCTAGTATTCTTCCCTTGGGTTTGGTTATTGTGTCCTTTGTAGGCTTTCGTGCGGTTTGTTCGTTTTTTTTGTGTCCCTTAGTTTTTTGACACTGTGGCTTTTTTGAGATGGTGGTTAGTGGTGTTAAGGTGTTGGGGGATGGTGAGTTACCTATGTATGTGGAGGTGACTGGGTATCAGCATGCGGTGAAGTATTATGCTGATTTTTATGGGGTGTCAGATAGGACGGTGAAGAGGTGGAAGACTGTGGGGCGTAAGTGTGGTGAGTTACCACCGTTGGATGATGTTGTTAGGTTCGTGGATTGGTGGGGTGTGCGGATGACTCATAGGGTGCCTGATAATATTATGCGGTTGTTGCCTGCTGTGGCTCCGAAGGTGGAGGAGAAGTTGGATAGTGTTGATCTGGGTGGTGTGGCTGAGATTACTGATATGGGTTTGTCTACGATGCGCCGTGTAGTGGCTGTGAAGGCTAAGGCTGTTACTGATGCTTATGAGGTGGGTGATAGTGGTAAGATTTCTAGGGCGGAGAAGGATTTGGAGGGTGCGGTGAAGACGTTGCGGATGTTGGAGAAGACTCATGCGGATTTGGCTAAGGCTGGGGGGGATTTGGTTAGTAAGAGTTGGGTGCGTGCGGAGCTGGGGCCGATGATGGGTAGGCTGAGCTCTAGTGTGTTGGAGGCGATGATTAAGGCGGTGCAGATTTTGGCACCTGATGCGGGTAGAGATGCGGTGAGGGCTGTGTGTGTGGGTGAGAGGGATAAATGTTTTAGTGTTGTTAGGGGTGAGTTGGTTAAATAATTTTGTTGCTGGGAGCCTTTTGGGTAGTCCTGAGCAGGGTGTGAAGGATTGGTGTTGTGATCATATTTTTCTGAGCGAGAAGGAGACGCCGCGTCCGGGGTTTTATGATATTGCGGAGACGCCGTGGGCTGCGAGGCTGATGGATGCTGTGGAGGATGAGGGTGTGCGTGAGGTGGTGGTGCGTAAGTCTTCACGGACTGGTTTTACGGAGGGTGCTCTGAATTCGTTTCGCTGGGTTCCTGGGCATGATCCGGGGCATTGTCTTTATGCTATCAACTCTATGCCTAAGGCGAAGGAGGTGATGGAGAAGCGTTTAGATCCTCATTTGAAGGAGCATTGGGCGCATCTGATGACGGATGATGCGGATGATGTTACTAAGTCTACGTTTAAGCTGGTGAATATGGATATCCAAGTCTCTGGATCTGGGGGTGCGGGTGTGTTTATGGAGGGTTGGTTTAAGCTGATTATCCTGGATGAGTATGAGGAGCATAGTCAGGAGCATGAGGATACTACTGCGGACCGTGCGCGGGGGCGTCAGGTGACGGTGGATAATCCGACTTTGTTTATTATTTCTAAGCCTCAGCTTGAGGGGGGGCCGATCGATGCGGAGTATCAGAGCGGGTCGCAGGAGAAGTTTCATTTGGCTTGTCCACATTGTGGTGAGAGGCAGGAGTTGATTTGGGAGTTTGTGAGATTTGACCACTGTAAGGATCTGGTGGGTGGTTATGATATGGAGCGTGTGCTGAATGAGACTTATGTAGAGTGTCAGCACTGCCATGCGGAGATTTATGAGGAGAGTAAGCGTGCGATGGTAAATGATGGGGTGTGGATTCCTGAGCCGGATGCTAAGCGTGAGGGTGAGGCTAGGGCTGAGGAGGGTAAGGTGAGTTTGCATATTTCTGATTTGTATTCGCTGAATAATGCGGTGCGGTGGGGTAGGTTGGCGCAGATTTTTCTGAATGCTTATGTGATTAATCCTCAGTTGAGTGCGATGAAGTGGTTTTGGACGAATCATTTGGGGAAGGCGTGGGAGATTCGTAAGGCGGTGATTAGGGATGGTGATTTGGATAAGTTGGTGGCTGGGTTTGTGAAGCGTCTGGAGGATGGGACGAATCAAATTTTAGGTAGTCCGTTTAAGTGGTGTTATACTGATAGGACGTATAGATGTGATTTGCCGATGGCTCCTAGTGTTATTACTGTGACGGTGGATAAGCAGGGTAGTGAGCTGAAGGGGACTGTGTTTGCGTGGGATGAGGATTGGCAGGCTTGGCCTATCGAGTATTTCCGTGTGGGGCATGAGGATGATGTGCTGAATCTGGTGGAGGATAGGGTGTATTATTATGAGGGTGATGAGTATAAGATAGGGTGTGGGATTATAGATAGTCATTATAAGCCTAAGGAGGTGTATCGTGCTTGTGTGCGGAGTAAGGGGAAGTTGTTTCCTAGTATGGGTATGGCTGGTAATGCTGGGTTTAGGGGTAAGCATATTAAGACTCGTGAGGATTTTATCGATGGCCGAGTGGTGATTATTTATGATTATTTCAACCATGCGATCGAGTCAGATTTTTATCTTAATAAGGTGAAGGATATGAGTGAGCCTAGGCTGTGGCTGCCTAATGATATGGGTGATGAGTGGGGCCGTGAGCTGAAGAGTGCTAAGCTGATTGTGAAGAATAAGAAGGAGGTGTGGGATAAGAATAGTGAGGTGCCGAATGATTGGGGTGATACGTGTAAGATGCAGTATGTGGTGCGTGAGATTCTGATGAGTGAGGGTGTGAATGTGTAGTGTGTGCTCAGGTGTCCACGTGGACAGGTGGTTGATGGTAGTTTGACATGTGGGGATTTTTTGTGGGTAAGATAAATTACGAGACGTTGTATAATAAGTATTCTAGGACGCTGGAGTTAGAGGGTGAGCAGTATTTTAGAGATGAGGTGCTGACTACTCTTAGGGCTGAGGAGAAGGAGGGTGTGGTGACTGCTACTGGTGTGTTGGATGAGAATACTAGTATTAGGAGGAGTGCTGTGCCGGTGGAGCTGAGGCTGAGTGCTGCGGAGGGTGCGCTTATAGATTTTAGGTCTGGGTGTAGGGATAATGCAGGTGGTGTGAGGTGTGTGAATATTAACCGTGGAGGCTCGGCAGTGAATTTATAATATGGTAGAGGTGAGAGATTTTTTAAGTGGTGCGATGATGGGTGGGCATAGTGGAGCTCGTTTTAGTAATAAGCGGAATTATGTTTATTATCCGCATGTGCAGTCTGATAAGGCTATCGATGAGTGGACGCGTGCGGAGCTGATCCGGAAGAGTGCTTGGGCTTATGATGAGATAGGCTGGGTCGGCGGTCTGGTGGATAATTCTGCTAAGTGGTGTGGGAAGCTGACGCAGAAGGCTACGACTGAAGATAAGGAGTGGAACTTGCTGGCGGATGCTGCTTTCGAGCGTGTGACTGGGAGTCCTGAGTTTTTTGATTTATCTGGGAAGCATAATTGGAAGGAGCTGGTTAAGGCTATATTTAGTGGTAAGTTTAGGCTTGGTGATTGTGGTGTGATTCTGGCTAGTGATGCGGATGGGTCTGCGAGGATTAAGTTTGTGGAGGGTTATGCTATTGGTAATAATCCTGAGGCTGAGGATGATGATAGGTGGACTGATGGTATGTTGTTAGATAAGCATGGTAAGGCTCAAAAGTATCGTGTGCTGGATGGAGCAGGTGGTCATACGGATTACGATAGAGCGAATTTTGTTTATTTTGCGAATCTGGTTAAGCCAGGGATGCACCGTGGTTTACCTAAGACTTTTAGAATGCTTAGTAAGGTTCAGGACCATGCTGAGATTGAGAGTTACTGGAGCGCAGGTGTGAAGGCTAGTAGCCAGATAGGGATGCAGATAGTGAATTCTAAGACCGATGGCGGTGTGCCGGGTGGTCTGGGTTCTGCTGTGAGTAGGTCTAGTAGTAGTGGTGGTAAGGGCCGTGAGAAGAAGGATATTTATGCGGAGGATCTGAGTGCTGATAGCAAGATTTTAGAGATGGGTGAGGAGCGTCTGGAGCTGCTGCACGATAAGAGGCCGGCGCCTGATCAAGTGGATTATCTGGATTATCAGAAGCGAGATTGTGCTGCGGGGTGGGGGTTGTCTTTGGAAGCGACTTGGAACTGGAGTAAAGCGGGTGGTGCTATTACGCGGACTTTGCTTAGTCAGGTTCAGGATTTTGTGGATGATGAGCAGGGTGTGTTTCTTTGCCAGGGTGGTGTGAGAATTAGAAACTGGGTGATAGCTAAGGAGGAGAAGTCTGGGCGTCTGCGTAAGTGTAAGGATAATGCTTGGTGGCAGCATAGCTGGATGTTCGGGTCTAGGAAGACTGCGGATTTTGCGAAGGATGGAAGGATTTATCTGGAGGCTCTGAATCGTGGTGAGCTTAGCCCTGATAGGTATCATGCGATGCAGAATCAGGATGTGGATAAGGAGGATGCTGTGACTATCGCTAGGTGGCTGAAGCGTAAGGAGCAGTGTGAGGCTGTGGGGTTAAATGTGGTGAGTGTGTTTCCTCCTGCGCCTGGGACTCCGGTGAGTCCTGAGGTGGCTGAGATGAGGGATATGGTAGAAACTTTAAAAGATAATGATGATGAGTAATTTAAAAAATAAGGGTGGTGGAGATAAGGATAAGGGGAAGAATCTTCCTAGGGTGATGGAGCGTGTGATGTGTCAGCCGTGGGCGATCATGGATGATAAGATGGGTCAGCTGAGTGAGCTGCTGATGCAGCATGTGCGTGGTGATGCGGATATTTCTCAGGGTGCTTATATGGATGAGAGTTCTGGAGGTGATGATGATGAGGGTTATGTTCTGGTGGGTAGTGTGGCTGTGGTGAGTTTGGCCGGGGTGATAGGGAAGCGTCTGAGCTGGCTGGAGATGTATTGCGGTGGCTGTGATGTGGACCAGGTGAAGGCGGATATTATGTCTGCGATGCTGGATGAGCGAGTTAAGGCTGTGGTGCTGGATATCGATAGTCCTGGTGGGATGGTGACTGGGACGCCAGAGCTGGCGAATTTTATAGCGGAGGCGTCTGAGGAGAAGCCTATTATGGCTTATACTGAGGTGATGATGTGTAGTGCGGCTTATTGGCTGGGTTGTGCTGCGGGTGAGGTGTTCTGCAGCGAGTCTGCTATTGTGGGTAGTATAGGTGTGGTGTGTAGCGCGGTGGATCAGAGCGAGGCGTGGAAGCGTGAGGGTTTTGAGAAGCTGGTGTTTAGGTCGTCTAGTATGAAGTGTATTGGCCAGGATGGTGAGCGGTGGTCTGAGGAGTGGAGGACGTCTATGCAGAAGGGTGTGGAGGAGAGTGCTGAGAAGTTTTATAGCCATGTGAGGGCGCAGCGTGGTGGAGATCTGGATGCTGCTTGTTTTACTGGTGATTATTGGTCTGGTGAGGTGTTGCTGGAGCTGGGTCTGGTGGATGGTTTTTGTGATACGCTGGAGGATTTTGTGGGGATAGTTAATTTACAGATGGAGGATGC
>CAKZMG010000225.1 GCA_937128235.1 uncultured Verrucomicrobiales bacterium
ATCAAGTCCGTAGAAGTAGTAGATTTCGCCGAGCTTGGCATGGAAGCCGTCTGGAAAATCACCGTAAAAGATTTCCCAGCCTTCATTCTAGTCGATGACAAAGGCAACGACTTCTTCCAAACGATCAATAATTGTCCTGCTTGCTAGGAATTTCACTTTCAATTTAGAAATTCTATCTTAGTATCAATCCATGAGCTGCGCTGGACCTAGAATGAAGATGGACCCTACACTCCACACGGATAAAAAACCGTCGTGGATCAAGGTCAGATTGCCTAATAATCCTGTTTTCTGGGACACTAAATCCATGATCAAGGATCTGAATCTCGTCACGGTTTGTGAAGAGGCTCAGTGCCCTAACCGCTGGGAATGCTGGGGTCAGGGAACGGCGACGTTTATGATCGCTGGGGATAAATGTACCCGTGCGTGCGGATTCTGCGCGGTGAAAACTGCTCGCCCAGATGCTCTCGAAGACGATGAACCACAACGCGTAGCAGAAGCAACCAAACGCATGAAGCTCAAGCACGTAGTCATAACTGCGGTAGCGCGAGACGATCTCAAAGACGGAGGTGCTGAGCATTTTCAGAAGACGATCAATGCCGTGCGCGCGGTGAATCCTGGTATCATCATCGAGGTTCTCGTGCCAGATTTCAATGATCGCGACTGGGCACTGCAAATGTGCATGGATGCGCGTCCACATATCTTTAACCACAATCTAGAAACCGTAGAACGCCTCACTCCGCTCGTCAGAAGTAGAGCGAAATACTGGCGCTCACTCGCTGTTCTGAAAAAAGCTGGCGAGATGGTGAATGGAAAAGTCTCTGTCAAATCTGGCATCATGCTCGGACTCGGTGAGACTCATGAGGAAATCCTCAAGGCAATGGACGATCTGTTAGATCACAGCGTCACCGTCCTCACACTCGGCCAATACCTCCGCCCCACCCCACGTCACTTACCTGTGGTGGACTACATCAAGCCGGAGTATTTCGATGAACTCAAGCAGATAGCACTCGACAAAGGCTTCCGCCACGTAGCGAGTGGTCCACTTGTTAGATCATCCTACCATGCAGCGGATTTCCGCCCAGAACTAGATGTGTTAGATGATATCGAGGCGGATCTACGTGGCACGAATGATCTAGAACTAAAACCTAGTGACTTGCCTATCCCTTCTGCAAATAGTCATGTGGTAGATTCGACTCAAGGATAGATAACTGTCCTCTAAAGTTAGAAATACCCCAGGTTTACGGCGGTTTTTTAATATTGAGTGCGACGAGAATCGTCGCTTTTAATCCACCTTTAGACGCCATCACACACCATGCACGTTCCAAACAAATTAAAGCTGTGATTCTCTCAGCACTCAACAAAACAGATCAATCCAAGGAGCCAGATAAAATGATTTGAATCCGGTCGCGATCTACTTTCTTTAGACTCTGCACTACTAAGCTAAACGAATGATCTACGAGTTCAGTCACTAGTTTGCTTGGGATAGAGCCATCCAGCGTCACTGTGTTCCAGTGTTTTTTGTTCATGTGATAGCCGGGTTGAACGGCTTCGTATTCATCGCGGAGTTCGAGTGCTCTATCTGGGGCACATTTTAGATTCACTGTAGTAGGAAATGACTCGGGGCTGGTAAGCGCGAACATTTTCCCACAGACTTTATAAACTAAAGCATCTGGTCCAAACGGAGTGGTTTCCTCCACTTCCGGGTATGCCATGCATTGGTTAATCAGTTGCTCCAAGTTCATCGTTGTTAGATTCTGCTAAAGTGTTTTGTCTGCGGTGGATCGCCTTGATGATGACTCCATCAGCCGGACCTAGCATCCATGCGAGAAGGAATAATAGAGTCCCCGCGACGACAACTCCAGCAGATTCTTTGCCATTGAACCAATAGCTGATATGCAC
>CAKZMG010000226.1 GCA_937128235.1 uncultured Verrucomicrobiales bacterium
GGAAAATTCTCTGACTGATAATGACTCGGGAAAAAGAAAACATCTGCATCTGCATAAGCCTGCCACTTCTCATCGCCTTTCAACATGCCTAAAAAAACCACGTTTCCCAGTTTCTCAGCATCCACATAACTACGACACCGCTGTTCAAAATCCGCACTAGCCCAAACCCCAGCAAAACTCATCTTGAAATTTAAATCTGGCTTCTCACCCGCTAATCTGTTCACAGCTTTCAACGCCTCAAACACACCCTTCCCCTCATTCAATGCTCCTACAAACAACACATTCACCAAACCCTCTATCTTATTACCAGGGAGAACATTCACATCCAACCCATTAGGAATAAGCACCTGCTTTTTAGCCTTAAAAGCTATTGCGGGCGGACACTCAGTCTGGCATATCTCCATACTCACATCTGCTCCACTATACACCCATTTCGCCACCTTACCTAATAAACCAGCCTCCTCTAAATACTCTGGTAAACCGCCCGCATGGTAATGATAGACCTTCTTCTTAAATAGCCATTTCACACACAATAAATAGATCACATCCCTCATCACTGGCAGTTTATTCGCGCTGGCTGGTAAATAATACAATACACTAGGTTGATGCTTCCACGCTATCCTCCAAGTAGCAAAAATGAGATAAAATAAATGAAAAATCTTACGGAATGAAGCACGTCCCACCCCGTCAATTGTATCGCTGTAGCTCATGCGTAAACACTCCACGCTCACCTTTTCCCATTCATGAGAAAACAACATCTCTGTAACCACCGCCTGCCCATGATAGGGCGGAGGCGTCTGTCCCACTACGAGCACATCTCTACCTTTTCCTTCCAACATTCTATTAATTTTTCTCGATCAAAATTCAAAGCAAACTGAGCGTAAAACAAATAACTACCCAGCCACGACATACTATCTTCTCCCCATCCACAAGCTATAAGAAAGTCTGAGCCCTTCTTACTCTTTGCCCAATAAAGAGCCGTTTCAATAACTTCATGCGGATGCATTTTATCGATCAACAGCTTACTCTGCACAAGATAATGTGCCCAATCCCAACCCGCTGCACCATCTTCTTGGTAAGATTCCCAATCTAATACAAAAACCTTTCCCCCTTTTCCTACCTTGATGTTCCAAGGTGCAAAATCTCCATGAATAGGAGCAGTCAAAGGAACCTTATCATTCAAGCCTGCAACATGCTCCTCGTGCATGCCTCCTCGTGAGTTTTCTAGAACTAACTTCCAACAATCAAGATCTACTAATTTACAATGTTCAGCTCTAATCCATTCCTGTAACTGCTCGCAAACCTTACCATAGTCTTGCCTCCTAGGCGATCTCCCAGAAACCCACTTAACCGTGAAACTTGCTAGTTTTTTCTCATTATTACAAAACATCTGCTCCGGCACAATCAGACCTGATATACTTTTCGCAGCCCTCTCCAGACATCGGTATTCAGCCAGCACATCCATAGAAGACTTACCATCAACACCAATTTTAGTAACTAAGCTACAACCATCAGAATAATGATACGCAATAAGCTTACGACTTTCCGCAGCAGGATTACCCAGTAAGAAACCTAAGTCACCAAAAGACCCTAAACATTCGCTATACTCTTCTCTTAACTCGCCCAGCTTCACCTCTGGCAGGAATCTCATCATCCCAACACGAATCAAGCACTTAACATAAAGAATAAACAAGCGCGCTTTCAAACTCTGAGGCTGATATAGTGACAGCGTTCTCAGCGCATGTTTCTTCTTCTGTGGTAATGCAACCAGCAAATGTCTATCCCTAAAGATGCCTCTAAAAGAATATACATCAGCACCTTCGGGATCAAACATTTGAGACAATAATACCTTGTCTGCTGCCACTAAATTATCCATCAAAATACAAATTCTGTCTCACTATCTTGAGGGCTTGCTCACCAACTTAAGAACTATTTTCACAGCTCTAAAATAATAAAAAAAGAACGCATCAGCCACACAGTTGAAATGATCATTTTTAAACAACGTTATCCCATAAGCTCTGCGTATAGCTCGGGATTCTGCAAACTGTAACTGCTGATCCATCAACCCATTGATTTCCTTGTTTTCAAGATGCTTCTGGCTCAAGTTCTCACCATGCATCCTAAAATCAGCCACTACATACTTAAAACACTGAAACTTCTTACCAGCGTGAGCGAGCCTATTATAGTACTCCCCATCCATCACATATTTAAATCTTTCGTTCAGCACGTAGCCCTCAC
>CAKZMG010000227.1 GCA_937128235.1 uncultured Verrucomicrobiales bacterium
ATTATATTACAGTTATCTTAAATAAGTGAAATGAAAAGGCATACAGAGTTTTTATCATGGGATGATGAATTATTGATTAGAGATAATCCCACAGTAAATGAAGGCATTCGAAATTATGGAGATGCACTCACTGATCAGAGCCTAGATCTCTGGCATCCTTTCACCATTTGGTCACATCAGCTCGATGTAAGTTTATTTGGGATGAATCCGGATCTTCATCATCTTTCTGCGATTTTTTATCATCTGCTGGCAGGTTTAGCGTTATTCTTCTGCTTGAAGCAAATGAGAATAGGTAAGAAAGTGAAATCGCTTCCTAGTATTGCCGTCTTTATTACTGTGTCTCTATTTCTTTTTCATCCTATGCATGTGGAGTCTTGGGCTTGGTTATCTGAGCGGAAGGACACGTTGTCGGCTATTTTTGGCTTTCTTAGTTTGGGGTATTGGCTGAAGTATGTGAATCATCGGCAATCTAGTAGTTATTATTTGGCGCTCGGATTTTTGGCGCTTGGGCTGATGAGTAAGCCGATTCTTGTGGTGTGGCCAGCGATCTTGTTTATTTCATCTTGGCTTAATAGTTCTAGAAAAGAATCAGTTTTCAAACTAGGTCTAAAATTAGCACCTTTCTTTGCGTTGGCAGTTGCTACGACTTTCATCACGATGGCTATTCAGCAAGCAGATGGAGCGAATAAGCTAGGGGTGATCCAGACTAGAAGTTTAATCGAATGTATCTATGTAGGAACTAATAATCTGGGACTCTATCTCTACAAATTAGTGTTTCCTTATAATCTCAGCTATAATTATGTTCCTCTGAAGACGATTCCCTGGCGCGGCTTCTATACGAGTCTTGCGGTTTTTGGTCTAGCAGGTATGATCTGTTGTAAATACAGACGGAAGGTTCCTATCCTAAGTTGGGGGCTTTGTTCGTACCTGATACTATTAGCTCCAGTATGTGGATTTATCATGAGCGGTGAGTCAAATGCTCCTGACCGCTACTCCTATTTAGCGTATTTAGGTCCATTTGTAGTGATTGCGATGGTGTATCATTTCATAAGTAAACGCTGGAATAATCTAACAAGGAATACTTTAGCAGTGTTACTTTTCTGTCTTCTTCCTGGATGGTTCAGTATTCAGCGTGCTTTAGACTGGCGGACGATGGAGACGCTCACTGCCGCGACTTTAGAGCATAGCCCAGATCATCCCTACGCATTAATGCATCTGGCTAGTTATAAACACAGAAAGGGAGAAATAGAAAAGGCAATCAGCCTGTATGAGCATTCATTGAGAGAGTTACCAAATAACCGATATAACTGGGCTACTCTGGGCTTGTTGTATCAGCAAACTCAACAGGAAGCTAAGGCAGAGGCTGCTTATTTAAAGCAGCTAGAATATCGTCCTGCAAATTCAACCGCCTTTCTGGCGCTCGCGCAGGGATCACTGAATCGACAAGACGTTCCTAGCGCGATAGATTATCTAAAAAGAGCTTTAAAGTTCTTTCCACATGATAAAGAGGCGAAGAGAGTGTTGGAGAAACTCACAGGAGAATAGTAGTAGAAACAGAAATAATCAATCATCATGCAAGTAAATCAAAGGCACAGAAAAGGCATCCTCTTAGCTGGAGGAAATGGCACTAGGCTGCATCCGCTCACGATTGGGATTTCAAAGCATTTATTACCGGTGTATGATAAGCCGATGATCTACTACTCGCTTTCCTTGCTGATGCTGGCGGATGTGAGGGAAATTTTAGTGATCACTTGTCCTAAAAATCAAAGCAATTTTCAAGATCTGTTAGGTGATGGATCACAGTGGGGGATAGAGCTAAGTTATACTGTCCAAGACCAGCCAAATGGAATAGCGGAAGCACTGGTCATCGCGGAGGATTTTCTTGCTGGCTCACCGTCATGTTTAGTCTTAGGGGATAATCTTCTCTACGGGCATAATCTTACTAGCTATCTTAAACAAGCAAGTGCTCAGATTGAGGGAGCTACTATTCTGGCTTGTCACGTAAATGATCCTAGTGCTTTTGGTGTGGTAGAATTGGACGAGAATGATAAGCCTATTTCCATCACAGAAAAGCCTGCGAACCCGACCTCACATAACGCGGTTCCTGGGATATATTTCTATGATGAAAACGCACCAGCGATGGTATCTAAACTCGTTCCTTCTTCCAGAGGTGAGTTAGAAATCACAGATTTAAATAGACTCTATCTACAGCAAGGCAAGCTGGATGTCTGTTTACTAAATCGTGGGTTTGCGTGGTTTGATACAGGGACTCATTCATCGATCAATGAAGCCTCGGATTTCATTAAAGCCATCGAGAAACGTATGGGGCTGAAGATAGGCTGCCCAGAGGAAATAGCCTATCTTAAGCGGTGGGTTTCAGCTGAAACGATTCTTGCTAATGTGCAGACGAACCCAAACTCAGACTATAACAAGTATCTGCAATTCATGGTAAACCAAAACCCAGATAACCACCAATAAGATGTCTCTACCTATCCTACCTATCATTACGAGAGTGCCTAGATTTGATGATGAACGTGGCTGGTTTATGTCTAGTTTTCATGAGGATCATCCGGCTAAAGATTGGAAAATGCAGAACACTTCATTTTCTCGAAAAAATACGCTCAGAGGCTTGCATTTTCAATCACCCAATAGCCAGGCCAAGCTCATCACTGTAATAGATGGAGAGATCACTGATGTTGTCTTAGACATAGATCCAGCATCAGAGACTTTTGGGCAGTGGCAAATTTTTCAGCTTTCTAGCGCAGACTCTAGCTTGCCAAATCAAATTTATATCCCTAGCCATTATGCTCATGGCTTCGCGGTCACTAGTGAGTCTGCCCTTGTCAGTTATCTGACTGATGAACTTTACCATCCAGAAGCGGAGCGCAGCATCCACCCGCTCTCTCCAAGTCTTAACATCCCATGGTGTGTGGAAAATCCAATCATTTCAGCTAAGGATTCTCAAGCTGATATGTGGGATCTAACAGAATCTAACAAGAGCTTATAATGTGCGCTATCTTTGGTTGGTTTGGCTCCGATGATGATGAGAAACTTCATCGCATGGCGGACACGATGCGACATCGCGGACCAGATGGGGACGGCTATTTAAACACCGATTCGGCAGCCATTGGAATGACGCGTCTGGCGATCATTGATCTGGATCACGGACAGCAACCATTTCACTCTAACGATAAAAAAATATCGGCAGTTTGTAATGGTGAGATTTATAATTTTCAAGAAATTAAAGAGGAACTCATCGTCTTAGGTCACACGTTTCACACTCGCTGTGATTGTGAAATTATCCCAGCAGCTTATCAACAGTGGGGTGTCGATTTTCTACACCGGTTGAATGGTATGTTTGCTATCGCTATCTATGATCATGAGAAAAAAGAGCTTATCCTGGCTCGCGATCGCTGTGGGCAGAAGCCGCTCTATTTTGCGAAGCATAGGGGTAAGGTTTACTTCGCTTCTGAGATACGCGCGCTGCACGAGGCGGGTATTCCGAAGGCGATCAATCATTCTGCCATCCCAGCATACCTCTCTCTCAGATACGTGCCAGAGCCAGAAACGATGTTTCAAGACATTAAGATTTTGCCTGTTGGATCATATCTTAGGCTAAATAAAACATCATCTAATCTAAATCTGCAAAAATGGTATCAGTTGCCAGAAGAAAAAATCAATCCTGAGAACCCAATCGATAAGCTTCATTCGATCACTAAGTCATCGATCCATGATGCGCTACTAGCTGACGTTCCCATTGCTCTGCATCTTTCCGCTGGTATAGACTCTAGTGTGTTACTCGCAGAAATGCAGCGGTCAGGTAAGTCTATCCATGCTATCACAGCGGGCTTTGGGTCACATTCGGATGAAGTGCAAGAAGCTGCTAAAATGTGCGAAAAATACCAAGTCTCACACACGGCAGTGAACCTAAGCGCAGATGACATAAGCTCGCTCCCCAGAGTGGTTTCCCAGATGGAATTGCCAGTGGGTGATGCTCTTATCCTTGCCTTTGATCGACTCGCTAAGGCTACCGCGGATCAGGGGTGCAAGGTTGCGATTGGTGGGGAGGGGATTGATGAGATTTTTGCAGGATATTCATTCCAGAAGTTCATGAACATTTCTCAAAAATTAGGGAGTGTAGGGCGAGCTATTGCTGGTCGCACGCTCGGTCTCGCTCCAGGGTTTCTGATCGATCACTTATCAAGTTTTCCAGCCGCTCTTGGAGCTAGTGGTAAACAGAAAATTCAAGATTATCTTCTCAGCTTTAGCGGCCTCAGTGACTATGAAAAAGGGATCAACTTACGCACGTTGTTTTCAAAGTCTGAAATTAATGAACTCAGTGAGATAACATTCACTCAGCCGTCATTCGATGCAGGTAATGACCTACAAGAAAGTCATCTTAGATACCAATTTGACAGCTGGCTACAGGACTGGGCGATCATCCGCCAAGAGCGAAACACGATGGCTCACTCGGTAGAATACAGGATGCCATTTTTAGATCATCGGATGCTGGAATTTGGGTTTTCTCTTGAAAATAAGCATAAAGTATCAGGTCTGTCTGGTAAGCGTATTTGGCGGGGAATGGCAGCTAAACATTACCCTGAGACACAACATAAGCGCACGAAACAACCATTCTTTTTCCCTACAGAAGAGCCAGAATATTACTCAGAAATAGTGAAACTGTTAGATGCGAGCATTAGTTCAGAACGTTTCCAGAAAAATAGCATCTTTGATATAGGTTATATTAAAAAGTTAAGGACCAGAGCTGAGAAGACGCGGGAATTTTTACCACTCAAGCAACTCCTCTCACTTGTCATCCTAGATCTATGGATGCAGGAGCACGGATTGTCTTTCTAAGTTGGATAAAAAAATGGTCACCAGTATAAAACTGATGACCATGGATGAAAATTTTGAGGCTATGAAGGACTATTCTTTTTCCTTAGTTTCTTCTTTTTTAGGCTCAGCTTTAGTTTCTTCCTTTTTAGTTTCTTCTTTAGCTGGCTCTTTTTTCTTTTCTTCAGCAGCAGCTTTCTCTGGGTCTTTGAGATCCTTAACTGTGAGCATTGGCTTGCCTACTTCGTCTCGTAGTGCTTTGACCATGTCTGCGGTGACAGCACCGGCTTTGTTGCCGAAGTTGCTGCGCACATAGGTGAGCACAGAAGCTATTTCTGCGTCTGTCATTGCGACGTTAGGAGGCATCATTGATTTGTATTTTTTACCTTTTACGGTGATTTCGCCTGTGAGTCCTCGTAATTGAATACGGATGAGGTTTTCAGCTGGTCCATTCACCCACTCAGATTCTGCTAGTGGAGGAAATGCATTAGGGATTCCTACTCCTCCTGCTTGATGACACATCAGGCATTTAGTTTTGTAGAGGTCTTCTGAGGCGAATGATGGTAGTAGGCTAGTGACTAATGTGGCACTGGCTACTAACGTGAATTTTAATGAATTGTTCATAGTGATATTATCTTAAGCCTAGATAGGGTATTCGTAAAGTGACTTTCTGTGGAAAGTTTGTCAGCTTAGTAATCTCTATCTAACAGGTAGTGAGCTATCTGGTCCAGTCTGGCAGATTTTTTGCCGAATGGTCTGAGAGCATCGAGCGATTTCTTGGTGAGCCGAGCGGCTTCTTGGCGAGATTTCTCTAGGCCTAAAATGGCAGGGTAAGTGGACTTATCTACCGCTTCGTCCTTGCCCGCAGTCTTACCTAGCTTCTCAGTGGTCTGGGTGACATCGAGTATATCATCGATGACTTGGAATGCTAAGCCGAGGTTGTAGCCGAAGTCTGTGAGTGCTTGGAGCTTGGCTGGGGTGACATTTGCAGTCATGGCTCCTAGGCGAATAGAGCTGGTGAGAAGGGCTGCGGTTTTCGCCTCATGGATCTGGATGAGCTGCTTCTTGGTGAGTGATTTGCCTTCTCCTTCTAGGTCTAAAATTTGACCACCAATGAGCTTTTTGCTGCCGCCTGTGTGAGCTAGTTCGGTGACATAGTCTCTGGCTGAGTATCTTTTGCTCGCCGGAGTCTGGGCGATGATAGCGAAGGCTTCTGTTAGAAGGGCATCACCCGTGAGCACCGCGATGCCTTCTCCATAAACTTTATGGCTGGTCGGGCGACCGCGTCTGAGGTCATCGTCATCCATGCAGGGGAGGTCATCATGTACGAGCGAATAGGTGTGCATGATTTCTACAGCACAGGCAGGAGCAAGCGCGTTAGAAACATCACCACCACATGCCTCAGCCGCTGCTAGGCAGAGGATGGGGCGGAGTCTTTTACCACCCGCGAAGATGCTGTAGCGCATTGCTTTATGGATGGTGGTAGGACGGGTGTTTTCTCTAGGAAGCTGGCGTTTTAGCTCAGCATCTACGAGTTTTTGCTGAGCTTTTAGCCATGGTTTAAGATTGAGATCACTCATGTCTGGATCTGTTATAGAATTTCCGCTATCTGCACGGCATTGAGCGCGGCACCTTTTCTGACCTGATCACCGACTACCCAGATGGTGAGTGCATTGTCTAGGACTTGGTCTTTTCTGATGCGTCCTACTAGGCAGTCGTCCTTGCAGGTGGTGTCGAGCGGGACTGGATAGATGTTGTTGTCCGGATCGTCCTTGAGCTGGATTCCTGGGTAGGTTTCAAAACATGCCTTGGCTGCAGCTACATCGACATCTTTATCGAATTGAGCAGTGATGGAGACGGAGTGAGAGCGATACACAGGGACTCTCACACAGGTGCAAGTGACTTTTAGTTCGGGGAGTTGTAATATTTTCTGACTTTCAAAGAGCATTTTCTGTTCTTCCTTAGTGTAGCCATTTTCCTGAAATACATCCACATGAGGAATCACGTTAGATGCGATCTGGACTGGGTAAACGTTCATGTTCTCTGCGGTGATTTCTTTACCTTCAGAGAGTAGTTTGTTCTGCTGTTCTAGCTCGGTAATGCCAGCGGCACCACTTCCGGAGACAGCTTGGTAAGATGATGCAATAATGGACTTTAGCCCAAACTCCTGATGAAGCGGGAAGAGTGCCATGAGTGAAATGATGGTGGTGCAGTTAGGATTAGCAATGATGTTCTTGGATGCGGATCTCGCAGCATCTGGATTTATCTCGGGCACCACGAGCGGGACATCCGGATCCATGCGGAATGCAGAGGAGTTATCTATTACCACGCAGCCAGCCTTGGCAGCTGAAGGTCCGTATTCTAGTGAGATACCACCGCCAGCTGAGAAGAGGGCAATGTCGATCCCCTCAAAGCTATCGTGAGTAAGTTCTTTGATAGTGATTTCTTCACCGCGAAAATTTCTAGTCTGACCAGCTGATCTGGCGGATGCGAGTAGGGTGAGCTTGCTCATTGGGAAGTTTCTCTCAGCTAAACAGTTAAGCATTTCTTCTCCTACGGCACCTGTGGCTCCTACGATGGCGATGTGTTTTTGTTGGTTCATTGTGTGGTGTTTGATTTCGGTGAGCATACTTTAAGATGGCGATATGGCAATCCTCGATATGGCAATCCTTAAGGATTGCCTAAGTCGTGTCTGCAAAAAAATCTCCGATTATTACTTGCCCAGTGGGAAACTTGATATAAAATGTCGCTGTGTTAGGGGGAGAGTTTCTCCTTAGCTACTAAACTTAATAAAATAAAATAATATGAAACTAGTTAAAATCATCTCAATCGTTGCAGCAGCAGCAGGTATCGCTCTTTCAGCATCATGTGGTTCAGCTTCAGCTCCTGCTGAGACACCATCTGTACCATCTGTTCCTACATACGTAACTCCTGCTAAGTAATTCTTTTCGTTTTTTTTAAATGAAATCATTACTTAAAACTTGCGCTTATTTAGTCGCCGCTACGGCTGTGACACTACTGAGCGCTTGTTGTGGATGCGGATGTGGTCTTTAGTTTTTTACTAGGGAATCCACAGACATATTTACAGATAGGCAAGCTTTCTTCGGGAAGCTTGCCTTTTTTCTTGCCTATGTGTCTGAGCTGTTCAGTATAGATGCCATAACCTACTACAAAATTATGAGAATATTCAAAATCGTAACACTATTGGCCGTGGCAGCGGGATCATCACTTATCACATCATGCGGTTGCTGTACTGGTGAAGAGGAAGTTCCTCCTCTCAGACCACTACCTAACTTCAGACCAATTCAGGTAGATTACTCTAAGTAAGATTAGAGCTACATTTACTGTATAAAATTTCAGCCCTAGCATTCCTCTGAGTGCTAGGGCTTTTTTGTTGCTTACTGTTCTTGATGCTGCTTGTCGCTACTTATCGCTTTTATAATCCCAGGCCCAGATGTCTTCCGTGTTGTCTGGTGCGGGCTGCTCTAGTGAGTATTGCTTCTGGTAGAGCTTTGCATTGTAGCCTCCCCACTTAGCCGCTGACATGAACATAGGCATGCGCTCGAAGCTTACTTCCCAGCTCATTCTTTTCTTAAAGAGGCTTGCCACTATTTCAGGGTGTTTGCTCGCGAGGTTGTTTGTCTCGCCAGGGTCTGCTGTTAGATCATAGAGCTGAGTGGCTTCACTGAGTGGCTGGAGTAGTTTCCATTTGCCTACGCGGATGGCTGAGCCTCTGGTAGCCGTGCGCCAAGCTAGGAACTCATGCGGATCAGCGGAGTTTTCTCCAGTGAAGTGAGGGATCAGGTTCACGCTATCGTAGATGGGACCTTTCTTATCTGCGCGTCCCTCACGTGGGCTAGGCTTATGGTATGCCGGCGGGGTTCCTCCAGCTGCTTTTACGAATGTAGCCATGAAGTCTAATGAGATGACTGGCTTTTTATACACAGCAGGTTTCAGCTTAGCTGGCCAGTGGTAAATAGTAGGCACTCGGATGCCACCTTCTAGGAAAGTTCCTTTTGTTCCTCTGAGAGGTGCGTTCACGGCATTACTTACTTCTACTGATCCTCCATTGTCGGAAATAAATACGATCAGCGTGTTGTCTAGCTGGTTTTGCTTCTTAAGTGATGCTACTATTTTACCGATGTTTTCATCCATGCAATGCTGCATGGCACAATAAATGCGTCTGGTCTTATGTTTGATGTGTTTGAATTTCTCCAGATCTGATGACTTCGCCTGCATGGGTGAGTGCGGAGTGTTATAAGAGAGGTAGAGGAACCAGGGATCATTATTTGCCTTGGCAGAAATAAAGTCTATCGCCTCTATCGTGAACCAATCTGTTAGATAAGTTGCACGGATTTCTTCTGGCTTCTTATCATTGTAAAAAAGCTTATTATTATCCACGGTAGGCCAGTAGTCATGCCCACCACCGAGCATGCCAAAGAAGAAATCAAAGCCACGCTTATTAGGATGATGACCCGGGACGCTGTCGCCGAGATGCCATTTGCCAACCATGCCAGTGCGGTAGCCTAGTGCTTTTAAGCGGTCGCTGATAAGTGGCTCATCGAGCGGGATGCCGGCGTATTCTGGTCTGATGAAGTCTGGCTTGTTGAGATTGTGCTCAAATCCGAAACGTGAACCACTCCGACCAGTGAGAAGCCCGGCGCGTGATGGCGCACAGACACTGCCAGAGACATAGCCGTCTGTGCAGAGAACTCCATTCGCAGCAAGCGCGTCTAAGTGTGGTGTCTGGATCTGCTTGGAGCCATAGCAGGAGAGGTCTCCGTAGCCCATGTCATCTGCTACGATGAGTAAAATGTTAGGCTTTTCATCAGCATGTAGCAGTGCTGTTAGAAAAATGAAAATGGATGCGATGTAGTTTAGTTTCATAATTTTTATTGCTTTAATTTTCGATAGTCTTCAATGCGGATAGTGATGCCTTCATCATCCAGGCGTTCAAGTAGTGGCATCAGCACCTTGCGCGTGGTTCCTATCTGCTGGCGGATTTCGCTGGCAGTGGCTTGCTCTGTTTCTGTTAGATGAGAAATGACTGCCTGCTTAGCCGCTTCATACTGTGATGTTTCCAGAAGAGCCTTCGGATCTAGCTCGATGACTTTTCCGCTACGGATCAAAAAGGTAAGTGCCTGCTGAGCGTCTGGAGTGTCTGCTAATTCTACTCGGGGCGGAGGTTGAAGACCAGCTGATTTTAGGGTTGATACGATTTGATCCGCATATGAAACAAGATGTTCTGGGAGTTCTAGTGAATGCTCGGCACTAGCAATCCCGTCTTTGATCTTGTTAAACCCGCTTCCCACGATGTGCTTCTCGATGTGGTCCGAGAGTGATGGATGGATTCCATTTTCTATTAGTTGATTTCGCCATTCCTCGATGGGCATGGTAGGTGTGTCGGGAAATTTCTTATGAAACGAGGTGATGACATTTTCCGCAGTAGAGACAGCACTCTTCCAGCCAGCAGGATCAATGATGTGGTCACCTCGGTTAGTGATTTTCTTTTCCTTAATGAGCTTGGCAACTTGTAGCTCCGTGTGTTCTTGGGTGAATGGAGAATTTGCGAGTGGTGCAGAGCTACTTAGGATAGGGGATTTCTGGATTTCTGTTAGAATGAGCTGGCGGACGTTGCTCGGACTTTCCGCACGTTGTTCTAAAAAGCGCAATCTCTTCTCACTGCGGAACTGTCGTGGCTCAGCGTGGGCATCCAGAATGACACCGCCGCCTAAGGTTCCCTGCTGTGCACCATCGCGGATCACAAACCGATCACCAACACATGCGGTAATAGGGGACTCTAGTCTGAGCTGCGCGTAGCAAGATTCACCAGGGGCAAGCTGAGTCTGGGAGTGAAGTATGATGCGTGCTCTCACACGCGCTGTGCCGTGATGAAGAATCACCGTTTCCGTGTGCTTGAGCACGCGCTTGGTAGCACTCTGTCCGCGGATGCTGCGCTCTTGCCGGCTAAGTGAGATGTCCAGTGTTGAAGTTTCTGTTAGAGTGTCCGGCAGAGTGATCACCGAGCCGCGCTGCACGCCGGGTTTTCCACGTTCATTGAGAGGCAGATCCGGAGCATTAAGCGCTGTACGCATTCCGTGCGTCGCAGTCTCTACTTGGGACGAATGATTCTGGATTCCTCGAATGTTAGAGGTAAGTTTTTCTGGCATACAGCAGACGGTCTCACCTTTAGAAAGCGTACCTCCAGTGAGCGTGCCAGTGATGACTGTTCCTACCCCAGTAGGGGAAAAAACTCTGTCCACAGGAATCCTAGCGATAAGGTTTTTCGGTGACTGCTTGAGCTCTTTGATGCGGGTGAGAATTTCTGCTTTGAGATCATCTATCCCATCACCAGTGATCGATGACACGGGAATGATAGTGGCTTCTTCTAAACTTGTGCCGATGAGTTCATCCCGCACCAGCTCTTCTGTGAACTCAATGTCCTCAGCAAGGTCTGCTTTAGTGAGTGCAATGATCACATTTTCCACTCCAAGATAATTTAAAATATGCAAGTGCTCTTCAGACTGCGGCATCCAGCCATCATCCGCCGCCACGATGAATACAGCAATGTCCAGCGCGCCCACGCCCGACACCATGTTATTTACGAAATCCGCGTGACCAGGAACATCAATGATGCCTACCTCGTGATCCTTTCCTTTATCGCTGAGCGTGAGATGGGCGAAGCCTAGCTCGATGGTGACTCCGCGTTTTTTTTCCTCAGGAAGCCTATCTGGATCAATGCTCGTAAGCGCCTTGATGAGCGATGATTTACCGTGGTCAATATGACCTGCTGTGCCAAGTATGCAGTGCATTATGAAGTAGTGATTATGTCTGTGATGCGGCCCTTCTCGAAGTCAAAAGTAGTCATTTCAAGTCTAACAAGATCACCATTCACTATCTCATCACGGATATGAGCCTTTTTCATTTCCGTGTGGCCAATGATCTGCTTCCCATTCTTAAGCTCCACACAAAACGTGCGCTCATCTCTACGGCTAATTACCTTTCCCTCAGTTACAATTGGTGCGTCTTTCATGTCTGATGGTAAGTTAAACGGTGATCAATGTTTGTCCAGAATTGTCGTGGTAGAAATCTTATTTGTCTGGCTGAGAACTAAATTTATTACCCCTTAATTATAGCTCAAGATAAAACTGGCGTCAGCAAGGTTGACTATTTCTTTAGATGTTCCTCGATCCTTTGTCTTTCACGTTGGATCTCTGCGGAGATCTGGGCTTCGGTGGGGAGGATGGTGCGGTATTTAGAGGCGAAGAGTTGTTCGTTTTCTTTGAGAACGGAGTATTGGACAATGGTTTCGTCTTTGTCTGCGCAAAGGATGATGCCGATGGTCGGGTTATCGTCTGCGCCTCGCTTTAGGTCATCGAACATGCGGACATACATGTCGATCTGCCCGATGTCTTGGTGGCTGAGCTTGGTTGTTTTGAGGTCGACGATGACGAAGCATTTCAGCAGGTAATTATAGAATACGAGATCCAGATAGAAGTGGCTGGTCTCGGTGCTGATACGCATCTGCCGAGCTACGAATGAAAAGCCATTGCCGAGTTCTAGGAGGAATTTCTGAAGGTCATTGATGAGGGCGGATTCGATGTCTTTTTCCTGAGTGCTGGGGTCTTCTGAGAGATTGAGAAATTCTAGGATGTAGGGGTCTTTGAGCTGGGAGAGGATTTTTTCTTTCTGAGTTAGATCTGTTTCTGTTCCAGCCTCGATAGTTGAGGGTTGTTGGGTCGAGAGGAGTCGCTGGTAGGTTTTGGTTTTTATTTGGCGTTCTAGGGTTCTAGAACTCCAGTTGTAATTTCCTGCCTCAGTGATGTAGTAGTTTCTAGCATCTGAGTTTTCTTCCCTCATTATCAGACGATGATGAGTCCAGCTCAATTCGCTACGCAGTGCGTAGCGAATTCCTAAGTCTTTATAGGTGAGTAAGAACTGTCGAAAGTTTCTAATGTTGGCTAGAGAGAACCCTTTGCCAAATTCGCCTGTCAGAGACTTTGATAGTTCTTCAAGCAATCTTTTACCATATTGGGCTGTGGCTGAGCCGCCTTGCTCTTCTTCTACGATGCGCTTACCGATGAGCCAGTAGGCTTCGACCATGGTGGAGTTTACTGCGCGGATTGTCTTAGAGCGAGCTTCGCTGAGGATGGTTATTACCTCGGAGAAGAAATTTTCTGGGGTTGGGTCTTTTGTTGTGATGTCGCTCATGGGATGGTGAGTTTTGAGTATGGTGGATATGTCGCCCCCTTCGGGGCTTGGTTCTTATTTGATTAGGTATCCCAGGGCTGCGCTACGCTGACCCTGGGCTATTATATTTCGCCCTTTTAGGGCTGGTTGATGGTGGGTTGATTCAATTGGCTACACAGTGTGTAGCGAATTGGATTGGACTATCCCATGGGATAGAGATTGGCAGATGTGAGTTCGTCGATTTCTGCCATGACTTTCTCGCTAATCGTAATTTCTGCTGCTGCGATGTGGGCGGGGAGCTGGGAAAGCTCACTCACTCCGATGAGGGTAGAGGCTACGAATTTATGCTGCTTGCTCCAGGCGATGGCGAAGGTGACTGGGTCGATTCCTTCTCGGTTTGCTATTTCCATGATGGCTTTGGTGTTCTCCTCAGCTCGATCATTAAAGAAACGGCTTGCCATTTTTCTCTGACGAGCTGGGCCATCAAGGTAGGCGGAAAATCTGGCACCTTTTGGTTTGGCTCCTGCATTGTATTTTCCTGAGAGCACACCTCCTGCCAGAGGGGAGTAAGGAAGGCTGCTCACACCTTCAGCGAGACAGGCCGCACTGAGTTCGTCTTCAAATCTGCGATTGTTCACCGAGAAATTATTTTGAATCGTATCAGCACGGCGGAGACCAGCTGCGTCTGCTCCACTGAGCCATTTCATGAGGCCGTAGCAGGTTTCATTTGAGAGTCCGTATGAGCGTATTTTTCCTTCGCGGATCAAATCATCTATTGTTTCTAGAGCATCTAGCGCTCGCATGTCATGATCTGGCCAGTGGATCTGGTAGAGGTCGATGTAGTCGGTCTTTAAGCGTTTGAGACTGCCTTCTAAAGCTCGGCGGATATTGAATCCATCAATCGCGGCCTTGTCAGATCTCACAGGTGGATTAAACCATCCGTGAGCTGGACCCGCTATCTTAGAAGCGATGATGAGAGACTCACGCTTGATCGACTTATCCTGCATCCAGTCACCGATCCATTCTTCTGTTAGCCCAGCTAGTTCTTTAGATGAAGGAACGGGGTAAATTTCAGCTGTATCAAAAAAATCAATACCACCTTCCACGGCAGCATCCATGATCTTGTAGCTTTCCTCCTTATCAGCCTGCTGCCCAAAGGTCATCGTCCCAAGTCCAATGACACTAACCACTATCCCACTTTTCCCTAATCTTCTTTTTTCCATACTGCAAATTTAGAAGTCACTGGGTGCTTTGCAAGTAAGGATCTAATATATTTTTGGGGAACTTCCTTATTTAATACGATCAATGATATCTCGTAGTGTCTTTGCTATTTCTTTTTGTCCTGCCTTCTCGTATTGGTTGGCAGTTTCTTTAATTCTAGCAAGTTCTGCTTGGTTGTATTTGTCCTTCATGGCGCGAAGTTCTGGGATATCATTTGCTGCTTCTAAAATTTTTCCGAGACGGGTAAAGCCCTCTACATTAGATATTCCTGGCTCGTTTTTTGCTTTCACGAGGTCCGCTAGGTCGGGGTGCGCAAGCATAGCCTTTTTAAATTCTTGATCTATCTTGTATGCTTCATCCGCCAGTTTATCCAGTTCAGGGGTGTCACCTAACCTGGCCGCTTTCATATTTTTCATAACCCAGGATGCAAACTTGCTATTTGCGGAAGTGACTGCCTCTTCTACACTGAGTGGCCCATCGCCTTTAGCTTCGTTCGCTTCCATCGCTTTTTCCATGGTAGATTTTTTAGCGGTCTCATCGCTGCAAGAAGTCAGAGTAATTGTAAGAAAGGATAGACTGAATATGGTGAATTTTAGAGTAGATTTCATATTTTTTTATGATGTTAATTAAGTAGTTATTGCTTGCTGTTAGTAAATATTTCAATCTTAGCGTAATTATCTCTCAATTTCAGTCAACAGGAAAAAGTTGGGCTGGTTTATTCGAGGATTTTACACACGGTATGATGATACTATTCCGCTGTAAATGCACGTTAAACCGATAAGGTTTAGTTTCAGTTTTCTCAATGAAAGGGGCAGATAGTATTAATGAATTTAGCGGAAATCTTGCTTGCTTTGAGCATCATGAGTGAACAATCTAGCTAAGCACTAAAGCGCAAATTAGCCCCAGTAGTTCAACGGATAGAACGAGGCTCTCCTAAAGCTTAGATGCAGGTTCGATTCCTGCCTGGGGTATGCTGCGGATGCCGGTTTTGGTTTTGATGACGGTATCTAACATTTTCTTTAGCTCTGCTGCTTTTTCGGGATGATCTTTGATGATGTTTTTCTGCTCTCCGATGTCTGTAGAGAGATTATAGAGTCTGCCAGCTTGTTGCTTTTTCTTTTTCTTGTTGAAGTTCCCTCGGATGTATTTCCAGTCGCCTTGTCTGATGGCGAGTGTTCTGCCAGCTTCTTCTATGGTATAGTTTAGACCTTTCTTGTTAGATCCTGTTAGAGTGGAGAAGATGTCGCGGCTATCGATGCCTTGGTTTGGCTTTAGTTTGATGTTGAGCATCTTTGCGAAGCTTGCCATGAGGTCGATCTGGTTCACGAGTGCGGTGGATTTGCCAGGCTTGATTTTCCCTGGCCACTTGATGATGAATGGAACGCGGGTTCCGCCTTCGTAGATCTGGTATTTTCCACCACGGTAGGGGCCTGATCCATCGTGTCCGCGGTCGCTTTCTTTGGTGGAGGTGTGAACGGTGGTGCCGTCTTCATAGCCATCGTCATAGACGGGACCGTTATCGCTTGAGAAGATGACGATGGTGTTGTCGGTGAAGCCGTTATCATCGAGTGACTTGATGATTTCTCCAGCTGCCCAGTCGAACTGCACCATGGCATCTCCTCGATAGCTGAGTTTTGATTTCCCTTTGAATCTAGGGTGCGGTGCGCGTGGGACGTGGATGTCTTGTGAGGCGAAGTAGAGGAAAAATGGCTGATCTTTAGTGCGCGATGCGATGTATTTTTTGGCTTGTTTTACAAATTCATCCGCCATGGTTTCATCATTCCAGAGGGCAGCTTTTCCGCCGAACTGTCTGCCTATTCTACCTATGCCATTGATCACGGAGACATTGTGCCCGTGTGAGCTTTTGTAGTAGGTCATGGACTCTGGGTTTTTCTTTCCGTCAGGATACTCAGTGCAAGTGACACCGTCTGGTTTCTTCCCTACGAAGAGTGGGTCTTTAGGATCTAGTCCTACGACTCGGTGATTTTCTAGATAGACGCATGGGACGCGGTCATTGGTGGAGGGGAGGAGAAATGAGTAGTCGAATCCGAGTTCAAGCGGTCCAGGTTTTACATCGCCGTTCCAGTCCACTGGAGTTTTTCCATCACCTATTCCTAGGTGCCATTTGCCCACGACTGCGGTCTGGTAGCCTGCTTTTTTGAATAACTGCGGCAGGGTGAACATGTTTGGCTTGATCGCCATGGCCGCATTTGGCGCGAGCACACGCACGCCATGACGGAAGCCATGAATGCCTGTGAGCATAGAAAAACGCGATGGCGTACATGTGGCTGCTGAGCAGTGCCCATCAGTAAACATCAGTCCTTCCTTAGCCATTTGGTCTAAGTTAGGGGTAGGGATAAGTTTTGCCCCATAAGCTCCTACATCACCGTAGCCCACGTCATCTGCGTAGATGATGACGACGTTTGGTTTTTCAATTTTTTCTTGCCCTGAGCATAGGATACTACTGAACGCGAGGCTGGCTGAGGTGATGATGGCTGACGTATTCATAGGTGAAAAGTTTCAGCGATGAGAAGCCTGAGCGCAACCGTTATTTGATCGTTAATTTTATTTGCCGGTGTCTTTCTTGTCTTCCAGCTTGAGCTTTTCCATCTTAGGGGCAATGACCGCTCGGCAGTATGGATTCTTATTTTTGTTCAGGCGGTAGTAGTCTTGGTGATAGACTTCTGCTGGATGAAATTTCCCCGCCTTTTTGATGCTAGTAGCGATGGGTTTGTCGAGCTCTTCTTGGGCTTCTTTTCTAGAAGTAGTGGCTAATTTTAGCTGCTCCTTAGTGTGGCAGAATATCGTGGATAGATACTGTGGTCCGCGGTCTGCACCTTGGCCATCAGCCTGGGTTGGATCATGCGCTTTCCAGAACCATGCGAGGATGGTTTCAGTAGAAATTTTCTTAGGATCATAGACGATGTGGACTACTTCTACTTCGCCAGTGTTTCTGCTCAGACTGGTAACGTCTTGGTAAGTTGGCTTGGGGTTCGTGCCTCCCATGTAGCCGGAGGTGGCTGAGACTACTCCATCTAGCCTATTATAAATGGCTTCCACACACCAGAAACAGCCTGCTCCGAGGGTGATCTGTTGGTGACCTTCTGCAACTACGGGCATTGCGGCGGGCTTCTTTTGTTCTTCTGACATGGCGTTATTTTGAGTGAATAGGATCATCGTCCCTGTGATTGCCAAGATGGCGATGCATGCTTTAGTGAGTGTTTTCATAGGGCTTGTTCTAATTTCTGGGTTACACAGGTAAGAGTGTCTTAGCGGCGATTATATTCCCGCATCGCTGTGGGAAGAAATGCGCGGAGAGCATTGATGCGGGTGGTGTCGAGTGGATGGGTGCGGAGGAACTCTGGTTGTGAGCCTCTTCCTTTTGTGCGGTTGTAATCCGCAAATCTCTGCCACATTGCTACGGCTTCGTTCGGATTATACCCAGCTTTCGCCATGTAGATGGTGCCTATTCTGTCTGCTTCTAGCTCCGCTTTACGTGAGTGGGGGAGAGCGAATCCAACTGTGGCTCCTGCTCCGTAGAGTGCTCCTAGCTTGGCTCTGTCTGCTCCACTGGTGCCGCCGCGTTTTGCGATCTGGTCCAGGATGAGTCCGCCGAGTGCAAGCCCGGTGGCTTGTGTCTTACGTGAGCCAGCGTGGTTGCGAGTGACGTGTGAAATCTCGTGACCTAGGACTGCTGCGAGCCCACCATCAGTCTTAGTGATAGGAAATAGTCCTGTATGCACGCCTACTTTACCTCCAGGAAGAGCGAAGGCATTTGGCGTGGGGTCTTCAAAGACGACAAATTCCCAGCGAGCACCAGGCATGTTGATGGTGCGTTTGAGTCTCGCAGCCACGCGTTGCATTTGTGCATTGTAGGTAGGATTTGTGGAAATGCGTTTTTTGCGCTTCATCGCCTCAAACTGCTGAACACCTTGCTGAAGGAGTGAGTTGCTTGCGCGAACGGTATTGATTTGTCCATTGTCATTCATGGCTGGTCCAGCGGTGGGAGCACAGCTAGAGAAATGAAATGTGAGGACCGTGACTGGAAGAATGAGTAGTTTCTTAAAATAATTCATTGTCTTATTATGTACTCTGATTTTTGATATGGCAACTTTAGGTGTGATTTTATTGGTTAAGCTTCACCTAGGAATCTGCGCTTGAGATGCGCGAGATGGTAGTCTGGATTAGTGCCTTCGCCCGTGGCTTTTTTCATCAGGTCTTGTGGATGATAAATGGAGCCGTGTGCGTGGATGTTCTCACGCATCCAGCTAAGGAGCGGCGCGTAGTCTGCGCTGTCGAATGCTTGTCTAACAGATTCATCTTTCGTGGCGGTGTGGAATAGCTGTGAGGCGTTTAGATTTCCCAGTGAGTAGGTGGAGAAATATCCCATGCCTCCCATCGCCCAGTGAATGTCTTGAAGGCAGCCTTTGGTGTCACTCTCGGGCTGCATGCCGAACATGCTCTGGAAATTTTCATTCCAGGCAGCTGGGATGTCTGCGATGGCGATTTCACCATTAAGGATTTTTCTTTCTAGTGCGAAGCGCAGTAGGATGTGGAGATCATAGGTGGCTTCATCTGCATCCACGCGGATGAGAGAGTACTTGGCTTGATTGATGGTCTGGAGAAATTCATCCACTGTCCAGTCACCCATCTGAGGGAAAAGTTCTTGGACTCTAGGGAACCACTTATTCCAAAAGCCGCGAGAGCGACCTACGTGGGCTTCCCAGAGGAGCGACTGTGACTCATGGATGCCTAGGGAAATGGAGTTTCCGCTAGGGAGCCCGTAGTCATCTGCGGGTAGTCCCTGCTCGTAGAGACCGTGTCCAGCCTCATGCATCACACCGAATAGTGAGGCGGTAAAGTCGTGCTCGTAGTAGCGAGTTGTTAGACGCACGTCTTGTGGTCCCAGTGTGGTGCAGAATGGGTGAGTGGTGGTGTCTATTCTTCCTCCATCGAAGTCGAACCCGATGGATTCCGCTACTTCTTGGTTGAGTTTCTGCTGTGCTTCGATGGGGAAATTTCCTTCCAGCTTGCGTGCGGGATTTGCTTGGGATTTCTCTACGGCTAGACGAGCGGTTTCGATGATTTTTGGTCTAAAGGTATCAAATATTTTAGCCACATCCGAAGTCTTGGCACCACGCTCGTAGCAACCGAGGAGTGCATCATAGGGCTCGTCCTCGTATCCCCAGAGTTCTGCTTTTTCCTTTGCTAGGCTAACTAACTTTTCTAAGTGTGGCGCGAATAAGTTAAACTCATTTTTCTCACGAGCATCTGCCCATGCTGCCTTAGCTAGTGAGGTGGTCTGAGAGGCTCTTTCTACAAGTTCTTGTGGCAATTTGTTAGATTTATCAAACCCGTGTCTCCATTCGCGGAGGTTAGCTGATTCTGTTAGATTGTTAGATCCAGCTTGCTCAGCTGCTTCTAGCTTGGCTTGGAAATCCTTACCTGTAGCCATGGCATGAATTTTCCCTGAGAGATAGGAAAGTTGATCAGCTCTGTGAGCTAGTGCCTTTTTAGGGAGGTAAGTTTCCTGATCCCATCCTAGAGTGGAGGCGGTGCTGCCGAGGAGGGTGATTTCTTTATTGAGCGATACGAGTTCTTGGTAAGCGTTATTCATGCTTTAGTGAACTAACACGTTGAAATCATCGCCTCAAGTAAATAGATATGACCCTGCGCTTGATCAGGAAGGATTCTTTCTCTGGAATTTCTGCGCAGCGTAGATAGAAATCAGAATCATTGGACCTCCAATGAGTAGACCGATTCCTGGGGACTCGGATCTTAAGAAAGTAAGTGACTCAATGACTCCGCATAGCGGAATGAGAAATCTGTAACTAGCGAGTAGCGAAACTGGGTAAATGGTGGAGAGGTGATTCCATAGAGCGAAGCCCATGGCGGATACAAAAGCGAGCCAGAGGGTGAGGTAGATGACGATGGGACTGAAGAGCTGATCGATCTCTGAGAGGGCTGGTAAGCCTAGGATGAATAGTCCTATTCCGCCAAAAAGTAAGGCGAAACCAGACCCCGCTTTCGAGCCCATGGTGGGTTTTATTTTACTGAAAATGATAATTCCGATGGAGCCAAATAAGGTGGACAGGAGGATGAATGCGGCACCGAGTAGCGGATCGCTCGCGCCACTTCCGGGGGAGTAAACTGCGATAGCTACTCCAGTGAACCCAAAGATGACGGCTGCCCATTGAAGACGAGTCGGCCAGGCAGACTTGAGGATGAGAGGCGCTAGCATCATCCACCAGAAACTCCCAGAGCCAGCGAGCAGTGCAGCCAGACTGCCGCTAGAAACATAAACGCCGAGGTAGAAAAAGATGTATTGGAGTAAAGTTTGCCCCAAGGTGAACAGCATGATGAGTCGCCAAGGAGTCCTTTTTAATTCTAGAAATGGCTGTTTCGCAGCACAGAGGAGACCAGTTCCCGCTATCATAAACCTTACCCCTGCGAACATCCAGATAGAGAATAAGCCTATCTCTAGTCCCCGAGATTCCCAGTCTGCATAGACGGTCTTGATAGCAGGAAATGCACTGCCAAAAAGCATCGCGCAGATCAGTGAGTAGAAGAGTGCTTTCAGGGGCGAGTTCATTGAGAGTGGATGATGAAAGCTTATTTCTTCTCGATAGCGATCATCGTGATGTCGTCCATTTGATGGTAGCCGTTTACAAAGGTCTTAAGGTCCTTACTGAGCTCGGAGATGATGTGCTCAGCTCCACCTGGAGAAGATTTTATCAATGACTGAGCCATGCGTTGCTGCCCATATTCATCTTGCTGAGGGTTCATGGCTTCTGTCACGCCATCAGTGTAGAGTAGCAGGCTGTCTCCAGATTCAAGCTGGATGTCATGCATCTTGGTGACGCGTGAAAAGACATCACCATCATCAAGTCCTATCGCTAGTCCCGGAGGCTTGATCCATTCTAAATCTCCATTTTTTCTCACCAATGGAGCTTTGTCGTGACCCGCGCAGACGTGCTGGATGGTGCCGTCATTTTCATTTAAAATATACAGCGCGAGGCTGATGAACATGTCTTCTCTTATGTCTGCGTAGATTTGTTTGTTCACTCGGGACAGAGCTTCTAGCGGATCCTTTTCACGGGCTAATTCGCAGCGTAGAGCACTCCGGCACATTGCCATGAGGAGACCCGCAGCCACACCTTTTCCAGTAACATCTGCTATGATAACGGCAGTCTTACCATGCTCAAGTGGGATGTAGTCGAAGTAGTCCCCACTGATGATGCGGGCGGGGGAGTTCGTCCCTAAAATGCGGTAGCCTGGGATGTCTGGGTCTGTGCTCGGAAGCAGGATGCTCTGCACGTCTCGGGCTATCCTCAGCTCGCTTTCAAATTTTCGTTTCTCGTTTGCTTCGTGATGGATTTTAGCATTCCCCAGCGCGAAGGCAGACTGTTCGCTCGCTGACTGGAAGAGTTTAAATTCACTTTCAGAAAATTTTCTGCTCGTATGATTTCTAGTAATAATAATTAAACCAATGTCACTACCACCATAACTCATGGGTGCGATGAGGGCGGAGATTTCTTCATCGAAATGGACGAAGGCATCTCGGAAGGCTTCATGGTTCTTCACATCTGGCACATGCTGAGCCACTCCACTACTGAGCACGCTGCCTAACATGCCTTCATCGGCAGGGATCTTGCTTAGACGAATCGCGCTCTTAATAGCTTGCGGATTTAATTTAGCCTTCTCTCTCACTTCCACTGGTAGTCCAATTAACTGCGGACACTGCTCACTCAAATGAGCGGGAATGAGATACCGTTTGCGCTTATCCAGTAGATAAATAGCACCTCCAACCGCATCAACAACGGTGACGAGACCATCCACTATTTCGCGGTGAAGTTTTCCCTCCGAATGGTCTTCTTCGATCGCCAGCCCTAGGGTGTGCAGGAAAGCGAACATCCGATTTTCTTCTCCCTCTAACAGCTCTTTCTCATTCTTAGTCTTTTGAAGTGTCTGGCGAGTCTGACGCCATAGCCAGTAGAGATACAGGATCACAAAAACTCCAAAGAAGCTAATGAGGAAACTCGTCAGAGAAGGTACTGAATACAGCAGGATGGAATGATAGGCGATAGTCATTTAAACAGTTTCATTTTCTATCGCTCTAGTCCTGAATTGTGTCAAAAGCTTGGCTATGAACCCTGCTTGCCTTGTTGGATTCTGTTTTCTAGCTCGGCTTCGAGCACGTCTAGAACCGTGGAAAATTTCTCGTCATTACTCTCGTCCGCTTCACAGAGTAGCTTGTGAGCATCGAACACATGCTGAGTCCGGTCCACCGCATCATTCTCTGAGCACTCTTGTAATGACTCACGTATGTCTGAAATGTTAGCCTGCCAGTCTGCGTCTATTGGCTCAATTTCTAGTAGCATGCTGAGCCCGAGATCTTCTAGTGAGTTTCTATTTTTGTCACTAGCACCAGTGACCTGAAGGACGCCATCAGGTAGCTTAGCTAGCCGCATCGCGATGCCTGCCATTGTTCCCATAAAAGTGGAGTCCATTCCTGTGCATAGTTCCAAATCCACCACCACTCGGTGTCTTCCAGCTGTGACTTGAGCCTCAGCCCAGTGCTTCATCTGGGGGCTGTTTGCAAATGAGCCTTTGCCCACACATCGGATCCACGAGAAACCGTCGAATTTTCCGACCAGAATTTGATTTTTAGTGCTCACTGCTTTGCTAAGCTGGTGTTCGTTTAGAGTTGTCCGAATCATAACCTCACAATCCGTATCGTCAATGATGAAAGGAGATAATTTACGATAAAAAATGTCTCCTAATCATCACTAGCCATTTAGACGGATAGCGGTGAAAATTAGTCACATTTTTATGTAGAAAGTGAGCCTAAAAACGGTATTCGATCGAAGTGATGAATCTCAGATCATTGTGTTTTCTTCCAGCAGCAGGTGAGGATTCATATTGATCTTGGATGAAGAGCTTGAGCGAGATCCTATCTGAGAGGATAGTTTCAATGCCCACCTCTCCGTAAATCCAAAAATTTTCCATTTGATCTACAGGAGAGAAAATAGAGAAATTTTCATACAGGCGGGTCTTCTCGTTTAATTTAAATTCTGAATGTACGCCTGCGTAGAAATTCATACTTTCAGAGCGATCATTGCTTATTTTCTGGCTTGAAAATCCAATGCCTACTTCGGGAGCGAGCCATATGTTTTCCTCTTTGATAAGAAACATGCCTTCGAGTAGAGTGGCTCCCATCCTGTGGGAGATGTCCGCGAGTTCATCCTTGCGGTAGTCCATTCTGATGCCGGTATAGTAGTCACTGCTGTTGACTCTTTTCCATGATGCGCTGGCGAGAATTTCATCTTTGCTGAGATTTCCGCTGTCCTTTCCATATGCATAGGAGAGCCTTGCGAAGTATTCGTTTTGACCACGTTTTTTATCTAAAGTAAAGCCTGCTGTAATCAGTGAATTTTCGCTATTTCCTTGTGAGATGCTGGCTCCAAAATGCACGGTGCTTTTCCAGCCATGTTCCTGAAGCAATGTCCAGATTTTGAGGGGATTTGTGTGCTGCTTGGCTTTCTCCACAGAGTCTAAACCAGAGACAGCAGTCACTGCAGCGTGGGCTGATGAGGCGATTAGACTTATATTGGCAAAGAGGCAAAGCTGGTGGAATTTCCGCATGTGTCTTCTTTACATGAAATGGGCGGTTGTTTGAATGTAAAAATGCTACGAATGAGTAATGATATGATCTGTTATGAGTGTTTTTATGTTAACTATTTCTACTTATAAGTTAAGGTTTCTTAAGTAATGAGTATTTTTTTGTAGAGGTTTTATTCTCTGGAATAGCTTAAAATAGAAGAGTTCATTGCATAATATAAATTATGATTAAATAATGTGTTGCGTAGATGATGATATTTATTGTATATGCTAATCTCTAATCGCAAAAAATATTATGATCAAAATGAGAATTCAAAAAATGAGAGTGTTAGTGGCGTGTCTGATAGCATCAGCAATGCCTCTGGGTCTAACAAATTGTGGAGCCACAGCTGAGTCGATCGGTGGAGTAGGCACGCGGTCTGCAGTAGGGAATATTGGCTTTGATTCCAAGGAAAGACGAATTTTAGGACAAGCACGCGGAGTAGGAACCGCAGTGGGTGCTGGCTTAGGCTATCTCATAGCGAAAAAAACTGGTCATAATAGACTAGCTGGAGCAGGTCTCGGAGCACTTCTAGGTGGTGCGCTTGGTGACCAGGTAGGTAAGAACCAGGCTAACAATGCTAAGAGGAAGAGACTCTCTAACCAAAATCTTCGTGGCATGATCGCAGCGGCTAAAGAGAATAACAGAAAGTTAGCAGCATACAACCGTAGAGTAGATAGAAGGATCGCTGAATTGAGATCTAAGAGCAGAGCGGAGAGAGGGCGACTAGCTAGGTCGGAGAGAAAGTCTGTTGATAGTGCTATTAAGCAGACTGATAGCCTCATTAAGTCTAGACAAGTTACCGCTGCTAAACTTCATGGTTCAGATAAAGCAATGTTAGCGAGAGAAATCCGCATTGCACAAAATCACCGAGCGACACTAGCCAAGCAGAGACAAACTTTAGTAGGTTACGAGTCACTAGCTTCTAACTAGTTTTTAACATAAACAATCTAACAACATACTGAAAAAATGAAGAAACTAATCACATTACTAAGTCTCGTAGGCAGCATCTTTGCCATTAATTCGTGTGCATATCATGAGACAATGAACGAGAGAAACGCAGAAGGCGTAAGGCTTCAAAACGAACTTAATCTAGAAGTAGAAAAAGGGCGTAAACTACAAAGATAGATCTAAACAATGGAGTAGGTTAGGCTGAAATTTACTGATAGCGATAGATTCACGAATAGTAAATCATTGCTGTCAGCTGAAAGGAGTGCTAACCTTACAAAGGTAAATACTAACCTACTCTATAAAATGAACTCTATGAAAAATAAATTATTCCAACTACCTGTTCTGGCATTCTCATTACTTTGCCTAAGCAACTCACTTAACGCACAGAAACCAAAGTTTAATCCTCACGAGGATGTGCGAGATGCAGGTATGGTCACACCGACAGTGATTGATAAAATGATCGCCGTGAACCAAGTCCTCGGGAAAGGTAAGGTGGACTGGAAATCAGTAGGTCGTAATTATTTCAACTACATGGATAGAAATAATTACAAGGATGAGAACGTGATGGTGCCTGTAATGATAGGCATGAGAATGAGTGATGGCGTGCTGTCTATCATGGCGAGAGACGTTGAGCTGCTTAATAAATCTGCAGCAGATATTGAGCTATTAGCAAAAAAAATAGGAGCATCAGCAGGGACATTCAAACGTGCAAATAAAGTAAAAACCTACGCGAACAAGAAAGACTGGAACCGAGTTTTTCTGGAGCTTGGATTTCTGCAGAAAGATGTGCTAGGAACACTGGCTAAAAAAGAACTTAAAAACAGACGAGTTATTCTCATTGCATCAGGATGGCTGGAAGGCGCACACATGATGACTAGTGTGATCCAGAAAGAATACAGTGCAGACACAGCAGCTCTCCTAAGGGAGCCAATGCTCGTGAAGCAAATGATCAAAGAAATAGAAGCACTGGACGCGACCACTCAGAAGGACATTGTGATAAAAAGCATGTTAGGAACATTAAAGAAAATTTATCCAATGGTGAATGTGCCACTCCACGGAAGTGTCACTAAAGAAAATGTTACTCAAATCCATGAAGCTACATCCGCATTTAGGAAGCTAGCGATTGCGAATAAGCGATAGACTATTTCAATAAAAAATAGAAACCAACCCAAGAAATACCGCCCACATAACAACCAAATAAGTAATTATGATAAAAAAGATACTAACAACAATGATGGCTTGCACATTTGTATTCAGCAGTACAGCGAATGCGCAAGATCCGGTTAAGTCAACTGATGATGCATACAGCATGGGAGTTTACTACAAGGACAGAGATTACAAGATGGTCCCTTCCATTGACGGCGTCGATGGAACAGGTGCTAAGATTTCTTTTCTCGTTCCTATTACCAAGGGGATCGATTACGTGTTCCTAGCGGGGCGTGATGAATACATCAAAGATCTCGATATTTACATCTATGATGAGACAAACGCTCTTATCCTAAAAGATCGTAGATCTAGCTCACGCGCAGGTGTGAAGTTTAGAGCATCTTACACAGGAACTGTTAGAGTGATTCTTCATGTTGCCAGAGCTAATGGTCTCGGTGCATGGTCTGTTATCGTAGGTCGTAGAGGCGGCGGTGAAAGACTAGATCCAGTAGATCCTAATGCAGGTGCAGGAGCTGCTCCAGCACAAGATAATGGTCAGTAATCAAAATAACAAAAATTAGAACCAATTATTAACGAATCATTAACCAAATAAATTATGAAAAAGACATTAACAGTAACTTTACTAGTAGCTACCGCAGCTATCTTCTCGTCATGCACACCGGCACCCGTCCACGTGCAGGATATTAGCATTGTGAAAGTTCCACCTAAAGCGAAGCCAAAGCCAAAGCCGAAACCAAGAAAGGTGTATGTGAAGCCTAAGCCAGTTGATAGAGCTGAAGACTTTAGAGCAATTTCTCACTAAACTTACTCAAACGATGAAGCTAAAATTAACCTTACTTGGCTGCGCGAGTGTCATTATGGCATCATGTGCCACAGAGCCAACAACCGTATATAAGACAAAGACTACAGTCTATGTTCAAGATACGAAGACAGAGAAAAACAAGGTGATAGGGGTAAAGAAAGGGCAGACTATGGTCGTGCCTAATGCTTATTATACTCAGTAAACTTGTTTCGGCATCATCAGGGACTCGCAGTGTGAGTCCCTGATTTTTCAAAGTTTAATCCAGGATTTTACCTTTAAAATTCTGGATTTTGCTTTTTGGGTTTATAAAAACTGGAAAACCATCCATATTCTAGTTAAATCATGTTGTAACAAATGGCGGCTAACGAAAAAGACATTGAACTAGGGAATTACCGGGTACTTAAAAACGGTGATGGACAGAATTGGGAACTAGGCAAAGGAGCCTTCGGAACCACCTATAAAGCAGAGCATAAGCATCTTCCCAGATTTTGTGCTCTCAAAGTCATCAATGAGAGCTTAATTCGTAGATCAAATTCTAAGCAAAGATTTCTCCAGGAGGCACAGGCTGCATCCTTACTAGAACATCTGAATATTGCTCAAATCTATGATTTCGGGGAGTCTGATGGCATCTTCTATTATGCCATGACCTATTGTGCTGGGCATGATTTAGAAGCCTTCGCTAAAGCCAATGGACCACAGCCCTGGTCAGCCGTGAAGAGGATGGCTAAGCAGATATTTTCTGCACTTACAGAAGCGCATGGTAAGGGCTTGCTCCACCGAGACATCAAGCCGTCTAACATCATGCTTTCAGAAAATGATGGGACGATGAATCTTAAGTTGATCGACTTCGGCTTAGTAAAAGTACTAGAGCAGAGCTCAAATCATAAAACCAATGTCCTACTTACAAATGAAGGTGGATTTTTAGGAAGCCCGCTTACCGCCTCTCCGGAGCAGCTAAAGGAAGAAGAGCTGGATGAGAGAAGTGATCTGTTTTCAGTGGGAGTGACCTTGTGGTATCTGCTGGAAGGCGGCTCGCCATTTGAGCATACCTCTACGGCTCAGCTCGTTCACCATAGACTGAAATCTGACCGATACGATGACGAGTTCCCAGCTGGTCTGGAGCCGGAGGCAGTAGCGATTTTATCTAAACTGCTGCGCAAAGATCAGTCCGAGCGATATGCTTCTGCACGGGAAGTTTTAGCAGATTTAGAAGACCCTGAATTGAAGGTTCCAGCTTCTGAAGAGACACCACAAGAAGATAAAAATGCAGGTGTGTATGCTAGTATTATTCCAGAAGGCTTCGATGTGAATAGCCTCAAAGAGCAGGTCGAAGAGGTGAATGTAGATTGGTCAGAGATCTGGGAGATACTTGAAATTGTCCACCAAGATGTTCACGGCACACTCTATAACTGCGTGAGTAAACAAGACGCAGATATCAAGAGTTCTATCTTTTTTCCAGATCCACAAGATGCCGCTTTTTCGGAAGTCATTTCAAATGCAGATAAACTTCTCGCTAGCGATGTGCAGATTCTTTCCCCATTCGTGCATCGAGGTGAGTATGATGAAGCAGTCTGCTTCTTATCCACCCCCTATCCACTGGCTGATGTGAGTCTGCTCATTAAGCAAGTAGGGGAACTTAGGTTCTCAAAGTATAGCCATCTTTTTCACAGTATTGCGAATGCTATCGATGAGAGTGCGAGCATCGGGATGCCAGGATTACAGCTATCGCATAATGAGATAAAGCTAGCCTTCGCAGACCAGCCATTACATCTCTCCAAAGAACAATGGGCAAGTCATTTCAACAAGGGTGCAGCAGCTGGAAGTGACATCATTGATACAATTGAAGTGTTCGGTATCCCTAAGTTTGTTGATGCGCAGTCCGTGGATGATGTGTCGATGACGCTCAGTAATGAAGACTTGGCAACGTCCACGATCTCAAGTTTTGCAGGATTTATCTACAGTGCAGTTTCTGGGATGAAAGTGAAGCAGAGCGCCTATCTCACGCCTTCAGCCCATGTCTCTACATCGAATCTAGCGGAAGAGTCAAATGACTATATTAGTAAAGTCATAGCGGCAGAAATAATGCCAGCTTCTGCCTCAGAGTTCTTAGCGACTTTGAGTGAAATGGAGAACACTTCCACAGATCCATCAGCGTCTATCTTTAGCACGCAGGAGATGAAAGGTCAGCGGAAAAGCTTCCTCATCGATGCGCATAAGTCGATGTCTGGAGCGAGTGGTCAATTTGAAGTTCCAAAAACAGTAAAGCATGCGCCAGCACCGGCACCTGCACCCACGCCTGCTGCAAGCCCATCTACTGTGGGGGCAAATGCTATTTCAGATCCTAACGAAATTATCGAGGAAGTTGATTTTGAGATTGAAACTTTTGATGAGCCTGAAGCTCTCCCTGTGACAAAGAAGATTACTCAGAAATCTCACAAGAAATCAGCACCAGCAACACCTTCGCCAGCAGTTAAAAAGCCCGTACAAAAAAAAGAAGAGAAGAATGACAGTAAACAGAAATCCGTGTTAGTTCCTTTGCTACTTTTGTTTGGTGTATTAGGAGCTGGTGGTTACTTTGGTTCTAAATATCTGTTAGACGGCGGAAAAGATAAACCAGAAGATACTACTGCGGGCACTACTGCTGATACTAATACGGATGAAACCAAGGAACAGTCTGATGCTTCTCCTGAAACTCCGCCCGAGTCTGCGGTTCCTGGTAGTGAAAAAATCACGTTTACTTTTACCGATCTAAAAGGCTTGGAAGTAAGTGATTCAGATTCATTTGCGATATACTCAGAAGAAGGAAAGGAACTAGGCACGCTCAATCCTGGGAGTGGTGGAAAATTTTCTGTGAATCTGGAACCCGATGTTTTTGAGGGATGGTCTGATGCACCGTTATTGATCAAACTGAAATCTAACACGCACAGGATAGCTCCTATTAAACTCAGTAAAACTGATCTAACAGGATCAGATGGGAATCATGAATACACTAGCCAACTAGACATCGTTCCAAGCAGGATTGTGAAATTTAAGTCAGTGGTGAAATTTGCTGGGCAGGAAACTGCTGACACTGCTGAGCTGATAAAAGAATTTCTTTACCTCGTGGGTGATGATGGAGTTAAGCATAAAAAAGAAATTATTGGTGATCAAGTAATGCTGATTTTACCGATGGATACTGCATTCCCCATCAAGACAAAACTTGTTTTCCCTGGTTGTGAGAAGGTCACGAAGTCGATTGATGCCGAAACGGAGAGCTATGTGTGGGACATCCAGTTATCCAAGAAAGTAGTTAAAATCTATGGACTGCCTCCTCATGATAAATTGAGATTTAAACCAAATTTAGACGCGATCAATCAACCAAAAATCAAAGAATTGCTTACAAATGGATTTGCTAATGAAGAACTTCCCACATCCAATATTGGCAATGGAATGGTAGAGATTCAGTTACCAAAATTGAAAGGTGATTTAGAAATAATTACAGAAAACGGCAAGCACATGATGAGCATCAATAGTGATTCTGTCGCAGTCGTCTTCACCTCTAAAACTCAGAATTACTCAGCAGAGATGAGAGAACTTATTTCTTCCGCTGAGGCGGGTGTCATTGATAGCCAACACAGGCTAGGGCGAGCATTGCTCAATGGGAAAGGTGTGGATGTAGATCTAAAGTCATCTGTGTTTTGGTTCACTGTCGCCGCAGAGAGAGGAGATGTTTTAGCCAAGAACGACCTAGCATTCATGTATCTGAATGGTAAGGGAGTAGCGAAAGATAAAGATAAAGCGGCAAATTTATTTAAACAAGGTGCTGCCGAGAATAACCCGTCATCAATTAAGAACCTCGGGTTCTGTTATTTGACTGGTGCAGGTGTAGAGAAAAACTATCAAAAAGCTGTTGAACTGTATGAGAAAGCAGCTGAGAGGGGAGTGCCCGAAGCCTACTTCTCTCTGGGGCTAATTTTTGCAACTTCAGATTACGGTATGCTTGATCTGGAGAAAGCACTCGATAGATTCACAAAAGGGTCTGATCTAGGACACGGGCAAAGCTCTTACAACCTAGGTGTGATTTACGGTGGTGGCATGGGCACTGTAAAACGTGATGGAGAGAAATCTATCGAATATTATAAAAAGGCGAGGAAACAAAAATATAAGCCAGCTGATGAAGCACTCAAACAGCTGGGAGTGCCTTTAGAATAGAAATTCATTGATATTTAAACAAATAGAGTCAATATAGTAGAATGAAAAACATAATTTATAGTAAACTTAAGCACACTGGAGCAGCATTAATGATCACGCTATTAGTCAGCAGCTGTGCGCAGCAGAGTAGTGTGACCAGTGCTCCACATCGGACTCAAGCATCTAGTATGCAAATGGCTACTGTGGTGAGCAGTTATCCAATTCGAGTGACTAAGAATTCTGGAGTTGGTGCCATGGCGGGAGGTCTCGGAGCCTCAGCAATAGGGTATAAAAATTTAGGATCTGGCACAGGGAGGATTGTTGGTTCCATGCTGGGTAGCATGATTGGTAGCTTCACTGGCAGAGCGGCAGAATCTAAGATCAGAGAAACGAGTGCTCAAGAAGTGACGATAAAGATAAACAATAGAACCCACACTCTGATGAGTAAAAACTTACCTCCACTAAGACGCGGAGACACCGTAATGGCATACACAAATGTCTATGGTCATCCGCTCAGCATCAAACCAGTAAGACAATAATGATATGAAACTCAAATTAACCTATGCATTACTTTGTTGTGCGATGTTTTCCTCATGCAAGGAGACCTCAGATGTAAGCTATGAAAGAGAAGCGATAAAATTTGAGGCAGAGAGAGATGCCGCTAAAAGTCAGCTAAAGGAAAAAGAATCTCAGCTCAAGGAACTGCGCGCTGAACTCGAAGGAGTCCGCGCAGAGCTAGCTGCGAAGCCAGAGGTTCCAGAGGCTACTGCATCCACAGGGCTTCAAGTGGATTCTAATAAAGTGCGCCTCGGGCTGATGAATGAAGTAGATAAACTACAGAAAACAATTGAGACACAGAAGAAGGATATCAAGGTGAGAAATTACACGCTTGGCAAAGTGCAAATTGATACGGATTTTCCATTCAATGCCACCGTGATCATGAATATATATTCTACTTCCAAGAACGCTGCCAACACACTCTACTGGGATGCAAAGGGAAACCTCAATGGCGAGTGGGTGCTTTCTAATACTGGTAAAAAAGAGAGTCAGGAAAATAATCCAAAGGTAGCAAATAACAACACTGGGAACTCAGCGAGGCCTCAGCCAAACACTGAGAAACCGGCAAGACCTCAAAAACCCAAACCCAAACCAACCATCCGAGCGCGTCCAGGCGAGCATGTGATTGACTGGTCAAAGGTGAAGTAAGGTCACCCCGTTACCCTCCAGATGCATTAAGAAGATTTCATAAATATGGTAGGAACCATTAAACTACAACGCTCCGAGAGTAAGAGCTCCAAACCGATAGAACTAGGCAAGGGCTCTAGTTATCTTCTCAAGCGCGATGGGAAATATGCGCTCAGTCAGAATGAATCGGCAGCAGAGGCAGCTATCATAGAGCTAGCTTGGAACCGCAGACTCTGCACCTGGATGGCTACTAAGCTTAGCTCACAAGCGATCGTTTTTAAAAATGGTGAATCACTCAATGCCCAGCCTACTCGGCTCTCTAACAATGACCTGCTGAATGTAAATAATGAGGTTCAGATTCTATTCGAGAGAATTTCTAATGCACCGCTCTGGAATGGTGCGGAAGCGAATAAGCTAGATCTCGCGGGAGTGAGCGAGCTGATTATCGGGCGGAGTAATCCTGAGAAAGACCAAGGGCAGTCGAAGCTTTGCTTAGATCAAGATAACTTTCTGATATCAAGTAACCACGCCAAACTCAGCAAAGATAAAGACCAGTGGTATATAGAAGATCTTGGTAAAATAGGCACCGAGCTAAATGGAAAACTGATCATCAATAAAGACCGCTTGGTGTTTGGAGATCGCTTTGCCGTTGCGGATTATTTATTCGAGTTTACTGGGAAATCTTTAGTGCGTATCGATCACTTAGATGAGGGATCGATCAATGTTGAAAATATTTCTGTCACCGTCAAAGACCGCCTCACTGGTGATCCGAAAAAAATTCTCAATGACGTTAGCTGCCAAATTCAGCAAGGAGAATTTATCGGTATTCTTGGTGGTTCTGGTCAGGGTAAATCTACTTTCCTAGATGCTCTCTGCGGGATGAGACCCGCCTCTGAGGGAACTGTGACCATCGGTGGTGTTTCTAATTTAGTCCTAGCTCAGAAGTATCCGGGAACGATTGGTTACGTGCCACAGGATGACATCGTTCACCAAGAACTCTCAGTCTATGCGGCGTTCTGGTATAGCGGGAAATTAAGACTAAAACTGGAAAGCAAGGAACTCAAAACACTGATAGATCGGACCCTAGAAACTCTTGGTCTCACAGAGCACCGGAAAAAAATCATCAGCACGCTTTCAGGTGGGCAGCGCAAGCGTGTGAGTATCGGCATCGAGCTGCTTTCTAAGCCGTCCATCCTGTTTCTAGATGAGCCATCATCGGGGCTTGATCCCGCTACGGAGCAGTCGCTCATGGAGCT
>CAKZMG010000228.1 GCA_937128235.1 uncultured Verrucomicrobiales bacterium
CCATTAAGCTTACGTCCTGTCCAGAAGAGAGCTAGTAGAGTGATGAGTGTTATTAGGAGAATGATGTGATTCCAGAGTGGGTTTCTTGATTCTAGGGGAGACTTAGCGGGTAGGGTGTCGATGAGATTCGTGATCTCATTTAGCTTGTCTGGGGTGATGAGCTGACCTTTGGAGATGCGGGACATTTCTTGGAGGAGTTCGGTGTTTACGGGCTTACCTATTTTTTCAATTTGTTGTCCTTGAGCAATAATGGAGGTTGAGACGGTCTGGGCGGTTTTGTCGCCTTCGATGCCGGCTGTGACTTTCCATTCTCCTACTTGATTAATATCAAATCCGCCAGTGAATGCACCCCAGTTTCCTTCGCTGCGGTCTAGGATGATGGTTTTCTTATTGCCATCTGGTGCTTCTATTTCTACTTGCACATTTCCATCGCGAAGCGGGACACCGTTGGCATCAAATGCGTTTACGCTGAGGCTGACGAGGTCGCCTGGCTTGGGTCTGTCTGGGGTGCGGTAGAGGCGGAGTCTCTCGCCGGCTGCCATGTTGCGCTGGTAGGACATCCAGCGGGCTACGTTTTTCCAGAATCTGAAGTGGTAGAGGTCTTCTACGCCTCGTCTCCAGCGCCAGGCGGAGTCGTGTCCTAGGAAGAGTGCTTTTCCGCTTCCTGCTTGTTTGGTAACGAGCATGGGAATAGAACCATAGCTGTTTTTGCGGTTGGCGTGAGTGGCGAGGACTGATGCTCCTGCTTTGGTTTTCTTTACTGCTGCGCACCAGTAGAAGCCTGGTAGGTTTCTCCAGATCTTAGGGTTTTCAGCTTCGTTGTTTCCTAGAAGTGTGAGGAGTGAGGTCTTGCCGGGGGTGGTGAGGTTGAGCGGTGAGGGGACTTCATCGCTTAGTCCTTTTGGTTTGGTTTCATCGAAAATGATGGGGATGATAGGTTCTAAGTCTGTGTCCTTGAGGGTGAGCTGATTTCCGAGTGGTCCTGGAATGAATACGATTCCGCTGGCTTGTTCCTTTACTAGTCCTGCGAGTAGGTTGGCTTGTTCTTTGGTGAGCTGGTCTTTTCCTATTCCGACATCTCCTAAGAAGACGACGTCGTATTTCTGAAGTTCTTCTAGCTTATCAGGGAAGCTTTGGATGTAGTCTGGTCCATCACCTTTACCGTGATTTGGGTGTAATAGTAGGCAGTCAACATCAACGCCAGGGTCACGTGAGAGCGCGTTTCTGATGAAGCGGTATTCCCAGCGAGGGCGGGTCTCGATGACGAGCACTTTGATAGATTCTTTTTTCGCTCCGATGATGAATTCTTGGCTGTTATTGGATGCGATGAGTTCACCGGGGTTGACTGGGAATGAGAGTTTGAGTTTGGTTGAGCCTTCTTCTTTTAGCTGCCAGAGCATGGAGCCTCGGTAGGTTTTGTTGGCAGGAATGGTGACTTGCTTGGTCTTGGGTGCGGTGCCTTTGTCATCCTTGATGGTGACGGTGGTGCGGATGTCTTTTTCCATCGAGGACTTGATGGAAAATGGGATCTGGACGTATTCGCCAACGATGCCGAAGTCTGGCGCGGATGAATTAATAAGCTCTAAATCTGGTAGACTTTTCTCTGCTCCTACAGGGACGGTGTAGAGTGGGGTCTTGCTGATGAGCAGCTGCTGGGCTGCACTGGTGGGGGAGTTTAGGCTGCCGTCTTTTCGATTGAGGTTGTGATCGCCATCTGAGAGTAAAATCACAGCCTTTAGGTTATCATGCTCTTCTAACAAATTGTTAAGTGGTGTGTTGAGGTCTGATCCTCGCTTGGTCTTTTCTTCTATGGAAATGCCTTCTGGTAGAGCGGAGAACTCCTCAGTGAATACGTGAACTTTTCCGTTGTCTTCTAGTTTCTTCCAGAAGTCTGCACCGAGCGCTTTCTGGATGAACTCTTTGCGAGTGGTTACTCTTGAGTTGTCATCCATCATCCACTTGGGTAGGACGGTGTCTTCAGTGGTCATGGACTCTGAGCCATCCCAGAGAATAGCGATTTCTGGCTTATCTTCTGGGTAGGTGATAGTGCGCCACTCAGGCTTCCAGAGCATGAGCACGATGATGAGTGCGATGAGGAAACGCAGTCCTTCTAACAATCCCGTGCGGAGTGGACGAGTGGCTCTTTTCCATGCAATGAAACACAGAGCACCAACGATGATAAGGGCAACTATTCCGATGTAGAATAGTGCTGTGCTGGGTGAAAAGGTGAGGTTAGAGATGCTGAAGTTCATTGATGGATGTTAGAAAATTTTAGGTGGTAAGGTTTTATGTTTTAGGTTGCTTGGGTGATGAAGCCCTGATTGATGGATATTTTAACCGCTGATTTTCTTGGGTTGTGTGCTTGGGTTGATGCGGGCTCCCTTTTTGGTAGCCCACGCTGCTGTCTTGCTTGGGTTGTTGGTGTTAGGTTTTCTTAGCTGGAAGTTTTACCGTTTTTTTGTTGAGACAGAGGATGGCTTCTATGATGAGAAATGCGAGTGCAGCTACGAGAAATGCTTGCCAGATCTGCTGAGTGAGTGAGGTGTCTTCACTGCCGGTGTTCTCAAAGAGGCTGAAGTTGGTTCCTTTGAGGATTTCATCAAGTTCTGGTGCATCGATCTGTCCCCAGCTGTCTTCCTCTGCGGGACGGTTAGTGGCGACTACGCGTTCCTTGATGCGCTTCACTCCTGCGAGATAGAGCGGGGTGCTTTTGATGTCTGAGTTATCAAAGGCTGCGTTGACTTTGGAGTTGTCTGTGACGACTATCATCTCAGATTCTTGTTTAGCGAGTGGCGTATGGCGTCCAGTTTCTGAGAAGAATGCTGAGCCAAATCTCTTATTCCCTGAGTTCAGTAAGTTCTGGATGATAGGGACGGAAATGGTGCCTATTTCTAGATCTGACCAGCGAAGCTCCGGGAGAGTGCCTAGGAAGATGACTCTGCCTTTTCCATGGATGACGCGTCCGAGCATGGTGGAGCTGTCATCCCAGTCAGCGAGTGATGAGATGTCACCACGGATGGCTCTGCGCTTGATGGTGCGGAGTGTTTCCATCGGCACAGTTTCTCCGTTGCTGTAGTTTCTCTGTGGACCGTCATTCTGGTTCCAGTCTGAGATGATGAAGTATTGACCTCGGGGTGCGGTCTGGATTTCTCCCCAGCTTATTCCTAGGAATTGGTTCTCTGATTCGTCTTCTGACGGGAAGAACGCTGCTGATCCGCCATCTTCTATGAAGTTGGAGAGGATCTTAGATTTCTCTGAGTCAGGGAGTTCAGCTTTCCAGATAACTAGTGAGGCTTTAGAAAGGATAGATGCGCTGATCTGGTGCGGTGAAATGGTCTCTGAGCTCTGGTGCTCAAATCCAGGTAGGGCAGAAGCTTTTTCTAGATACTGTGTGGCTGTGCCTCCCTCTGAAACGATGATGGTGTGTGCGGGCGTGGCTTCTCCGTAGGCGAAGAAAGCGGTGTTGTCGCGGTTGTTTCCATCTGGTGAGAGGGTGAGGTAGCCGTGACCATTGATGATATTTCGTGGAAGTTGTATCTCTTCTTGGAGTGTGATCGATTGCCCGCTGATGGAGTATTCTTTGTTGATCGTGTTTTTGCCATTGAGGTGAAAGGCAACGTCAATGAGTGCTTCTCTGGTGTCATCGGTGCGAGTGATTTCGAAATCTAGAATGAGGAGGTTGTCGCGGCGTTTGATGGTCTTGATTTTGACTGATGCGTTGTCCTTCTGAGATTCTGTTAGAGCGAGGATGCGTAGTTTTGGTTTCTGGGGAATGTTGTCTAGCCCAGTTCGGATGCTGTCCCAGCGGGATGATTCTGGCTGCCAGTCATTGCTCTGTAGGTCTGAGGCGACCCAAACTTCGGTTTGACCAGTTTCGTTTGTCTGGATGTAGTTTGATGCCTTTTCGATGAGGTCTGGGATGTTTGATCTGGTGTCTGTGGCAGCTGTCAGAGAAAGCTGGCTGAGTGTCTCAATGGGGTTGACCTCGGTGAGGGTGCCGCTGGCTGAGTCCACGAGGATGAGGTTTGGTTTGCCCATTTCGTTGAGCGTCTGCATGACTTGCTGGATGGCTTGCTCGCGTTTGGAGAGTCCTTCTGTTCCTGTCTCAGTTTCCATAGAAAGTGAGCGGTCTAGGACGAGGACGACGGTGTCTAGCTTAGATCCGCCCCAGCCCATGAGTCCGCCAACGAGTGGCTGTGCTACTGCGAAAATGATCGCTGCTACGGCGAGTGTTCTGGCGGTGAGTATGAGAAAGTGCTTGAGTTTTTTCTTACCTCTAGATTCTCTGGTTGCTTTGAGAATGAAGGACATTGCTGCCCATTTTACGGTGCGATGTCTGCGTCTGTTGAGCAGGTGAATGATGACTGGGATGGCTGCTGCGAGGAGTCCCCAGAGGATGGCTTTGTTTAGAAATGTCATTACTGTTTCCCTCCCTTCGGTACGCGGTCTAGTAGGAACTCGGAGAGGACGTCCTCGTAGTTTTCATCTGTGGTGATGAGACGATAGGCGACGTTGGCATCAAAGGCTGTGGTCTTAATCTCGCTGAGGAATTCTTGGACTGCCTCGCGGTATTCTTCTGCTATGATGGTAGGTTCCGCGACGACTGAGGTGTTGTCCTCCATATCTACGAAACGGTGCGGACGCTCGAACTCAAAGGAGATTTCCTGAGGGTCCATGAGGTGGAAGAGCGTGACGTCGTGCTTCTTGTGGCGTAGGTGCTGAAGCGCGTCTTTGAGCTCTTCTAGATCACAGAAGAAGTCTGACATGACTACGATCATCGCACGTGAGCCGATTTTCTCCGCAATGTCATGAAGTCCCTGAATGAGTCCAGTTTCGCCCTTAGGCTGAATCTCGTGGAGATTCTTGAAGATGTTTTGGAGGTGAGATGCTTTCCTGCGAGGAGGCATTTCTAGGTGAGTCTTCTCGTTTACAAGTGAAAGCCCAGCGGCATCTCCCTGATCTACGGTGAGGTAGGCTAGGGTGGAAGCGAGTTTGCGGGCGTATTCGATTTTTGTCTCAGACTCGAAGCTAAATTCCATTGACCCACTGGTGTCAACGAACATGTAGGCACGGAGGTTTGTGTCTGCTTCAAATTCCTTAATATAGTATCTGTCTGAGCGCGCGTAGGCTTTCCAGTCTAGGCGTCTGGTGTCATCACCTTGTACGTATTTTCGGTACTCGGCGAATTCCACTGAGGAACCTCGAAGTGGTGAGCGATGGCGTCCAGCAGCATTTCCGAGCATCGGCTGGCGAGCCTCAATAGGGATCGCGCCGAGACGGGCAATGACCTGATGGTCTATGAAGGAATAATCCATGGGTATGAGTTAACTCTAGGTTATACTTTAAACGATGGATTATCTCATGTCTTGGACTAAACGATCTACGACTTTAGTTGATGTCATGCCTTGTGATTCTGCGGCGAAGTTTGTGAGCACGCGGTGACCTAATACGGGACCAGCTACAGCTTCGATGTCTTCCATGCGAGCCATGTAGGAGCCGTGGAGGGCTGCGCGAGATTTCGCACCGAGGATGAGATACTGAACCGCACGTGGACCAGCTCCCCAGCTTACGTTCTGCTTCACCCAGTCTGGAGTGGTGTCTAGGTCTGGGCGGGTCTTGCGGACTATTTCTACAGCATAGTCATAAATGTGGTCTGGCACAGGAACGCGGCGAACGAGTTCTTGGTAACGGATGACTTCTTCTCCTGTGAGGACAGTTTGAAGGGCATTTTTAGCAGCACCTGTGGTCTCGCGAGCGATACGCTTTTCTTCGTCCGCTGTAGGGTAGTCCACGTTGATGAGGAACATGAAGCGGTCGAGCTGAGCTTCTGGGAGCGGGTATGTTCCTTCTTGCTCTACCGGGTTCTGCGTAGCGAGTACGAAGAATGGTGGGTCTAGATCATACTTGGTGCCGAGTGCGGTGACGTGACGCTCCTGCATCGCCTCAAGCATAGCTGCCTGTGTCTTAGCAGGCGCACGGTTGATCTCATCTGCTAGGAGTAGGTTTGCGAAGATGGGACCTTTGATAAATTTAAATGCACGGTGCCCATGTTCATCTTCCTGAATGATGTCCGTGCCCGTGATGTCTGAAGGCATGAGGTCTGGGGTGAACTGGATACGGTTGAATGAGAGCTTGAGTGTCTGAGCTACTGAGGAAACGAGGAGTGTCTTAGCGAGTCCTGGAACCCCCATGAGAAGCGCATGACCACGAGCGAAGAGACAGATGGCGAGCTGCTCTACCACTTCTTCCTGACCAATAATTACTTTGGCAATTTCTGATTTGAAAGCTTGATATGACTGACCGAGCGCATCAATGGCTGCGACATCATCTGCTGGTAAGCTGGTGTTTTCTGTAGTGATCGTTTCAGGTGTGATAGTGGCTGCTTCTGTGACTGTTTCCATTGTGTATGTTGGTTCTATGTGTAAAATTTCTGCGATTTCTAATTTAGCGATGCTGAGACTTGGATTTATCTATGACGAGAAGATAAATAAATATTTTACTGCGAAATAAGTTTATCTTAGAAGTCTATGAGAGGACTACGCCTAAAATAAGCGAATATTTCAACTGTTTAAAAGGCTTGCAGAAATCTGTCTGGGGATAGATGCTGAGTGGGCGCAAGAATGAAGAGATTTAAACCATATTTTCACTACCTAAAGCCAGTTAAAGCCAAGCTGATCATCGGGATCATTGCTGGTTTGATTGGAGGCGCTGCCTTTAGTGCCGGTCTGCCGCTGATGATGAAGCATGTTTTCCCTGTGATCTTCGCGGATGAGAAGACAGGCATGACTGAGGAAGTGCCAGCGTGGCTAGAATATATAGCGGGCGATCATCTCCTGATGGTGGCGTGCCTGATGTTACCAGTGGTGTTTGTAGTGAGTGGGGTGTGTGGTTACATTAGTAAGTTGCTTATTAATTTCGTGGGCCTGAAAGTGCTGGAGGGAATCAGAGTGGATGTTTTTAAACGCTTGCAGTATCTGTCATTAGGATTTCACGGGAAACAGAAGGGCGGAGACCTGGTAAGCCGTGTGATGGGTGATACGGCTCTGATGCAGCAGGTGTTATCTAAAGCGGTGTTTAGTATGGTGGTGCTTCCTGGTGCTCTGCTGGGATCGATAGGAACGCTGATTTATCTCTGCTGGGGCGATAGTAGTGTCCAGTCGATGTTGCTGGGATTACTAACGATCCCTATTTGCGTATTCCCGATCCGAGCTTTTGCGAGAAGACTCACTAAGAAGGCTTCCAAAATGGTGGATAAACAGGGAGATATGTCTGCGACTGTTACAGAGAATTTAGCATCTCAAGCAGTGGTGAGAGCTTATCTGATGGAGGAAAATCAGGTAGCGAAACTCCAAGAGGACACCGAGATGTATCTAAACTTCAACATGGGAGTGAGGAAATACCGCTACTTGGTCAGTCCCACAGTAGAGATGGTGTCTGCGATTGGGGTGGGAATTGCTATTTATTTCGGAGCCACGCAGGGCTTAACGCTTCAGAAATTCTTACCTCTACTAGTGGCACTGTATGCGGCTTATGATCCGGTGAAAAAGTTAGGAAACTTAGGATCCATGATTAAAGAAGGCGAGGCTGCTTTGGATCGATTAGAATACATTCTGCACAGTAAAGAAGAAATCTTAGACGCAGCGGATGCCAAACCGCTGGAAGACGCCAGAGGTGAGGTGGAACTGGTGGGCTGTGAGTTTAGTTACGGAGATGATATCATTTTAAATGACATCAATGTGCATGTGAAAGCCGGAGAAACGATCGCTCTCGTGGGAGAGAGTGGGGCTGGTAAATCGACTTTTGTTTCACTCATTCCGAGGTTCTTTGAGGTGCAGAGGGGGGAGGTGAAAGTGGATGGTATCAATGTGAATCAACTGCGTAAATCAGACTTGCGGAGAAATATAGGTCTGGTGAGTCAGCAGCCACTATTATTCAGAGGAACGATCGCTGAAAACATTCTCATAGGAGAGCCAGATGCGAGCCAAGAGGAAGTGGAGACTGCTGCGAGAAATGCCAGTGCGCATGAATTTATCATGAGTATGCCTGATGGGTATGAGACTGAGCTAGGCGAGCGCGGCGAGGGGCTCTCTGGTGGGCAAAAGCAACGTGTGGCGATTGCTAGAGCATTCCTTAAGGACGCCCCGATCTTGATTTTAGACGAAGCTACAAGTGCGCTCGATAGCGAAAGTGAAGCTCAGATACAGAGAGAGCTTAGGAAACTGAGCGAGGGGAGAACTACTTTCGTGATCGCCCATAGATTCAGCACAATCCGTGATGCAGACAGAATACTCGTGTTCGCTAAGACCGCGGATGGCGGAAAAATAGTAGCAGATGGGCCTCACGATGAAATCTATCAAACGTGTGAGATTTACAAGGGACTCTACGATAAGCAGACGTAGCAGACGTAATTTATGGCTGGATCTCAATGACCTTGCCATCTTTCCAGCCGATCAGTGCCATACCCAGGCGCTTGTGCTCAGCGCGTAGCTTGCGAGCAGCACGGTGTTGCGCCTTGAGAGCGATGCGTGAGAATTCAGGTAAATCCTTTTCAGGGATAGGCTTGAGTTCTTTGTGAATTGGTTGAATTATTTGACTTTTAAGTAGTTAGATATGTCATACATAGCGTGGGTAGAGTAGTTTTCCATGGGGATAAATCTGGGCGAGGTTGCAGTAGAGTAGGGGCTGGAAACAGCCCCTACTCTACTGGTGAATTTACGTTTCGTGTTGGTGCTTGCAGCTCTCGGTTCTTTACCAGCCGGCGAGTGAGGTGAGGAGGAGCCAGACTTTTTTTGGTTTGGAGAGGGTGTAGCGTTGGTGGAAGACTTGGAAGTTGTCTGCTTGCATTTTCTTGAGGATGCCGTGGTAGATCTTGCGCATGGCTTCTGAGGAGCGGAGGGCTTTGGCGTCTTGCTGGTGGAAATGTTTCTCAGCTTCGTGATAGTAATATTCTGCACGCTCGGAGATGTACTGCATCATGGCGATGAATCTGCCATCGTGGACTCTGCCTACGAGATCGCGTTCGGAGTATTGGAAGCGGATCATGTCGTTTTCTGGGATGTAGATGCGGAGGTTGTCTGAGAGGTCCTCGCCTACGTCGCGCAGGATGTTAGTGAGCTGGAGGGCGTGTCCTAGGTTGACTGCATATTTCTCTGAGTCTGGGTGCTGGCAGCCAAAAATTTTAATAGAAATGAGTCCCACGCAGGAGGCGACTTGGTAGGTGTATTTCTTGAGGTCCTCCCAGTCTGCGAAGCGTCTGGAGGGCTGGAGGTCTGAGTGGCAGCCAGCGACTAGGTCGAGGAAGAGTTGGTTGTCTATCCGGTAACGCTCTCTGATCTCTAGGATGTTTTTTTGGGTCTGGGTAAGGTCTTGCGGTGGGGATTCTGAGAAGCATTGTTCCCAGTTTTGCAGGCCGGCGAGTTTTTCATCCATGGGGATGTCTGGCGAGTCTGCGAGGTCATCGACTATTCTACAGAATGCGTAGAGCTGGACCATGTCGGTGCGTCTCTGCGTGGGGAGGCAGGCAAATGCAAATGCCAGGTTGGACTTGGCATTTTTGGTGATTTGCTTGGCTTCGGACATTACGGATAGTTTTAAGGTTTAGGTTTTAAGTTTTAAGGCTTGAGTTGAAGGTGATGTGTCGCCCCGTTGGGGTTATTAGGTTATCTGTATAGGTCGGTATAGGTCTTATATGTCATTTTGGTGGAAATGACTGCATGCTAAATGATCAATGCTAAATGTTTAGGTTGATGTATTTTTTCTGCTTTATTTAATGGTTCCCCAGTGGCCGCTGCCGAATGGCCAGAGTGAGATGAAGGCGGGACCAACTACGTTGTATTCCTTTACAGATCCCCAGACGCGTGAGTCTGATGATTTGTAGGAATTATCACCCATTGCCCAGTATTCTGAGAGTCCAGTGGAGGGCTTGTAGTCTAGGTGAATATCAGTGATGAATGGAGGGTAGAATGGTGGAGCCTTGTGTCTGTAGCCGTTGAATCCATCTTTTAGTGACTGCACTCTGGTTATACCTGGATCGGTCGCGTTTTGTCCGTCTCGGACGATGATTCCGCCTGATGGGTAATCTGGGTTTTCGTGCTCCACGGGCTGGATGCTGACGTGCTGACCTGGTGTGGCGATGAGACGCTTGATGTAGTGAGAGGGGGGAATGTTATTTCTTCTGTTAGAGTCTTCGATGTGTTTGATGCCTCTGGTGTCGAACACGAAGACTTCATCCTGTTTAGGGCTTCTGAAGTGATAGGAGACTTTATCAACGAGGATAAGATCTCCAGACTCGGTGTAGCCTTCTAGGACTTTGGTTCCTGAAGCGATAGTGTATTTTGGATAGATGGCAGGTCCAGTATTGTGGGTTCCTCTGAAGTAAATGTCTGAGCGAATGTCAATGGAGTTGCGCTTGATCTTAGCCCACATGCTAGGGTCTTGGGTCTTAACGAGGTTATCGTAGAATTTAGTCAGTCCTGCCTGCTCTAGTGCGGTGGCTGATCCCGAGAATGATTCTGTTTGTCCGTCGGTGAATCTTACGGTGACTCGTGGGAAAAAGTGCATGAATGTGCCGTCTTTGATAGATTCTATACGGGATTCTTCTTTGGCTGTGAGGCTGAAATAATTTCTACCGTGAGTAGCCTGCTGGATCATTCTTACAGGGAGTGATGGCCATTCTTTTTCTACGAGTGCACCGCCAGTGATTCCATTAAGCGCAGGGTACATGGAGTTAGTAGGGATGCGGAATGGCTGTAGGAAGTAGGCGCGGATACCTAGGGCTACGACTATGGCTACGAAGAAGACTTCGATGTTTTCTTGGAAGGCATTGGGGCTGCGGTATTTGGGTAGTGCTTGTTGGCAGGTTTTCTCTAGGAGCTTGCCAGCTTCTTTGGCAGCATCTTTGTCGTTAGATTTGATGGCGGACTTGAGGTCTGCTCGGCGTGATTCTATCTCATCTACGCGATCAGGCTCTAGTAGGTCGCGCTTGTAGTTGAGAAATTTCATCGATCCCTTGTAGAGAAGATGGGCTTGTTTTTTCCATTTTGGTTTGAACATTATTTTAAATCACGTGGTTGTTTCGCTGAGAGAGTGGTGTTGATGGAGGGAGATTGCCAGATTATTTTGAGCTAATTTAAGGGGGAAATGAGTGACGTTGCGAGTGATGGTGATTATTTTCTGAAAAGAGGGCTTTACGTCACCAGAAATTGTGGCATAGCTGTGTTGCTCAATTGCTGATTTTCAACTGATTTGGTTGTGAAGGCTGAGCAGATAATCATTAAAAATTTAGAAAATAATACTATGGATATACAAATAGCAACTCTCTGTGACTTCGCAGCAGACTACAATGGCAAGATGGTAATTACTGGAACATTTGACACACTTGCTGGTCAGGCAATGCCTCTTGTGCACCCTACATGTGTGCTGGCTATGCGTCTCTGCATCACTCCAGAGGATACTGGCAGCCACTCATTTTCAGTAAATATCATTGATGCTGATGGAAACTCACTTGACGATAAGATGCCGATCGAGGCTGATATGCCTATCGAGCTACCTGAGAACGTGCCATTCATGACACGTAACTTAATTCTCAATCTGCAGGGACTTAAGTTCCCAGAAGATGGCGTTTATTCTATCGACATCAGCGTGGATGATGAGCTTGTCTCACGTATTCCATTGCGCATTGTGCAGATGGATGAAAATGGTCAGCAGGCGTAACTCGACCATTCACAAGTGATGATGAGTGAGCCTGGTGAGTCATTTTATGATTCTGT
>CAKZMG010000229.1 GCA_937128235.1 uncultured Verrucomicrobiales bacterium
TGCTATTCTATCCATGTTAAATATCTAAAGCCCAGTAGAGACGGCAATCTCAATGATCTGGGTTTTTTTACGCCTCCAATTTGTGATTTTCTGCGAAAAGTTTCGGTAACTTTCCACGCTTTATGTCCATGTATCAAGTAAATAGTGGTTTCTCGGCAGAACCCAGTGCGCTGTTCGCGCTTGGGTGCTGCCTCAAACCCACAAAGCACAAGGAATACAGCCATTTCTTGCGCCAAGGGCACCTCCCGCAAGGCGGGTCCCTCCTCATGCTCAGAAAAAGCCGAATCCTTGAGCATCGTGCTATATGCCAAAAAATGCGATAGATCCCTTTTGAGGTGAAAATGCCCCTACCGGAATTGTAACTTCTGCCCCGTCCTTTCCTTCGTATGGCGCAAGATCTGGGACCGATACGGTGATTAAATCCTTCTTCGTTTCCCCGTTTTTCAATGCCACATCACCAAGTATCTGAACTTTTGGCTTTTGTGGCTTCTGTTCGCCTTCCTGAGCGTCTTTTGCGTTAAAGGCGGGTGCTATGTAGGTTCCTACTAAGATTCCTGTTAGATTAAGCATCCTTGCTGTCCTCCTTTGGTGTGTGTGGCTCAAAGATGTCATATTCATCAGCGACCTGATTAAATTCACTAATTGCGTTCATTAATGCCATTTCAATAAATTTTCTTTTAGATATATCTAAAACTCCACAAACGCTATCTATCTCGTCCGAAAGCCCTTCTGATAGCTTGGCGCAGACCTGTTTCATTTGAGGTAGTTGAGACTGTTCAATTGCGATATCAATAATTGAGTCATTTACAGGTGCGTGCTTGAAAGCTAATGCTCTGGCCAGTAGGACTTCGCTAAAGTAGTTGTTTTTCATGTTTTACGTCCAAATGTTAGTTTGTATTGTTTAATGCTACAAATGGATGCTATTTCATATTGAATGGATTGTAAAGTGCTGGTATTGGAGTGTTTCAGTGTTTCAGTGTTTCAGTGTTTCAGTGTTTCAGTGTTTTGGAGGTTCGACAGATGGTGATTCGCTGGCGTCGTTGCGGGCCCTCTCTCCTTCAGCTCCCCCCTTCCGTCGTGCCTCCTCCCTCCCCACTACACGCGGGGAAAAAGAAAAGGCGGTTATTCAGGTAATGGGTTGTCGTGGAGATATTGGTCTAATCTTGAGAGTTTTGGTTTTATGCCACGAATTTGTGGCTTAGGAATTAGAACGTCTTTTGGTAAAGGATTTTCAGGCCGAACTATTACTATTTTATTTTTCTGATTAACTTTTTTTTCATCTTCGACTTTTTGAGTAGCTTCTTTTTTGATTGAGGTTTTCAACTCATACGCCCCTAGATGCTTTGAGTAGGTATAAAACATTTCTAGGTATGGCAGGTCATCTAATAGATCATCAAGGAGACTTTCAGGTTCTAAAGTTGAGCCCCATAAATTACCAAATGCACCTAATAATCTTTTACCTTTCAATGTTCGGTAAGCTTCCCAGGTTAAATCTAAATCTAGGTCACTAAATTTCAGTGCATACTTGAATACTTCTAGCAGAGCATCACTAATGTCTAGGGTTTTTCCTGATTTACTAGTGACTTTCCGTATATCAATAATTTTGGAATCTTTGGTTATAGCTTCCCATTCTTTAGATAATTTAGATTGATCAATATAATCATCTAGCAAGGCGATCATGTGGATATGCGGATGCCAGCCGTTACCTTTGTTGGTTAATTCATAGCTAAACATCGAGCCTTTAACTTTGGTAAATTCGGTTTCTGTTTTTCCCCTGATAGCGTCTTTTCTTTTCTGCTGAAGTTTCTGGAATGATTTTTTAATATGCTCGAAACGTTCGGTTAGATCATCGCCATTTTTTACAGTTAGAGTAATCATTACAGGAATTAAATTTTTATTTTCTTCTAAAACTTTCTTAATCCGGTCACCATTTTTTTCAACTTGTTTTGAAGCTCGGCGAGCAGCACAGAAGGGGCATAGTAAATGTTTTTTACAGGTAATGACTTTTGAGAGTCTAATTTCTTCGATTGTGTAGTAGTTATGGAAAACTAAGAAGTTTGCACATCCTGAAATTTCTGACGAAACCCTCTTGGCCTCATCCATTTCGGTGCTTATATTGCGCTTACCATCATCCAGTAAGCTAGGTATTTCGTTTGATAGGTCTGTTAAAAAGTCTCTCATTTCAAGCGAGCGCTTTTTCAGGCCAGAATATTTTGCTATTCTATCCATGTTAAATATCTAAAGCCCAGTAGAGACGGCAATCTCAATGATCTGGGTTTT
>CAKZMG010000230.1 GCA_937128235.1 uncultured Verrucomicrobiales bacterium
CTAACAGAGTGGATGCCGATAAGCCAAATGTCGCTCCGCAAGGACCTCCTACAGCCAAGTGGGCAGTTGGGAAGAAAGGTAAAAGAGTGATCAATCCTTTCACCGGAAAAGAAGTGGATGTGGAAGGAATTCCTGCTAGAACAAAAGTAAGAGACCCTAACGATAAAGACCCATCACACGTTTTCAGAGTGCCTGAGCTATAATCAATTTCTCCAACTTTATAAAGGCTGCTGGTAGTAAAGGTAGTAGGATACGAAGCAGGTTAGATTATGTAGAGCGTGCATGACGATGCCAGTCGTAAGAGAGCCTGTCTTGGCAGTGACCCAGCATCCGGCGAAGCCTCCTAGGCCGACGTAGATCATAGTGACCCAGTCATACTGAACGTGGATACTGGCGAAGAGGATGCTGGAGAGTATGGCGGCGGGTAGGAAGCCCAGCTTATGGCGAGTTCCCTGAAATAGGATGCCTCTGAAGGTAATTTCCTCAAATATAGGTGCGAAGATGACTGAGCTTAAAAAGATAAAAATTAAGTATCCCAGATCTGGGTCAACTGGATCGCCGACAACAAAATTATCTGATGGAGGAAGGATGTAACTTAAGCCATAGCTTATGATGTAGGTGGTGCCGGAGGCGAAAAATAGTAATTTCCAATGGACGTTAAAGCTTGGGAAAAATTTCTGCCTGAAGTGTTTCCATTTGGTGAATGATAGACAACAAATGAGGAGTGGAACCATTGCGCGGTGAATGCCATCGATGAGGATGTAGGCGAATATAGAATAGATTCCTCGCGCGTATAGGATCTGATAAATTTCGTTAAAGAGGTAATCTGAAAATAAGTCAGCAAGAAGGAATGTCATCAAAATCCAGCCGACTGAGAACCATGGAAGTGGGGGATTAGCGATTGGTTGATGGCGGTTTTTGTAAATGCTGATTACTAAAAAGAACGCGCTGAAAAAGCAGATTGTGAAGAATGATTCAGCGATGATGACGGAAATAAGAAATGATGAATCTGGATTTTCCGGCCAATTACCAGCTAGGCGTTGTTCTATGTTGTAGCGAAGTTCTTCTGTTTGCTCAGTATGGTAAGTTAAGTTGTCTAGGAGCTTGGAATAGAATTTTAATGTATCTTCACGCTCATCCCAGCTTAAATACCATTGCAGGAAGCCATTACTATCGTGGGCAATGTCGAGGATTAGAATTTCTCTTTCAATGAATCTATTGGTTGTCTCTGGGAATGCTTCAACATCATCATATAATGCAGCTTGCGATGAAATTTGCTTTACCCAGAAGAACGCCGCGATGAGAGCGATGATGATGCCAAGGTAGCGAAACTGCTTCGGCCATGAATAGAGTCCAGGATGCTGCATGGTGTGATTCTAAAATAGTTCGCTAGATTCCCGGTAAGAATAGTAGGGGTCTTTTCCATCGATAGACTGACCGATGATGACGTGATCGACAAACCTCACCTGCATGAGTTCAGCAGCTTTGATAATAGAGCGAGTCATCTTATCATCTGCATAGCTAGGATTGGGATCGCCAGATGGGTGATTGTGCACGAGGACGAATCCATATGCCTGACTGTTGATGACTGGTCGCAGGACATCGCGCGGATGGCAGGTAGTCTGATTCACGGTGCCTTGGGAAACTGTGATGGTGCGCACATGGCAGAGTCTGCTGTCAGCCAGCATCACGTGCAGACTTTCAGTAGTTTGGATTCTGAGCTGCGGCACCATTGCTTTGTAGATGTTCTCCGGGGTATTGATGGGAGTGGAGATGACGGATTCTTTGGCGATGCGTGAAGCTATTTCAAATGATGCGCAGAGCTGTGCTGCTTTCGCCAGACCTAGCCCATATTCCTGAGCGAGTTGGCTTAATTCTAGCCTGCTGAGCTGGCTGAGACTTCCGTATGTTTCGAGAAGACGCTTACCTATTTCTATCGCGCTTTGACCTTTCACTCCTACTCTGAGGAAGATGGCTAGTAGCTCGGCATCGCTTAGTGATCCTGCGCCGTGCTTGGCGAGTTTTTCTCTGGGACGTTCGTCCTGGGGGAGGTCATTGATGTTGCTCATGAGATCACTACACAGGTAGTCGCCATGGCTGCTATGCCTTCTTTTCTACCTACAAATCCCATAGTCTCGTTTGTGGTTGCCTTCACCCCTACTTGCTCGGGGGTGATGCCGAGTGCTTGAGAAATGTTGGCTTTCATTTCTGTTAGATGCGGCATGATTTTGGGAGCTTCGGCTACCAGAGCCGAGTCCACATTCTGGATTTCTGCATTGTGCTCATCTGCTAGGGCACGGCATTTTTTCAGAATGTCTAGTGAGCAGATGCCTTCGATAGACATATCATCTGGAGGGAAGTAGTAGCCGATGTCAGGCAAGCCAAGCGCACCGAGGATGGCATCTGCGATGGCATGGCAGAGGACATCCGCATCCGAATGCCCTAACAAACCAAGCTCAGAGGGTATCTCTACACCACCGAGAATACACTTTCTGTTCGGTGCAAACTGGTGCACATCGTAGCCTATTCCTGTCCGTATTTTCATGAATTTTAGTGCGGTTTTTAGCGTGGTATGAGTGGCTGGTTTGGTTGTTGAGGAGGTGCCGTTCTTGTCTTTATGTCGGTGAGTTCTACCTCATAGACGAGCATTGATTTAGGTGAAATTTTAGGTCCCTGACGCAGATCCCCAAAACCGAGTGATGCGGGAACGTAGAGTTTCCATTTTGAGCCAACAGGCATTATTTTCAGAGCCTCAGCGAGACCATGAATTACCTGTAAGTTAAACGGCATCGGTTCATCACCTGGCGTCTGCATGAAGACTGTTCCATCAAGAAGTGTGCCTTTGCATTTGAGGTGAAACACAGTGGCTTGATCCATGCCGTTGACGCTTCCTTTAGGCGGGGTGTATTTCTTACCATCACCTTTTGTTAGAATTTCATATTGTAGCCCGCTACCTGTGGTGGTGACTTCTTTGCGTTTGCCGTTTTTCTCCATGAAGGCTTTTTCAGCAGCCTCATTTACTTTTGCAAAGGCACGTTCACGCTCAGAGACGATTCTATCATACGCTTTCATCGCCTGGTCATACGCCACAGGGTCTTTGCCAAATTCTTTCTTCATCAGTGCTTCGATGAGTCCCTTGACGTAGGCTTCTTTATCAATGTCATCTGCGATAAATCCGAATGAGGCAAACTGCTCACCATTCTGGAACCCTAGTCCATAGCTCATGTCTTTTTTGACCGCTACCTTGTCCGTGCCTGTGGCAGCCGAGACATCGACAGGGGGCTTTATTTTATCTTGAGCGAGCAGTGTGGATGCGGTGCTGATGCCAGCGACTAGGGTGAGTTTGAGTAATGATTTTTTGGATAGAGTATTCATGATTGCATGATTGTTGTTGCATTTATTAGTGATAAGAAATCTAGTTTCCCTGACTTTCTTAAGTTCAAAATGAACAAAGAGACTCTGACCTACCAGCAAAAATGACCGATAGGAGGATTATTTCTTTAAATCGTAGATTTTTCTCGGCTGTGGGATAGTTACATCACAATCAGGGAGTTGCTCAGCCAACTGATCTCTGAACCACTCGCTGGCTGCGATGTCACCGTGAACGAGAAACATTTTCCTAGGAGCCACCTTCAGCATGTAGGCAAGAATGGCATCTCGCTCTGAGTGTCCCGAGAAGTCGAATATATCCATCGCGCAGTTAAATGGCACGGGTGTTAGGTCCTCGCTGAGTTTGATCACATCGCCTTGCTTAGACGCGCGGATCGCTCCGGCAGGGGAGTCTGGTGCTGCGTAGCCTACGAATAAAAGAGAGTTTTTAGCATTGGAAATAAATCCATGAGCAAAGCCGTTTGAGGTGGTTTTCTCAGTCATCATCCCGCTGGATAACGCGTAGATGGCACCAGGCTGGTAAGCGATGGGTTTGCGCGAGCCTTTTTTAGAAGCAGCGCGAACGTCCATATCACGGAAGATCTCAAACCCAGGCATCTGGCGTGGGGTGGTGTCTGCGAACTCATCAAAGAGAATCGTCATTTTAGTGCTGAGCCCCCCGATGAATACTGGCGTTTTCTCTGGGATTCTGCCGCTCTGCTTAAACTTATGCAGCATGGTCAGCACCTCTTGAGTCTTACCCATGGCGAAGACTGGGATCAGCGCAGATCCGCCATTATTGATGGTTTCTAGAATGGCATCACAAAGTCTCTGCTCTTCCTTCTCTCGCTCGTAGTCTGGATCCCGAGGAGCCGCACCTCGCGTAGTTTCGATGATCAGCGTGTCTATCCCTTCCTCGGGGAAATTTGCACCTGTGATGAGGGTTTGGTCCTCGAAGTTAATATCGCCAGTGTAGAAAATACGTTGGTCGTCTTTTTCTACCATCACTCCAGCTGAGCCGAGGATGTGCCCAGCATCGAAGAGCTTAGCCGAGGTGTCCATGGTGAGGTCTATTCGCTCACCGTAGTCGCGCTTACGCCAGCGCATTTCTAGCCTATCGAGCTCACGATGTCCGTAGAGCGGGTATTCCGTAATACCTAGCTCGGTGCGCTTGCTCTGCATCACGTTTACCGAGTTATGCAGTAGCGCATCCGTGAGACCGGCAGTAGCAGCAGTCATATAGACTGGAGCTTCCGGCTGATCACGCATCAGCACGGGTAGAGTGCCCGCATGGTCGAGATGACTATGGGTGAGGAAAATGGCATCCACGGAGTTATGTGGGAGTTCATTGTATTGAGGTATCGCCTCCCAAGCTTCCTGCTTTGGGTGCATCCCTGCATCGAAAATTATCTTACAATCTCCCGTGTCTAACATGTAACTGTTAGAACCTATCTCCGTGTCTCTTAATAGACTTTGAAAAATCATTACTTCTTCAGCATCCATGATGGCGAAAGAATAGCCAGACTAAATCTGCTCTAATTTCATTCTTGTCCAACCTTTAATCGCTTCCCAGATCATCCAGATCTCTAACAGGATGGTGGCTAAGCCCATGGCTACGAGTAGCCATTGTCCTTGATCGATCCAGCTTTTGTTAGAGCCTATGGCGGCTATGAAGACTTGGTAGAGCATCGCCCAGGCGGGGATGATGAGCATGAAGACGGTGGGGATGGCTACGAACCAGATGGGTAAATTTCTGCGCTTCATCCAGAAGAGGATGACTAAAAATGCTAGGCCGCCGAGGAGCTGATTCATGGCTCCGAAGAGTGGCCAGAGGATGACTCCGCCAGAGCCGAGTTTTCCGAGTAGCCCATCTGAGCCTGGTAGAGCGGGGATGGAGGCGATGCCGAATGCTAGAACTATGGCGATGATGGTGACGATGTGCTTGTTTGTGAGTGGGTGAGGCTTGAGTCTGTGGAGGTCGTCTTTGTTTTTATGTACGAAACAGCCGATCAATTCCTGCAAAACGTACCTCTGAAGGCGGCAGGCGGTGTCGAGTGTGGTGGCGGCAAATGAGGCTACGAAAACGCCCATGAGTGCGAGTGAGAATGTCTTGCTCAGTCCGAGTGAGGTCAGGAAATTACTCGCACCAATGACGAAGGCACTGACCTTAGCTCCGAGGCCTTTTGAGCTACCCCAGTCTGCGTATTTACTATTCCAGGCATCCACTCCTGTGAGTAAATTTCCATCTGCGGCGGTGAAGCCTAGCCCTAGTCCTGCGACACAGGCTAGGATCACTAAGACAGCGAGAAAGCCTTCTGTAAGCATGGACCCGAAGCCTACGGATTTAGCATCAGTCTCGCATTTGAGCTGCTTGGATGAGGTGCCGGATGAGACGAGACAGTGGAAGCCTGAGACAGCACCGCAGGCGATGGTGACGAATAAAAACGGAAAGATTAGAGGTAAGTTTTTAGCGGTGACATTTTCCTCCACGGCAGGCGCGACGATTTCTAGCGGTGGACGTGCTCCGCCGACTTCAGTGGGGCTCCCGCCAAACATCCCAGCATAGACGAGGCCAACGACGACGAGTCCGAGCGCGGAAATGAGCTGCAAGGAATTGATATAATCTCTGGGCTGTAATAATGTCCAGACTGGGAGCACGGATGCGATGTAGGAATAAACTAACAGAACTCCAACCCAGGTCATGAGTTCCCATTCTTTTAGTGTTTCATTAAAGGTGTGAACAAGTCCTACGTCACCAAAGATGACTGATAGGTACATGATAATGAGGGTGATGATGGATGGGATGAGGATGTTGAGACCTTTTTTATGAGCGAGTGTGCCGATGATGAGCGCGAGGGGGATCTGGATCAGGCAAGGGGTGATAGCTGCGGGATACATGCGAAACACGACCGCGATGACTAAGCCAAAAATAGCGAGCACGACAGTGAGTGCCATAAAGAGGATGAGCAAAAACAAAAACCTTACCCTTGGAGTGATGACTTTTCCGGCGACGTCTCCTACGGTTTGGCCTTTGTTTCTCAGCGAGACTACGAGCGCGCCAAAGTCATGGACTGCTCCGATGAAGATGGAACCAAATAGCACCCAGAGCAGCGCGGGGACCCAGCCCCACATTACTGCTAGAGCGGGACCTACGATGGGTCCTGTGCCGGCGATGGAGGTGAAGTGGTGACCGAAAACGATGCCTTTTTTGGTGGGCACGTAGTCCTCGCCATCTTCGAGTTCTATGGCAGGGACGCGGACGTTTTTTTCTAGTTTGAAAATTTTCTCACCGAGCCATTTTCCGTAGGTATGGTAGGCGATGATGTAAAGGATGAGTGACCCGAGGGCGATGGCGAGTGTTTCCATGTTGGTTTTCTATTCTTCTAAATGTTCGTCATCAGATTCATCATGATTATCTTGATGGTCATTTTCTGGGATGATTTCGCCTTTTTCTAGGGCTGCCATTCTGAGGTGCTCTTCTTCGTGAGAAATAATCTGAAGGGTGGCATTGATGCCTTCGCGGATGGCTGCGGCTTTGAGGACATTGCGGATGGCACTGGCAGTGAAGCCATTTTTACCAATGAGTATGGCGACATCTTCCTGGGCAACGATGAGACGAAATCTGATGTGAGTGTCGGTTGCCTCAGCGACTCTGAGCTGTGCTTGGTCTGGGTGGTTGATGAATTGTAGCGCGATGAACTGGAGGAAATTGCGCATTTGTTCCGTGACTTCTTGCATGTCCTTAGTGTGGAAGGCGGAGGATAAAGTTTAAAGGATAAAGTTTAAGGGCTTGGACTGAGCAATTTTGTTCATTCTGAAGAATTTTGTTCATTCTGTGTGAAATTACTAGTGTAAAGCTTCTGTTTCCGTATGATCCGTGCCATGCGCTACGGAGAAAAATTACAGCAGAGAATGATAGCAACGGGGTCGAGATTATGTGTGGGCTTAGATCCTCGTCCAGATGCTCATGAGGGAGGAATAGAGGCGGTGCCAGAATTTCTGGATCGAGTGGTGGGAGAGACTTGGGAGCAGGCGGCTGCGTTTAAGCCGAATATGGCATACTTCGAGGCGATGGGGATACAAGGGTTAGAAATTTTAGAGGAATTGTTAGGCAAGATGCCGAGCGAGGTGCCGGTGATTCTGGATGCGAAGCGTTCTGATATTGGCGAGACGCAGAAGTATTATGCGAAGAGTTATTTTGAGAACTGGGATGTGGATGCGGTAACGCTAAATCCATTTCTGGGATACGATACGCTGGAGCCATTTCTGAACTGGGAAGGCAAGGGGATCTATGTCCTTGCGGTGACTTCTAATCCGGGGAGTGGTGATTTTATGAGGCAGAAACTGGATGCTTCGCATGGAGATAAATACGTCTTCGAGCTAGTGCAAGACATCGCGGTGCGTGCAGCAGCTGAGGGATGCAAGACGGATGTGGGAATGGTAGTGGGGCTTACGAATGCGAGTGCAGATGTATTAGATAGGGTGAAGGATTTCCCACTGCTCATCCCGGGACTCGGAGCCCAGGGTGGTGATTTAAATAACATGGCTGGGAAAGGGAGAACGGCACCAGATACGATCAATGTCTCGCGCGGGATCACTTATAAGGAGATGGAGAAGAGTTTCGGGCAGAAGGCAAAGGAGTGGGCGGATAAAATTTCTGCGGCTTATCCCGTAGCTTAGTTTTTAGAAATGTTAGATTCTCTGCGACTACAAAATTTCCGCTGTTTCGATGCTCTGTCTATTGAGCTGGAGAAGAGTGGAGCCTTGTTTGTGGGGGATAATGCGCAGGGGAAAACTTCTATTTTAGAGGCGGTCTGTGTGCTGATGCGGCTGAGCTCTCCGAGGGCGAAGCGGATGCAACCGATGGTGAAATTTGATTCGGATCAGGGATTTGGTATAGCTGGGGAAGCTGAGGAGAGAGCGCTAAGGGTAAGTTTTTCTAGGGGTAAGTCTGTGATGTTTATCGATGGTGAGGAACTCAAAACGCAGAGCGAATATTTACAGAGCAGTGGGCTGGTGGTGTGGATGGGGAATGAAGATGTGGAGCTGGTGAAGGGGAGTGGTGGTGTGAGACGCCATTATTTAGACTTCCTCTGCTCGCAGATAGATCCTGCTTACAGGGTGGCGCTGAGTCGATACCGAAGAGTGCTGAAGGCGAGAAATTTACTGCTGAAGGATGGCGGAAATAGAGATCAGGAGGTGAATGCTTATGGTGAACTGCTGATCGAATATGGAGATCTGTTAGGTTCTGTTAGAGAGCGGGTGGTGTCTGATCTTTTGCCGAAGGCGGCGGAGGTACAGTTGTCGATTAGTGGGAGTGGGGTGAATGAGGAGCTTGGGATGGAATACGTTTCTGGCTGTGGTGGAGATATGCGGACTGCTCTGGAGACGACTTATGAGAGTGAGCGCAGGCAGAGGCAGACTCTTGCAGGGCCGCACCGGGATGAGGTGAAGCTGCTGATCAATGGTATGGCAGCGAGTGATTATGCGAGTGAGGGGCAGCAGCGCACGATGGCTCTGGCGCTAAAGTTAGCACAGGGCGAAGTTCTCAGAGAGCGGGGAGAGAGGTATCCTATTTATCTGTTAGATGATGTCTTTGGTGAGCTGGATGCCACGCGTAGGAATGCGCTGATGAATCATCTGCCAGAAGATTCGCAGAAGCTGATCACGACTACGAATGTGGACTGGCTTAGCGATGACTTAGGAGCGCGGTTAGAGATAGAGAAGTGGAGTAGGTTTACGGTGAATGAGGGTGGAGTTTCAGGTGGATGATGAAGACTTCATTTCCAGAAACGGTGAACATTTTAGCGAAGCAGATCGCTGAGGCGCGGATAGATCATCGCGCATTTGAGACCTTGCTTAGACCTTGTGAGATGTCACGGTGTAAGGCGACTTGTTGCTATGATGGGGTGCATATTTCTGAGGAAGAGGCGGAGCATATTCGGGGAGTTGTTAGGGATGGGTTGGTTGGTTTGGCTGGTCTGTTAGATGCAGATGGGGTGATCGTGAAGACTGATAAAGGGCAGAAGACTGCTACGAGGCTGGCTGAAGCGGGGGAGCTGGCAGAGGACTTTCCTGAGCATTTTCCTAAGACGCGATGTGTGTTTCTGGATCGTGAGGGCTACTGTGGGCTTCAGAAGAAGGCAATGAGCGAGAATTTAGATCCATGGCTACATAAGCCACTTACCTGCTGGATGCATCCACTAGTTCTGGTGCCTGCGGGGAAATGGGAAGAGCGACCTGTGCTCACCATCGTGAATGCTGAGAATGATCCACAGAAATCTGGAGACTACGCTGGCTACGCATCCTGCACGCATTGTGGGAGAGGAGACGCGGCGGGAGAGCCGGCTTGGCAAGTTCTGGAGGCTGAACTTAAGCAACTCGGTGAAATTTGCGGGAGAGATATTTATAGAGAGCTGAGTGCCGATGAGGTGGATTGGTTCGACTAGGAGAGTGCTGTGACTGAGGAAATGACGAATAGTTACTAGAGTTAGAAATTACTCTTGAAAGAACATTTTCCCATGCGAGTATATGAGCATATGAAGAAATTTATCCTTTCAGCTATTATTGCTTCTGCCACTACTGGGCAGGTTTTCGCAGGAACGACAACTGCCCCTGACGATCTAAAAGTGACTCAGTTTGCAGGTCCTGATCTGACACCTAGTCCAGCAGTCATCTGTGCATCTCCTACTGGAGAAGTGTATGTGGGAGTCGATATGCAAGGTTCTCTCGGTAAAAAGCTTGGACTGGGTAAAATTGTTAGATTGATTGATTCTAATAATGATGGAAAAGCGGATAAAAGCACTGAGTATGCTAAGATAGATAATCCACGTGGATTGATCGCGATTGGTGATAAATTGTACTGCCTTCATTGTACTGCTGGCGAGAACGGAACAGTAGGAACGCAGCAGTTATCTGTTTTCACGGATGCTGACAATGATGGTGTGGCTGATGGTGCTCCTAAGACATTAGTTACGAATATTGGTAACCCGAAATTTCTGAAATCTCGTGGAACTGATCACTCGACTAATAATATCCGCCTTGCGATTGATGGATGGATTTATATTTCGGTTGGTGACTTTGGTTTCGTAGGTGCTGAGGGAACTGATGGGACTAAGCTGACGATGTATGGTGGCGGAATTGTTAGAGTTCGACCTGATGGTAGTGAGCTAGAAACTTTTGTCCATGGAACAAGAAACGTCTATGACGTAGCAATCGACCCTTTCATGAATGTTTTCACCCGTGAGAATACCAATGATGGTGTGGGTTGGTGGGTGAGATTTAGCCATTACATTCAGAGTGGTGAGTATGGATATCCTAGTCTTTATACAAATTTCCCTGAAGACATGATCCCAGCATTAGGTGAGTATGGTAGTGGATCTGGGACAGGAAATCTTTTCTTCCAGGAGCCAGGCTGGCCAGCGAAATATAATAACACTCCGATGATGACTGACTGGGGAAGATCACATATTTTCATTCATAGAGTGGAGAAAGATGGTGCTTCTTTTACGAATAAGCCAGAGGATTTCATAAGCTCATCACAGGTGGCGGACATGGATGTGGATGGCTCAGGACGTATGTATATAGCGGCATGGGATGGTGCGAGTTATCAAGGTAGCCCGAAAAAAGGATTTGTGTCACGTGTGGTGCCTAAGAGTGGCTGGAAGTATAAGCCATTTCCTGATCTTACAAAACTGAAAATTGAGCCATTACTTAACGGACTATCGTCAAAGAGTGCAACTACTCGACTCTATGTGCAGCAGGAAATTCTCCGCAGAGATGATGTCTCTGTCTCTGCTTCTTTAGTGAAATTAGCACAGATGAAAGATTTACCACTAGAGAGCAGAGTGGCGGCAGTTTACACACTCGCGCAGCTCCAGGGAGACGATGCTCTGGGATCACTCGCTGAGCTAGCTAAGGATGCTGATATCAGAGAACATGCGATTCGCTGCATGACTGACAGAAAAGATACTGCGAAGAAAGCGAGTATCGAGCTTCTCACATCAGCTCTGAAAGACGAGAATCCACGCGTGCAGATAGCTGCTGCGGTTGCGCTTGGTAGAAAAGGTGACTCGGCTGCTGCTGATGCACTTATCGCCTGTGCTAATCCACCTGTAATGGCTGGGGTTGCCAATTTGGAATTGAAAAAAAGCAAAGCGATTTCTGGAAAGGATACCGTCCAGATCGAGCAAGATATAAGAGGATACACAGCCTTGTATTTGATAGTAAATGAAGAAGGTAACTCAGGAAATGACCACGCAGCATGGATCGATCCTGTAGTAACCATGAAAGATGGAAAGAAAATCCGCCTCACTAAGAAAAAGTGGAAAAAGGCTTCTCAGGGATGGGGTAAAACATTGGTAAACAAAACCTGCACAGGTAAGCCGCTCAGAGATGCATCAGGTAAAGCTGTGAATGGAGTGGGAACTCATTCCAAGAGTGTCATCGAATACAAGATTCCTAAGCATGTTTCTAAATTCACCGCCACTGGGATACTGACGAATCCTGCTGGAAAAGTGAGCTTCACTGTCACTGGGCAGAGTCCATCTGGCGGCAAAAAGCTTCATTCAACACCAAATTCAGACATTTTGCTTCCGCACGTAGCTCGCCAGTCTCTCATTGCACTTGATGCAGAGGATGCTTGTATCGCCGCGCTCAAGTCTGGTGATGAGTCTCTCCAGTCTGCTGCTCTTGCTACTATGAAATTTATGCATTCTGAAAAAGTAGTGGATGC
>CAKZMG010000231.1 GCA_937128235.1 uncultured Verrucomicrobiales bacterium
CCGCCCCCCACGAGATGGGCGTTTTTCAACGTCCACAATTGACGTTTTCTGACTCTTTTAGACTCACTTTTTTGAGTAGTGAAAATAATTTCTAATGGCGAAATATTTAGTTTAGGTTTCTTAAATTTATGGTGTCAGGCTCTCAACTACATAGTTAATTCCAAAAAACATGAGCTTTCTCGGATGAGATGAATTAGCCTGCGTATCTAACAATGAAGGGTTCGATCATTTACAGTCAGCTTCCCGAAGAATACATTTAGAAACCACCAAGATGAATAGTCCTAATAGACCCGAGATTTTTGATTCCGCTGTGAAAGAGCATAGCGGGGCAATGCTGCATTATTTGTATAGCTTATCTAATGATTGGCAAATCGCAGAAGATTTGAGCCAAGATTTATGGAAAGCGGTGCATCGTGGTTTCACTGAGCACGCTATGCAGCAGAAATCATTGCTCTATCATAAAGCCAAGCAAGTCTTTATCGATTACTATAGGAAAATAAAGCGTAGGGTGGAACTAGATTACACAGACGAACTTCCTGAACCGATTCTCATGCCAAAGAGAGTAGAACCAGAAAACAAGCAGGAGGACAAATTACTCTATGATCGATTCTGGGAGATCTTCTATCCAGATGACTATGACGAGACATCGAAGCTAATCTTTTGGCTTCATGAGCGCTATGGATATACTATGCAGGAAGTGAGTAAAATCACAGGTGTCTCTAAGTCCACAGCACACGATAAATTAACAAGACTCAAATCAGCCTGTAAACGCAGAATTGAGCGCAACCACGAACAGGAGGTAAACCATGCCTAACACAGAAACATTCACCGACGCAGACCTCACTAACATGGTGAGAGGATTCGACGCACCAGCGAAAGAAGACCTACTTGAAAAGCTTCTCTCACAAGCGAAAGAGCGCGACCAACAAATCAACGAAAAATCCGAGGACGATTCCCTAGACGCGTTTTACCGTAGAAAAGATGAAAGCAAGAATAGAGATAATGATAGAGAGCGATAGGGAAGTGTTCCTGTCTGCTCTTATCCCAAAAAATACCACAACGCTTCCTGTTGTTTAATATCTTTAATAGGTTTAGATACTTTAGCCTGTCATTCTTTGCTCTATCAGCGGCTTTTTGGAGTGGATACATGACTGTCTACAGTAGGATAGCTGACCTTTAGCGGTAACTTGCATGACCTTCTACAGTGGCAAAGATGACTATCTACAGTAAGTATTTTCCTAAAAATGACCTTTTCCAGTGAGATACATGACCTTTTACAGTATCACAGTGATGAGGAACTTGCCTCTTTCGTCATATACAAGGGAAAAAGAGAATCTATAGCTAATACAGAATATGGTCTATTTACCGTAAAAGGTCATGTTTCATAATAAAGGGATGACCATAGAATTTTTTGACATGGTCATGTTTATCGATAAACTAATATTTATTTGCTATAATCCATCTATGTCATGAGTTTTGACTTCATTGCTGGAAAAGAATCAGATGGTGAAGAAGCACATCGCCACAGTGCATGTAGAAGCGAATCTGAGTTTGTTAGAGCGTAAAATGTTCAATGTATTATTGCTCAATGCCTATCCCAAACTTCTTCAGCAGAAGAATCACAAAATGCGATACACTGCACTATGTGAACTAATCGGCTACGATTCTTGAGATAGGCTAGCGATCAAGAAAGCCCTTCGTAATATCGCCAAGACTCAAATCGAATGGATCTGAACGAATGACAAATGAAAAGAGGTGTCCTGGAAGGTCTATAATTATCTATCTTCCGCTGAGATTAAATGGGGAGCCGACTCATTTGAATATGGCTTTGATGAGAAGCTTGCGGAGCATCTCTATAATCCAGAAGTATTCGCCCAGATAAGCCTTATTTCGCAGAGGAAATTCAGTAGTAAATACACACTGAATCTCTACGAAAATTGCGCTCGCTATCGAAAAAATAAGAAGTTCAAGGGTCTTACTCCAGTCTGGGATATTGACCTCTTCCGTAAGTTCATGGGAATCTGAGAGGCTAAGCTCTACTCAACATTTGCAGAACTCAATCGACGGATCTTGAAGCCATCGATTAAAGAGATTAACGAACACTCAGATATTTATTTAGATCTAGAAATTTTCAAAGAGGGCAGGAGAGTCTCAGGGCTACAATTTCAAGTCACAGACAATCCCAATCAAGCTCAAATGAAATTACCGTGAGTAGAGGATGAAACTGAAATAGCGAATGCCTCAGATAATCCTGCGGTGAAAAAATGTATCGAATTAGGAGTAGGAGAGTGAGTATCTATTCAATGGCTCAAGAGCTATGGAGAAGCCTACATGATGGAAAAAATCCAACTTGCTGAAACAGCTAAGAAAGAAGATAGAATCCGAACGAGTGTCGCTGGATGGCTAGTTCGAGCAGTTCGTGATAATTACCAGAATGAAAACCCATCAGCACAACTAGCAGAACAGAAAAAAATCACCCGGGAAACCAAGCGGCAACAACAGGAAAAACAGTGGGAAGAAGCTGATCAACATGCAGAAGAGCTACGTAAGAAAAGAGAGGATTCAAGGTTAGCTGTAAACCAACACCTCGAATCTTTAACTGAAGATGCACTTCAGGCTCAGCAAACTGCTTTTATAGACGCTCTATCCCTTAAGTCAGAGAAAGACCTGTCAGAACTCGACAACTCGCACCAAGAGGCATTCCATGATTGGATTGCCGAGCAGAATAATCTCTGAAACCCTTATCCAGCAATCCGAGCTAACCGACAAAAGCAAAAGCTTCTGAATAAAATATCTCTACCGAGCCAGCCACTCAGTGATAAATAGAGATTTCATTCGAAATTTGAACGCAGTTTATTCGCAGTTTGAGCGAAACGGTTCATAAAATAGAATTTTACAGCCCATTATTTGGACGTAATGTGGGCTATATAACCTCCACAGAACGCAACAAGTAGGGGAGCCTTCCTCACTTCTCATTGTAATCCCTCCAGTTTCGGAGGGATTTTTAGTAGTCTCATTTCTAACAACCTAGAACCTCCTTTCAGTCGGTCTCCAAGTTGCCTCCTCACTTCTCGGGATTTCTATGACTCGTGAGTCAAATGGCTCAATTATTCTTAACCATTTTATTATGGGACAATATCATCAGTTGGTGAACTTTGATCGGAAGGAGGTTGTTCATCCGCATAAGTTAGGGCTGGGACTTAAACAGGCTGAGCATACTGGGTGTCCTGCATCGTTGAGCGATGCACTGTATATGCTTGTTTGCACTTCTCCAGCTGGGGGAGGTGGAGATTTACTAGTGCTTCCCGAGCGAGAGTTAGAGTTTAAGAGCTTTTGACGATGGGTAGGTGATATAGTAACAGTGTATTGAGACTATACAGATGCATCTGAACTTGATCTTCTTGATAGATTTTATCCCAATGACTGGGCGAGGGATAACGCTAGCCTAAGCAAATATATCGATTTTTTTACGGACATAACAGATCAACTCATTCCTGCATTTGACGCTGCCTATGGAGTCAAAATAGAGAAAGACTCGAAGGGGTGGAGAGAGCGGAATTTAGTCGCAGAAGAATGGAGTTGGCTTTTTCCTGATCTTGACGACGAAAAAACCGCCTGTCTTGAAGCAGCGGTTTAAGGACTTAAACGAGGGCATCAGATTTACTGGCGCTCTCTTCTATTATTATAATCATTTTCTCATGAATTCAAATTCTTCTCACAACCAGTCAAATGACGGACATTTTCCTTACGGTGATCAACCAGACTATCGAGACTTTATCATGCCTAAGGAGCTAGAATCTCAGTTCCTTCAGATGAATGATCATAATCGGGCTTCATCAGATCCTCTCATCATTGCCAAATACTTTAACCCCGTTTGAGCGCAAACGTGGTATATGACTGAGTATGATCCAGAAGAAGGTATCTTCTACGGATTTGTTACAGGGATGCCTTTCCCAGAATGGGGGAGTGTGGCTCTTCAGGAGTTTATTGATCTTACATTACCACTAGGGATGAAAATAGAACGAGACATTCACTTTCCCTTTCAACCATTCTTTAGTGACGCTGTTCCTGAATCTGAAAAGCAGTATGGATAAGCCCTTCGGGGTTTTTTTAGTCATTTTAATATCACTATTAGAGTCTTTTTTTATTCAAAAATGATTCCCAACTCTCTGGCTTTAATAACTAAACGATCTTTAGATTGGATAGTGAATTTTTTATAACCAGCAGATAGTGACTTCATCTTATTAAATCGTCGCTTTATCAAAGTGGAATCATCGTGTTCAAATTTTCCAAATTCATGGGAATTCCTTCCAAATGACCAAAAAGCAGCGACTTCTTGAGAGCTTATAAAAGTTAGCATATAGTATGATACCGGATTTAGCATTGCGGACATTCGAAGATCGTTGATTTCTCTCCAGCGATAATTAGCCTTAAATATTCTAAATAGTTGAAGTCGGGATTTTAACCCATTATAATACTCATCTGGGAATTTACCTACATATATTGGATCTGCTGCTTGATTTGAAGGAGCCTCAATTTTACATGCTAGTTCATAAAATAAATCTAACGTGAGATGCTCAATAGGATACTTTTCCTTTTCTATGAGGCTGTGAATGGCGGTTAAAAATACTGATATTAGGTTCTCTTCCTGCTTTTTGAATATATGGAGAGTCCCCTCAGACCTGTTTATAAAAAAATAATACAATGAGATGGCATGAGGACTTGTTAGATGGTCTTTACCAGAATGTGCAGGATTAGAAAATAAATCACATTTATAATCCTCCATGTGTATGGAAGAAGCTATTCTAGATGATAATTCTTCGACAGGCATATAACGATCTAATGAAACCTTATAAATATTAGATAAGAGTAGTCTTAAATCGTTACTAATCTTCCCAGTCTCTTCTGCTCTTCTTATCATTGATACCATACCATCGGTTGTTAATGAGCGATTGAATTGATCTGAAATGGGTAGGGAAGGCTTTCTCATAGAGTGTGAAATTTCAAAAGCAACTTGCCGAAGAGACAAGTTAGATCGTTCTCTATCTCTTTTTAGAAGTGCCGAAATATGATTGAAAGATTCTCCTGTGTTCATTGTGTTGAATATTGTGACACAGTAAGATCTATCTGACAATTATTATTGATACTGAGTTTCGTTAGTCTCATTTATTTATGTAATAATCTTAAAATAAGATACTTGAGAATGTCGTTTTTTGCTGTTTGAGTCTCAATAACATATGGTTTCATACTTGAAATCCAGTCAGATGAAATACAGTTGTGTTTTCTACTTGATGTAATCGTGTAACACACCATCTTAATGGAAGCATGATTATTCCATCAAAAAAACCATTGAATCAGTATCCAGCCAAAACTGGGTGCGTTACCGCTGATTCAATGGTTTCTAATAATTGGGTCATGCCCATACTAGTTAAAAACACAATGTTTGACGCATATGTTTTTACAAGTGTATTCCTTATATTCACTTACCTGATTAAGTCAAGTTTAATATCAGCTTATCCTAGGGAGAATGTTAAAATGCACGTGTGTATGCAAATTGTAACTAAAAATATAATGAGCAATAATGACTACACAACTGGCAATCGCATCGCTATCATCGGCTTTGCTGATTTAAATAAGGGAGAACGTATTAAGCTATTGGCTCAGATTATGTCTGAACTAGATGAAAATAGTAGTGATGAGTTATATATATACCAATCAAAATTCGCTGCCATCCAAGCAATTGCATTAGGGAGAGTGGATAGCGTTTTAGAAGTATAATTTTGTGATTTAAGTTTTATTAATGATCAATTACTCAGCCCTCTTACTGAATCCTCAGTAAGAGGGTTTTTTACATATATGCTAGTCATTTTTCTCAATCACTCCCACATCCCTCTGAATCGTCCTTAGAGACACACGAGGAAGCTTCTCTTTGATTTCAACCGCGCTTAGTCCTTCACCTAGCAGGCGTTTCACTTCTGCTAGTCGAGCTTCTTTGCTCAAGGGCTTTTCAGCCTCTTGTCTTGCCTCTTTGATACCACGTTCCATCTCTTTCTTAATCGAATACATCAGCGACTCGAAGGAAAGAAACAATAGCACTGGGGGAGTAGCGGCAAGACAACGAGCCAACCACGAGTCACCTACATGCATTATATTGAACAACACGCTTCCCATGGTTGCCAACACTACGAGCAACCTCATCATTGTGGCTGACTCCTTTCGCAAGGAAGCTCTCAAGGCACACAAAGAAAAGACCACCACAGCGCCATCCACCATGAGTGGAAACAAGTAGCCAAGGTTTTCTGGCACTACTTTCTCTCTGACCGCCAGATCTTTGAGTGCCTCGAAGGACAAAGAGAAGGACACTAGAGCCAAACCACCCACCATGATCGAACTTAGCCAGCTAATCTTACCTACCATATTGTGATCATCTGTCATCATACTCTCAGATACGCATTAATTGGCAACATGTCCGACATTTCTCATCATTCATGACAACCGAGTTTACACTAATGACATCCTCACGACACTCTGCGACATCATTCTATGCGCTGGAAAATCCCATGAGAATATCCTCACCGGATGTCGAGTAATGCTCCCAAAATCCCAGATGGGGTCACAGGGGAAGACTGGTCTTCCCCTTTTCTTAGGTCGACGCGTAGCGTCTATATTGTGTGCGGTCTTTTCTGGTAATTACCTCTACACCCTATTCCCGAGTGCCGATACGAATACAGAAGAAGAACCATGTTCTTCTCTGAATCCATATCGCCACTCTCCCTCCATTACGTTCTTCCTCTTTCGAAAATTCCTTTGAAGGGAATTTTCGTGTATCGGAATAACTCCATTCCAAGGTGTAATCTTACGCGTTCTGGCGACTCGATGCACACAAGCAAGTTTGCCTTCTCACTCGTAAAATTTACTAGGAATATTACTGCGTAATACTCCATAGTGAAAAATTTTACACGCCGTAATACCTCCATATACTTGGAGATATTACAGCTTCATTTGAAGGCGAACTTGCTCAGGACAGGCTGTCCTAAGAACCTCGCACACCGTATTCGTCGGTGTATCTCGACCAAGGATATGAACGTCCTTGGATGCGTTTTCTTCTCACTACTTCTATTTCTCTA
>CAKZMG010000232.1 GCA_937128235.1 uncultured Verrucomicrobiales bacterium
CAGAATTTTTTCTTCTTTCTCTAACAGACGGTCATCGTAGATCTGACTGATGCTGAGATTTTCCATCGGGCGAGGTTTGGCTTCTTCATTTGTTGCGATAGGAATTTCCGCAGAAGCGATGGGAATGACGACGTAGCCGGAGGTGTCTAGGAAGTCGAAGTCGATCTGGAATGACGGGATTCTATCTACTTGCTCACCTTTGGTCTGGAGCATGATGTAGGCGTATGGAGTGATGCGCCAGCCGTGCTCGGTATCGGTGTAGGACTCCACATCATCTTTATGGAAGGTGATGGATTTGACATCGAAATGTTCATCGAGAACAGACATTGCCTTCTGGCTAAATTTATCCAGATAGTCTTCTGTGGGTCTGCCGTAGTTGTAGCCGCCATTACTGGTTTGGTTTTGTAGGTATTTACTAAATCCACCAGCTTCGCGTTCTATTTCCTTGGTGTGGCGGAGGTAGATGGTGATGCCGAATGGCTCGTTATGGTTCACTTCATCTGCACCATCTATTTTGGTCACGACTTGGAGTTCTTGCACTAAGTCCTTGTAGTAATTGCTGAGCTTGTGCGCTTCTTCTGCACGTTTGTTGTCACCCACGATGCTGAGCCCAGCCTTGAGGTAGCGGAGCTTGAGGTCTGGTGAGACTCCTGAGATGCGAACGGCAAGTGAATTTGCAAAGGCATCCATTTGTCGTTTAGAAATGACTGGTGGTAGGCTCTCGATGGAAGCTTTGATCTTGGCGAATTCCTTAGTGTTCTGAACGTGGTGAGCTTTTAGCGTGGCGAGGTCAGCAGAGCCAAGGGCTGCGTAGAACCAGTTTTCATAGACATCCATGTGGATGGCAGCGCGGTTCGTAGAGAAGCTATTCTTGTATTTCTCTGCGGCGAGAGAATAGAGTTTGAGAGCATCAGATTTTTTCTTAGCGGTATTAGAATTTTTACCGATGAGGGAAAGGTATTCATTTCTGCCATACTGAAGTGCGGCTTGCTGGAGCTGAATGTTCCAGTCTTGAGGATGCTGCTGTACCATTGCATCTGTTAGATAGAGTGCGGAGGTGTAGCCATTTATTATTTCTTCTTGGAGTTCTATGTCGGTGCGCTTGGTCTTGTTTTGTTTTTGTAGTTTTGGATTTGGCCAGACGCTGACTAGGCTGCTTCTCATGGAGCTGATCACAGCGGTGATAGTGACCGGGCTGAGAGTCTTAGAGTCTCCGAAAATTTCTTCAAACACGTCCATGCGCCAGATTTCTGCTTGAGAATGACAGCGGATGAATGCCTTGGCTAAAGCGACCTCATCATCCTGAGAGATGCCGATGTCACGGAGTCTATTTACCAGTGCTTTGAGCTCTTGTAGGTTGCGCTGTTGTTTGGATCTAGTGAGTGGGATGGAGTCTGCTCGGGAATTGTATCCGTAGGAATAGTACCAAGAATTTCTGTAGCTTTGAGCAGCATTGGGATCATGATTATCTGCCCACACGGTGATGAGTTCGCTGATGAATCTCTTGGATTCTTCTTGGTTAATTTTAGCGATGCCTTGAATGTAATCAAAGGCTAGCTCGTCATTTTTTAGCTTGAGGTTCAGGCGAGCATAGTTCTTTAGGCACTGGAGCTTGGTGAGTTCGTCTAGCTGGCTCAGCCATTTTTTGCTCGGGCCAGTTGCGAGGATATCGCTAGCTTTGATGGGACGGTTTTCATCGTCATTATCATCGTACTCGTAGCTGCTATTAGCGTAGTAGATATTTCCGAAACTATCGGTATTCATGCTAGGTCCAGAGGTGGTGGACTTATCTCTCTGGAAGGTGAACTCTGCCTCGTGTAGCCAGTTTTTAGCGTAGAGTGTGAAGATGGTTTTCCATTCACTGAGGTCATTGTTAGATGAGCTAATGAGAGCTAGAGCAGTCGCGTGCTGGAGCTGCATTTTGTTGAGGCGGTAGTTCTCGTTTTTGTTGCCTTGTGACTGCGAAGCTACATTTCCAACGTAGGCGAGAAGGTTAGTCCCACGGTCTCTGCCTGCCTTGAGAGTGTCACGGAACCACGCGCTGCCTTTGGTTTTGTCTTCTAACATGGGTAGGAGCTTGAAGGCACGGAGCATGGCACGCTCGGCTAGCTCTGGAGGTAAGTTTTTTAGATCTAACAGAGTGCGGTTTATTTCCCAAGCTTGCTGAAGGTGGCCGTGATAGGGCTCATGCTGCCTACGCATTTGGTGGAAGGTGGCGAGGAGATCGAGAGCTTTGTAGTTCTTGGTCTTCATGGCTTCTTCTTTTGGAAGCAGAAATTTCATCGCAGGGAGTGCTCGGTTGGCACTGAGGAGTAGCTCGGCTGCCCTGAGCCTGTTTTCAGTATCGGCACCACCGAGGTAGCGCGTGCCTTTGTGAAGGGTCTGGTAAAATGATTTTGGGAGTTCGCCCTCAAAGGTGATGAGCTGCGCGATGGTTTGTATGTCATCGGTGTTAGGCGGCGTGTTAGGAAGATCAAACCATGCGATGACATCACTCACTAGCATGACTGGAGCTTGATAATGGCTTTCTGTGCCATCTTTTGACAGTGCTTGGATCGGTTCTATTTCTGCCGTGGTGCAGATGCCTCTGGTGAGGTTCGAGTAAGCTTTCTGAACGATGATGTCTGGAAGCGAGTTAAAGTAGGTTTTCACCGCATCCCATTTTCCGAGTGTGATGTCTGACCGGAGTTGGTTGATTTCTTGTTGAACTTCGTATTTGTGAACGAGCATCTGATGCTTCGCTTGAAGAATTTTTGCCTTTGCTGGGTCTGACGGTAGTTTGCTAGGATCGAGTGGCTTGGGTGCAGGTGGGGTAGGTATTTTGTCCTTCTGGGTAATGGCAGCCTGTGCCGTCATGATACTAGAAACATTCCGATAAACGGTGACTTTGTTGAGGAGTTGGAAACGGATTTTATCTTTAGGAGAGAGCTTTTCTATGGCTTCTAATTCGGCTTTTAGATTGTTGTTAATGTTTGCTCCTTGTCCTCCTTGTTGATTTTGCCTTCGCTCTAACAACGCTTTTAATTTGCCATCTACCTCGGCTCCACCTCTGATAGCAGGGAGTAGATTTTTAGGTGCTTGTTGGGCTGAGAGTGTGCACAGGCTCCCTAGAGTGAGGGAGCCTAGTGTGATTAGGTTACTGAGCTTGGTGAATGGTTGGGTCTTCATAAAAATGATGATTTTGCTGATTGAATGAGATTTTGTTAGCTTCCTTCTTTGCCTCTTGGGACCATTTCTCCTGATCCGCGTGCATCTTTTGGCTTTCCTTGACCTGGGGCTTTCTTTTTTCCTTTGCCGCGACCGCGACCTTTTCCAGATTTTCAGCCCTGTCATTGTTTGGGGATTTTCTTGCCCTGAAGGTCATCTAGGTCAGCTCTGGCGAGGTTGATAGTGGCTTCTAGGTCTTTTGTGTAGCCTTCCTGTTCCTCGGCTGTGCTTTGCTTCGCTAGGAGCTTGTATTCTTGGCGCGCGGCTTCTATTTCTGGCTCCCAGTATTCTCTAGGAAGTGCCTCTAGTTTCATCAGGTAGGTCATGTAGTAGCGGCTATTGGCAAAGGCTGACCGTGCATCTCTGAGTAGCTGTAGATGCTCTGGCTCGGTGGATTTATCCGCTGTTAGGTCATTGATGAGAGTTTGCATTTCTTCTCTTGCCTTAGGTAGCTCGCTGTTGAGCATGCGTGCTTTTGCTAGCTCAAGACGGATTCTCCTAGAGGTGGCTTTCTCATTTTCTGTGAGATGAGACAGAGCTTCTCCGAAGAGCTTGACTGCTTCCTTGTAGTCTTCTTTTTCTACGCTGGCATATGCTTTGTCAATGACTTGCTGAGCGTAATCCTTGGTGACAAGTTTTTGACCTGGTCCGTAGTGGTAGGCGGCGATTCCAAGTGGAATGAGTAGCCAGATGATGAGATAAAATAGTTTCATGATGTTATGACGGTTGATGTTGTTTTCTGTTAGGTAAATTTTTCCAACGTGATCCTAGATGATAGAGCAATAGTGGGAGCAATGCGAGGATGGATGTGGAGACGATGATAGCGATCAGGGCGTATTCTCTCATGCCAAGCGCGTATTTTGTCTCATCTGTAGAGAGTGAGCCGAGTTTGCGAAGGGTATCGCTAGGGACGTGCTTGCGGTTCGCGTCATGGTAAGTTCCTCCGAGGCGGTTAGCTATTTGCTTGAGCGCGGGGGCGTCTTGTCTGGAGTGTTCACCGTTGATAAATTTCCCCTCAGAGGTGTCTCCTACTCCCACGATGAGAACATCTGAAATGGATGACGGGAGAACGGGCATTCCAGTGGCGGGGACGGTCTCACCATCACTGATCATGAGGATCGTAGTGGAGTCGCTTTTCCATTGCTTAGCCATATCACAAGCCACCTGAATGCCATCGAAGAGCTTGGTTTTCCCAGGCTTGAACGCATAGAACATAGAGCCGCCTTCTAACATGCTGTTGACGAGTTCGAGGTCTCTGGTATCGATCACGACTGGGAGTGCTCCATTATAAGTAGCGATGATGCTGAGGTGGAGGTAATCTTGACTGAGGCGTGAGAAGATAGATTTAACAATGGTGGAGGCACGCTCGATGCGTTTCTCTTTGCCATCCATACCTGCATCTTCGAGATACATACTGGGTGAAACATCAAGCACGAGTATGAGGTGTTGCATTTTCTCTGGCTCTACTTCAGTGATCTCTGTGGTGTGGATCTTGGGGTCTATGGTGTAGAGGGCGGCAAGCCCCCATGCGAGCAGTGTGAGCATGGTTACTCGGATGAAGGGACTGAGCGCTCCTAGGAGTGTGGGTTTCTCACCGGGGCCGAAGGCTAAACGGGCAATTTTCTTCACACGCTGGTAGTGTAGCCATTCAGCGAGGGCTGAGGCTATCATGACTGAAACGGTGATGATGTAGATGGTTACCATGGGGTGTATCTGAGACCGAAGAGACAGAGCAGGCGTAGCGCTAGGATGGAGAATCCAATGATGACGAAAGGAAAGTAGTAGTCCACAGGATTTGGTGTGAGGCGCTTGAGCTTGGCTTTACTCATTTCTTCAATAGTGTTGAAGATGATGTTGAGTCCAGTTTGATTTCCAGCGGGAAATGATGCGCCACCAGTCATGCTGGCGATGTTCTGCACTTCTTCTGGGACCTCGCCTTCGCCTATGTGGATGGCGTAAACTTTGATTTTCTCGCTCTTAAGTTCGGTAGCTATTTTGCTATCATTTCCATCATTGAGATCCCAGCTGTCTCCATCTGAGCAGAGAATAATGATGCGGTCACCTTCTTTGCGATCAATGAGGATTTTCGAGCACGCTTTTAGTGCTTTACCTATTTCTGTGCCGCCAAATCCTGATGGAAGATTATCCGGTTTAAGAAATGGATGAGCGCATTTAAAGGCGGATGCATCTGAGGTGAGAGGGACCCAATGGAGGAATTTATTACCGAAGATAGTGAGACCGAAGGCATCGTTTTTGCGCTGGTTGATGAAATTATTCATGGCAGACATCGCGGCATCGTAGCGGTCTCCATTTCCAAATTTAGCAGTCATGCTGCCTGAGACATCGATGCAAAATTGGATGTTTGTGAGCTCTCGTTCTTGCTTGGGTTGCTCAAATTCTCTTGGACCAGCGAGGATGAGAATGGCGACTGCGAGGAGAAATTTCGGCAACATACGTGAGACGCGGAGCAGGAAAGTCCACCACGCATTTCTCTGCATGGGCTGGTGATCAAAGGGCAATGCAACCCGGTGCGCTCCGCGAATCCAGCCATAGATAATCAGGCCGAGTGGAATGACTAGAAACGCTAGAACCCATTTGTATTCGAAGGTGAGGTGCATCATTTCTGCTCCTCCTCGTTTTTTGCATACGGTGCTAGGGTGCGTTCTATTTCTTCTTGGCTGACTTTCTCTCCACTGTGCAGCCACTTTTCTACGCTGCGGATCATGTCGCCTGATTCCTCATTATTTCTGAGTGTGGTGAGAGATTCCTGAATGGGCTTTCCTTCGAGTTCAGGGAATTTTTCGATCCAGTGACCAATCATTAATCGCTCTAGTTGCGCTTGGGTGTCTGTGTCTATGTTGTCTTGCCCTTGCTTGAGTAGTGCAGAAATTTTTTCTGTTAGAGTGGGCGGGGGAGTTTTTATTTCTACTGGAGTAATTTTGGTTTTCTTGTAGAAGATGATGGCAACCAGCCCGATGACCCAGAGAACGCCGCTCATGATTAACAGCTTTTTGTAGCCTCCTATGTTTTTAGGCTTGGTGGGGGTGAGCTTGCGGGGCTCAGTGAGTGGAGTATCTAATACAGAATAGACCTCGAGTGGGATCGCTTCAGTTTCTAAGGCTGTGTTATCTGCTCGTTTCAGAAATTCTGTGAGATCATAATTTCCGGGATCTAGTCCCTCAGCATGGATGCTGTAAAGGTAACCATTTTCTGTCTGCTCCTCGCTCACGATGCGGAGCACGATGGGAGTTTTGTAGTCTGTGCGCGGAACAGGGATGACTTTACTTCCAGAAATTTCCACGTCTTCAATGACGATGCCCACACCCACGCTGGTCTTGTTTTCATTCTCTGCTGTGGCGAAAATGTTGGTAATGATGAGAAGTAGGGTGATGAGAGTTTTCATGAGCTTATCCTTTTCCTGTTAGAACGCCGCGTGCCTGGAGGAAGTATCTCAGACGCTGGATGAGGGGTTGGTCAGTTTGGATCATGAGGTGATCGATAGATGCCTGCTTGAGGGTGGCTGCAAGAGCGGATGGGTCGCTGTGCCGCTTGCCGCTGTGAGCTATAAATGAGCTGCCTGTCTCGGCTTCCGTGCCGTGGAAAAATCCCGCACCTAGCGTGTGGTTCTCAGCCGGGTCTCGGTATTGCAGAGCGATGCAGTCATGATTAGCGGCGAGTAATTTCAACGAGGCGAGTGCGGATGGGTCATGGAAATCACTCAGCACAATGACGAGTGAACTATGCGTAAGCGAGGCTTCGAGTGCCTTGAGGCGAGTGCCTAGTTGAGTTTGTTCATCCATGCGGTGATGTCTGAGATCATGCATCCACTGGAGCACGGTGTCGCGTGAGAGTGATGGCTTCACAAGGATGTTTTTCTCACCGGCACCTAGCACGCCTACTGGGCTGACTCTGTCCATGCATGCGAGGGCTATTCCGCCAGCAGTCTGCACGGCGAGCGCGTATTTGCTCAGAGGAATAGAGCTAATGGTCATGGAGGCAGATGTGTCCACAACGAGCCAAACGGGAATGCATTTAGGAACTTCATATTCCTTCACATAGACCTTGCTCATACGCGCGGTCACACGCCAGTCGATACTTTTCACAGGGTCGCCCGCCTGGTAGGGGCGAGACTGAACATACTCTAAACCTTGCCCTAAAAAACGCGATGAATCAGTGCCGTAGCTAAGACTGTCCGCGATGCGTTTGACGGCGATCAAGAATTGTCTGCTATCTAGCGGATCAGCTTGTTCAGATTGTAGAACGTGTGCGTGTCGGGGTTGCATTTATTTCACAGATTGTTCCAAGATAGACTGCAGGACATTGGCACCGGATCTCCCGCCCGCCAGAGCCTCGTAGTTCAGCCTCACACGGTGCAGCATCACATCCTCCGCGAGGGCGAAGAGATCTTCCGGGATCACGTAGTCACGCCCATGGATCAGTGCGCGTGCGCGCGATGCCTTGATGATAGCGATGCCTGCCCGCGGACTACATCCCACTTCCAGATCTGGGTGATTCCGAGTCCGCTCGATGACATCCACAGTGTGCTTGATGAAGACCTCACTGACGTGGACCTGCTGCACCGCTTCCATTGCGTGAATGAGGTCATCTGAACTTCCTGCCTGCTCATCTCCTATCATGTCGAATTCCGTTTTAGAAACCGCACCACCATCTTTTTTATCTATCCCGAGTTTCAAGTTACGTCTTAAAATTTCCTCTTCCTCCTCAGCGGTAGGGTAGGTGAGTCTGTGGCAGAGAGTGAATCTATCCAACTGCGCTTCAGGCAGCTCAAACGTTCCACTCTGCTCGATGGGGTTCTGCGTAGCGATCACCAGAAACGGAGTTGGCAACACATGTGTCTCACTACCGATGGTCACCTTGCGTTCCTGCATCGCCTCTAACAACGCACCCTGTACCTTAGGAGCAGCACGGTTGATCTCATCCGCAAGTAGGAGATTGGTGAAAATGGGTCCCTTGTGAGTGTAGAACTCGCCACTGGATTGATTGAGAATTTCTGAACCTAGAATGTCTGAGGGTAAAAGATCAATAGTGAACTGCACACGGCTGAAGTCTAAATGGATAGCCTTTGCGAGTGCGTTTACGAGCAGCGTCTTCGCAAGTCCAGGCATTCCTTCCAGAAGGATATGCCCACTAGTAAGGAGAGAAATGAGTAAGCGCTCCACCACCACATCCTGCCCCACCACGATGCGTGAGACGAGTTTCTTGATGTTTTGGATATAATTCTGCGACTGTGTTAAATTAGTGCTGATGTTTTCGTTCATAAGATAAATAGCTGAGCATGCATGACTACACACATAGTAAGATACGGATACTACAAAGCTAAGTTTCAGCCTGACGAGGATAAAGTCATAAAAATAATCACAGATTTACGAAATGAAATACGGGTGATTACTAGAATATTTTTGCCGCAGTTAAGATTAGCTGTCCGCCTTATCCCCGGCATCTAGTAGGTTTTCTGAGGGACACCAATCCCCGATTCCACCTTTGAGATGTTCTAGAAAGGGGAAAACGGCACAAAATTCGTCGCCGTCCTCGAACTCACTATAAGAAACCCGCTCGACCATTCCGGCGTCATCCCGGTGAAAAACACTGAAGCCCGGATCAGCGTTGCGACCACATATACCCATTTCTCTGGTAAAACTGTCGCCTAACCCATGGGTAGATAGCACCTTGAATTTCCAAGATCTGGCCGTAACGATCTGTTGTTGAACTTCAACTGGGTCGTCCGATACTAAAACCACCTCGCAGCGAGATTTAAGATAGTGGAGAATTCCATTTATCCCATCGGCAAACGCTGTGCAATACGGACAAGAGATACCCATATTATGAATAACCATCAACTCTTGCTGGTCTCCAAAAAGACTCGAAAGCTTCACCTGTCCATGCTCGCTTTCCAGTGCGTAGTCCTGCGTAAGAGGTGCCATTTCCTGGTTTCTGAGCTCACGGATTTCATTCCTAAGGCTCTTGATTCGCGTCTC
>CAKZMG010000233.1 GCA_937128235.1 uncultured Verrucomicrobiales bacterium
TCATCCCACCAGTTCCAGGGGATGAAGATTTGATCTAAACAACACACAGTATTCACTATTTTAAAATAACCAACCAACATCATGAGCGAGCAAGAAACGCAATCAACTGAGCAAGAACTCATCGCAGTCCGCACCGAGAAAATGAACCAACTCCGTGAGTTAGGCATTGATCCCTATGGACAGAAATTTCCCGTGACCACCACACCAGGTGAGCTTAAAGAAAACTTCGAAAACGATAAACCTGTGACACTCGCAGGCCGATTGCTCGCCATCCGCGATATGGGGAAAAGCGTCTTCTTCACCATCGGTGATGTCCACGGTCGTATCCAAGGATACCTGAATCAAAAAGGTCTCTCAGAAACTGAATGGGCAGCCTGGAAGCTCATGGATATGGGAGACTGGATCGGCATCGAAGGCGAGACATTCACCACTGGTAAAGGTGAGCCATCGGTGAAAGTAGAGAAGCTCACCGTCCTCTCCAAGGCTCTCCGCCCAATGCCTGACAAATGGCACGGAGTCTCTGACCGCGAGACAAAATACCGCAAGCGCCACCTTGATCTGATGTCAAATCAAGAGAGTGCGGACCTCTTCGTGAAGCGTTCCCAAATGATCGCGGAAATCCGTAATTTCCTTCACGAGCGCGACTTCCTAGAAGTAGAAACCCCCATGCTCCACGGAGTAGCTGGTGGTGCTGCCGCTAAGCCATTCGAGACGCATCACAATGCCCTCAACATGCCTCTCAACCTAAGAATCGCCCCCGAGCTACACCTCAAGAGACTCCTCTGCGGTGGGTTTACTAAGATTTTTGAACTCAACAGAAACTTCCGAAATGAAGGAATTTCACGTCGTCACAATCCAGAGTTCACCATGCTAGAAGCCTACTGGGCATTCTCAGATTTCGAGCAAATGGCTGACCTCGTGGAAGAAATGACCTGTCACCTCGCGGAGAAATTCTGCGGTGGACTACAGATAGAGCACAAGGATGCAGAAGGCGAAGTCATCCGCACCATCAACCTAGAACGCCCATGGAAGCGCAAGCCATACCATGACCTCATCAAGGAAGTCGCTGGCGATGACTGGTTTGATCTAACAGAAGAGCAACACCGCGCGAAGTGCAAGGAACTAGGAGTGGAAATTTCTGACAACATGGAAGACTACGAGATCACTCAGCAAGTCTTCGAGAAGCTCGTGGAAGAGCATTCATTTGATCCATGTTTCGTGACTCACGTTTCTAAGGAACTCATCCCACTCGCTAAGCTCAATCCCGAGAACCCAGAAGTCATCGACGTTTACGAACTCATCATCAACGGACAAGAAATCTCACCAGGCTACTCAGAGCTAAATGACCCCATCCTCCAGCGTCAACGTTTCGAGGAACAAGCGGGCGGCGAGACACAGAACATCGATCACGACTTCGTAGAAACCATGGAAAGCGGAATGCCTCCAGCAGGCGGAATCGGCATAGGCATAGACCGCCTCATCATGATGCTCACAGGTGCCCCCACCATCCGAGACGTAGTCCTCTTCCCACAGCTGAAGAATAAGTCTGAATAGGCTCAAACTTCTATCAATCATTTCAGCCTCATTGCACATCTAGCAGTGAGGCTTTTTCTTATTTACCCAGAGCTGGATCTCCCCAATTTCTGTTTTTCTTCAAAGCCACAATATGGGCACTCATTGATCCTCCACAAACTGAATAGCCTCACCAGAATATAGAGCACGAACGCTCCAAAAAGATAAGATCCTACTAAAGCAAAAGCTAAAAACTTACCATAGCCCATCACTCCTGATACAAAGAACACAGTTGAGCCAACACACCAAGCCATCAATAGATACGAATGATGATCATGGATAAACTTCGCAACAGGATGAATCCGCACCACCCTGCTCCCAATGTTCACCAACGGTTTCCCACAGTCAGGGCACTCTAGTACTGACTTGTTCGGAGATTGAATAGATGGTTTTTCAGACATTCCTACTTTCAAATTTGCTACTTATTCCCTCCCCACACCTGTGCTAGTATTCTAGCCTGTATCCCCTCCATCACCTCTCTTTCCTGCGGGTCTGCGTCTTCGTGGCCTGCAAGATGTAGGAGTCCGTGGATGATGTAGAGCATGAGCTCTTTTTCAACGCTATTGCCGTAATCTGCCGCGTAGTTTCTTGCTGTCTCCGCGCTGATGACTATCTCTCCATGTTCAAAGGTGATCACATCCGTGGCTCCTGGGATGTCCATAAAATCTTGATGAACTTGAGCTATCACCTCATCACTGACGATAGAAATTTCCACTTCATCTAAATCTACCAAGACTCCCCCATCGTGAGCTGGATGCTGGAGAGCTAGCGGAATAGCAAGGTTTCCACAGTGTGCAAATCTCTCTAACAAATCATCAGAGATTAGCTCCTCTGTCTGATTATTATATACTTCCAGAGTCGCCATTACTTGGTGCATTAGTTGCTAATTCTTTAGCCTTTTCTTGCTTCTGATTCTGTAGAGCCTTCTCTTTTTTTCGCTGCTGCTTCTTTTCCTTTTCTACTTTAAATGCACCAGACGCCGCACCGATGTCAGACTTTCTATCTTTGTCTTCATCCTTCTCTTTTTCCTTATCTTTAGGATAGTCAATACGGCTGTGCAGCATACTTCTCAGCGTAGTGGAGAAACTCTCGCGCACCTTCTTCAGCTCTCTTAGTGTGAGCCTACAGTTATCGAGCTGTCCTTCAGACACCCGCTTCATTACTATCTCATCGACAAGCGATTTGATCTTACTTGGAGTCGGCTTACGGATCGTTCTAGATGCACTTTCTATGGCATCCGCAAGACTGATGATCCCACTCTCTTTAGAACTAGGAATAGGTCCTGGATAACGGAAATTTTTCTCGTTCACCTTGGTCACATCCTCAGCTTTTTCTAGCCCTTTTTCCACCTTGCCTTGATCCTCACGCTTGAGTTCATTTGCCTTGTGGTAGAAATAATACACCAGCGAGTCTCCATGGTGTTCCTTGATCACATCAATGATCAGAGGATTCAACTTATGCTTTACAGCGAGATCCACACCGTCTTTCACGTGGGCGATGATCACTAGCGCAGACATCGTAGGCGTGATCGTATCATGCAAGTTTTCATCACCTTGATTCTCGATAAAATACTCAGGTTTTTTCAGTTTCCCGATGTCATGGAAGTATGCACAGACTCGGCACATCGGTGCATTCGCACCAATACTCTCCGCAGCCGCCTCTGCCAGTGAAGCCACTACTAAGCTATGATGAAACGTGCCTGGAGCTTCTAGCTGAAGACGCTTCATGAGCTTATGATTCAGGTCACTATGCTCAAGCCAACTGATGTCCGTAGTCACCCCGAAGATACTTTCCAGCACCGGAAGAAGACCACTCACAATCATCGCAATAAGCAGACTCACACCCAGCGCGCTGCCGCATTTCTGCCCTAGATCTGCCCAGCCATCACTATTATTCTGAGGCATCTCTATCAGACCATAACTCACCGCCAAGATCAGCACCACCACCCCAGCATAAACACCAGCTCTGAGCAGAGATCCTCTGCGTCTCACACTTTTTGTTAGATAGACTACGATCATTCCGCCAAAGAGACTCATCACCGCAAACTGGATCAGGAACTCCTTAGGAACAATCAGCAGACCACTGAGCGTCACAGCGATCGTAGCAAAAATACCTCCCTGTCTGTTCAGCAAAACAGAGGTAATCATCGGAGCTAAAGCATAAGGCAATGCGAGAAGACCACAATCTGATCCCTGAAAAATAGTACCTATGAGATGAATAAAAAGCAAATGCACGGAGATAGAACCAAACATCAGAATCACTCTTACGTTTCTGGGTTTGTGTGCATGCTGAATTTCGAAAATAGAAATCACCGCGAAACAGATAGCCACCTGAAGGAAAGCCGCAGTCCCGAAGAGACTCACGTAGGATGATGGGTTCCGTAGCATCAGCACCACGCCCAAAAGAGCAAAGAGGAGATAGAGTAGAGTTCTCACTCCGAAGCTCCGATCCATTGAACCCGTCAATGTGCCTTGCTCATGCGTCCTTCTTTTTTTGCCAGAAGACATGCCCTGTTGAGCGAGCTTCCAGCGTTTGATTGAATCTATAAATCCCACTTGTAGAATTTGATTGGTTAATTACTCATTCCGAAAGAAAGGTATCTGACGTCATCAGTGAGATATTTCTAGATGATTCTACCTAAAATAGCAACCATTCTATTTTGACGAAAAATGAAAGAAATTGTCTAAATCATCGCTAGGAACATCGTTAGGAAAAACGATAACTAACAAAGAGAATTACCAGTCGGCATTGTGCCCACGGGTGTCAACATGCGTGAACGAGCTATAACGCCCCACGCCACCTTTAAATTTACCCTCAGCTCGCATTTTTCTAGCCACTGCAGACACAGTGTATGCTGAAACTCCTTTAAACTGAACGTCAACCGCTCTATTCTGGAGATGCTGAGACTGAGATCTACCTCGCACGGCACGATTATAAGTAGGGCTTCTGTAAACAGATACTAGCGGCTTAGGTAAGGCACGCATTCTGGATGCCATCGCATCAATCACTCTCAAAGTAGCCGCAATATTTCTCCACATGTAGCGTGGTGGAAGGCTATTTCTCTTTCTACCTCTGGTCTTGAAATGCGGATAAAGCACCGTATATGGAGACATGTTTTTCAGCCGTAATCCCTTAATATAGTTAGCATAGCGTAGGACATCTAGCCCTTTCGCATCTACCCAAGCTTGTGGAATTCCTTTTACTGGTCGCGTACTATAGAAGAGCCCTGCTTTTGCTTCCCTGATGCTAAACATAGCACCACAGGCAGCAGCTGAAACTAAACCTATAAAACGACGACGACCTACTAACCCCAGATTCCTATCCCCCTTGTTCGTGTCTAAATCGTTTTGCATCGGCAGGATATTGTGACTGTTCAGCTATTTTGACCAGAAAAAATTGAAAGAAGTCACTCTTTTTCAACGTTTATGGAAAAAAATGACATTTTTATGATAAATTTTGAACGAATTTACGTAGCTCCTGTCATAATATACTAGTCTTTGAATCGTTATTTATTTAACGATGCCAAAATATCCTGCACCAAGGGAGGTCCATGATAGATAAATCCTGTGTAAAGTTGGACTAATTTCGCGCCTGCATCAAATTTCTCCTTCGCGTCATCCGCGCACATGATTCCCCCCACACCAATAATCGGCACCCGCTCACCCAGATGACTATGAAATGCGGCGATCACTTCGGTAGATTTCGCCGTAACGGGCGCGCCAGATAAACCACCAGCCTGCGTGGCGAATGGCTTACCCCTCACCGCTTCTCTATCAATCGTCGTGTTCGTAGCGATCAGGCATTCCAGCCCGCCATCGAGAAACACTTTACTCAGATCTGCGATCTGTTCCTCGCCCATATCTGGCGCCACCTTCAGCGCGATAGGCATTTTTAACCCAGTTTCAGACATCAGTTTATGCTGCTCATTTTTCAGTGCCTCGATAAGCCTCGCCGTATCATCTGCCGCCTGTAGATCTCTCAGCCCAGGCGTGTTTGGAGATGAAATATTCACCGTTACATAATCCGCCACTCCCCAGCATCCACGGAGCGCTTTGAGGTAATCACTCACCGCATCCTCATTAGAGGTAAGTTTATTTTTCCCAATGTTAAAGCCTACAATCCCACCATTTTTCTTAAAAGTCCGTGCCGCCTTCACATTCTCCACTCCCTGCTCCACACCACAGTTATTAAATCCCATGCGGTTAATAATCGCCTCTTCCTCGATAATTCTAAACAATCTCGGAGTCGGATTCCCCGCCTGCGGAAGCGGTGTGATGGTTCCTATTTCTATGAATCCAAAGCCCAATCTCCCCAGCGCATCAATGGTATTCCCCTCCTTATCCAGCCCAGCTGCCAGCCCTACGGGATTCGGAAACGTCAGCCCCATGCATTCCACCGGCTTGGTCATCACCGGCTTTTTCATGAGAAATTTCAACACCTTCAAGCTCTCCGCCCGCCTCAACATTCCCATACTCACATGATGCGCCTGCTCTGCGTCCAACTTAAAAAGAGCCTTCTTCGCTAACTGATATTGCCAATCCTTCATCACCAAGAAACCTGATTCCTCACCCCTCTAAGGTCAAGCCAACATCCATCAAAGGGGGTGATTTTTTCCGATGCTTCTGGCAATTTCTAAATTCTCTGACTCCTATAAACTTGCTCACAATGGAAGCGAGAAGTGATCTCCGATTTGGAAACGAAACACACCCTGAGTAACACCACATCGCTCCTCTCACTCTCCTCTGAGAATTTTAAAGCCACTCATCAAGAAAGCACTCTTACAAACTCTCAGGGACTGATCAACATAGCAGAAAAACAAAAAATAAAAGCCGATGAAAAGACCCCTCTTCATCGGCTTTAACTATTAAAATTTCAGATAGTAAATCTATAGCGCAACTGGCTTGCCACTATCGCTAGATTGATAAATGGCATCAATGATCTTCATCAGAGTGAGTGCTTGTTCTGGTGAGTTAAGTGGCTCTGCTTTTCCTTCGATGGCTTCTACGAAGTTTGCGGCTGAGCCTATGCGTCCCATGTCCTCGCACTCTTCTACATCGATGGTCTTATCCACTGATTTGCCATCCTCCTGAACGTAGATCTCGCAGGTATCGATGGCAGTTTCGTCTATACCATCTTCTTCAAAAAGACGCTCCACTTTACCACCACCCTTAGTCCCCTGAAATACCACGGAGACTTCCTCACGCTTGATCATTTCTGCCCACGAGACCTGCAGCGATAGTGTCTGGCCAGACTTAAACGTAATGAATCCATGAGCCGCAGCCTCCACATCTGTGACTCCCTCAGCATTATCCGGAATCCCCCATGGTCCCTTGAAGCCTGGGTCCGTGATGAAGGTATCAAACGTCTTTGCAACTACATAATTAGGCTCTGGATAGTCCATGAAATACATGGCTAGATCAACCATATGAAGTAGATCGATAAGTGCTCCACCGCCAGCGAGTTCCTTATTAGTGAACCAGCCCCCAATTCCTGGAATGCCTGTGCGGCGTGCCCATTTAGCTTGTGCAGAATTGATCGTGCCGAGTTCTCCACTTGCAAGTAGTTTCTTCATCTCACGTGACTCTGGACGAGCGCGGTTATTGAAGTTAAACATCAGTTTTTTTCCGGTAGCTTTAGAAACCTCGATCATTTCTGCCAACTCCGCAGCAGAGAGCGCTGGAGGCTTTTCACAGAAGACATGCTTACCAGCATTCATGCATTGGATAGCTAATGGAGCATGGAATTTATTAGGGACGATGACTGAAATGGCATCAACATCAGACTTCTCTAACATTTCCTCGACAGAAGTATATGCCTCTGCGATGTCCCACTCTTTAGAAGCTTTCTCCGCAGCTCCAGGAGCTACATCTGCTACTGCGATGAGTTCTGCCCCTGCTTGTCTGAAGCCTGCCGCGTGATATTGGAGCATTCCGCCCGCACCGATAATTCCTAGTTTTGTAGTCATGATATTTTTAAATGAGTTATGCTAGTCCTATCCTTAACAGAGGCAGAAAATTTTCAAGGTATATTTATACTAGATCTAATTATCATTTGAAGATAAATAACCAGAAAAACACTCCCTCACTTCGTGCCATTGAGGCAAATAAAAAACTATGCCTTGATTGCCTACATGTGTGATGTAGAAGTTGTGCGGGAAGATAAATTTTCTCCTCCAAAAAGAGAGAAGCATTGATCTCAGAGCACACATATTATACACTTATCATACACTCAATGAACCATCAAGATACTCAGCCAAAAGTAGGCATCATCATGGGTAGCCAATCAGACTGGCCCACCATGGAGCACGCAGCAGCCACTCTCTCCAAACTCGGCATCCCTTGGGAATCAAAGGTAGTGAGCGCGCACCGCACCCCTCAGCTACTCTACAGCTACGCTGAGACAGCCGCCGAGCGAGGCATCCAGTGCATCATTGCAGGTGCTGGTGGAGCGGCCCATCTGCCCGGCATGGCAGCCGCCATCACTCCGCTCCCCGTGCTAGGTGTACCAGTAAAATCCCGCGTGCTAAATGGAGTGGACTCACTCCTATCCATCGTGCAAATGCCGGCAGGTATCCCTACCGCTACCTTTGCCATCGGTGAAGCAGGCGCTACCAATGCTGCGCTCTTTGCCGCCGCTATTTTCGCCGCTACTGGTGACCAAGACACAGCCAAAAATCTCAATGAATTTCGCGCTAATCAGTCTGCCAAAGTACAAACGGGTGGACTTCCGCAAATGGCAGACATCGAAGCTCAACAACAATAAATCACATGGATCATGAACCTTGTATCGGAGTCCTAGGCGGTGGACAACTCGGCAGAATGCTCGCCTTTGAGGCACGCAGAATGGGCTTCCGCGTCCTTAAGTGGACTGGCGGAGATGCCTCTGGAGCAGCCAGACTCGCGGACCACACACTACTAGATGAGTTTGACTCTGAGTCCGCCTTTGTAGAATTTACCAACACGGCAAAAGTAGCCACAGTGGAGTTTGAAAACATCCCAAGCGCGCTGATAAACCGCATCGCTACCAAGATACCGATCATGCCAGCAACTGCAGCAGTCAGTATCTGCCAAGACCGCGAAAAAGAGAAAAACTTCCTCCACTCACACCACATCCCCACCACCCAATTCGAGATCGTCAAAGATGCGGAATCACTCCAGCATGCCCTAGAAACCATCTCAGGTGATGTCATTCTAAAGACACTCAGAGACGGCTATGATGGCAAAGGTCAACTGCTCGTGAAGGATGATGACAACCGCCTTTCCGCAACAGAAATCTGGGAAGAATTCGGAAACACAGATGCTATTGTTGAAAAGAGAATCAATCTCAAAATAGAGCTCTCCGTCATCTGCGCACGCGGGCAGGACGGTGAGACCATTACCTATGATCCTGCGGAAAATGAACATCGTAATCACATCCTAGATGTCTCAATCGTCCCAGCGAGAATCTCTCCAGAACTCAGTCAACAATCGCAAGAACTAGCAAAAAAAATCACCCAATCGCTAGACTACGTAGGCGTGCTTGGCGTGGAGTTTTTCGTAGATCATGACGATAACCTCATGGTGAACGAAATAGCGCCCCGTCCGCATAACTCTGGTCACCACACCATCGATGCCTGTGCCGTCTCTCAGTTTGAACAACAAATCCGTGCCATCAGCGGGCTACCCCTCGGTGACACCCGCCTCGTCCAGCCGGCAGTCATGCTGAATCTCCTGGGAGACATCTGGGACGCCCCTACCATCCCACCAGACTGGGCACCTATCCACCGCATCCCAGGTGCTAAACTTCACCTCTACGGCAAAAGCCACGCCAAACCTGGACGCAAGATGGGACACGTCACCTTCACTGCTCCCACCTTAGATGAAGCACTCGCTCATATGGAATCCATTAAGAAAACTTACCAGATAGGCAACGATAACCACTAAAAAAGCTCACTAACAAATGGCAATGATTCCAGAGGAAACTATCAAGGCAGTCTTAGACTCCACAGACATTGTGGACGTCATAGGTGCCTATTTTCCTCTCAAACGCGCAGGCTCAGCATTCGTCTGCAATTGTCCATTTCATAACGAAAAAACACCCTCTTTCAACGTTAATCCAGGCAAGCAATTTTACCATTGCTTTGGCTGTGGAGCGAGTGGAGATGCCATCTCATTTGTCAAAGAATACGAGAACTTACCCTTTATCGATGCTGTAAAAAGGCTCGCCGAAAAAGCCGGCGTCCCGATCATCGAAGGTGCCTATGATCCACAGCAAGAGAAACGCCAGCGGAACCGCTCCCGCCTCATCCAGCTGCACAATGAAGCCGCAGAATTCATGCACCAAATGCTGCGTAAATCCCCACAAGCTGCACACGCACGTGAGTATCTAAAGAACCGTGGATTTAACGCAGAAATGGCGGAACGCTGGAAGATAGGATGGATGCCGGATAACTCCACACTCTTCCTAAACTGGGCACGCGAAAAAGGCTACAAAGGCCGCGAACTCTGCCAAGCCGGACTCGCAGGCCAACGCGATGAAAACAACCCCAAAGCCGGGCTATGGGTAAGGTTTGGAAACCGCCTCATGTTCCCCATCAATAACGACTACGGAGACATCATCGCCTTCAGCGGCAGACAGCTCGTGGAGGATAAAAATAGCGGAAAATACATCAACTCCCCGCAGACCCAGATCTTTGATAAATCACGCACACTCTTCGGGCTAGACAAAGCGCGCAAGCACATGACCAAAGCAAAATTCGCCCTCATCTGCGAAGGTCAGATCGATGCCATCGTCTGCTACGAAAAAGGTATCCAGAATGCCATCGCCCCACTCGGCACCGCCTGCACAGAGCATCACGCGCGCCTGCTCAAACGCTACACCTCAGAAGCCGTCCTCTGCTATGATGCAGACAACGCAGGCTACAAAGCCATGGGAAAAGCCTTTGATCACCTCGCCCCCGCTGGCATTCACGTCCGCTGTATTAACATGCCAAAAGGCGAAGACCCAGACTCATACATCCAGAAACACGGAGTAGAATCATTTCAGAATCTGTTAGAAAATGCCAAGGAATACTTCGAGTTCAAGCTCGACCACGAAGCCCGTGAAAGCAACCTAGGAGACATCCGTGAAAAGACCCGCATCTCAGCTGAGCTCGCCGCTAAAATAAATCTCCTCTCTAACAAAATAGCTCAAGACACCATCATCAATCAAGTCGCTGCCCGACTCGGCATTGGCACCCAAGACCTCCGCGCTGGGATGAAAAAAGCGGCCTTTGATCAGAAACGCCAGCGCAACTACGAGAACAATAAAAATAACCAGCTAGACCACCATGGCGCACCAGCCGAGCAGCGCACAGAGCCCACCCCGATCGATAGCTCAGTCGCCGTCCTTTGCTCACTCTGTCTCAGCTCAAACGAAGCCCAAGAGCTCCTCCGCGAGCAGCTAGAGTCCCTCCACATTCCGCTGCAGAACACCACTGGCGGGCACCTCCTCACCACCATCCTTTCTAGAAAACCAGACGCCAGTGCCAACTCCTCCATCATGGCATATCTCAACACCCTGCCCCCCGCAGACACCCTCGCCCTCCAGCTCACCCTCTCCTACCGCGTGCCAGATGACATAGAAAAAGCCACCATGGACACCACCAACATGATAATCAACTCCCACTACCAGCGAGAAGAATCCGCCGTCCGTGCCGCCCTCTCCCAGCCAGGTCTCACAGAAGAACAAGTCACCCACCTCATGAACCGCACCATCGAGCTCCAAGACATTCTAAAAAATCTCACTAACAGATACATCCAATAAGCTAATGCACAGTAAAGCATTAAAATTTCATCTAGAGACCCTAGAAAAACCACTCCCTGTTGGTAGCACCCTACTCATCAATGCTGAGCCTGGGGCTTATTTAGATCATCTAACAGATCATGAAATTACCGTGATCACCCAGCTTGCCAACACCGCCAACAAGTGGAAGAGAAAGAACACTGAGACACAGCGTGCTAGTGACGAGAAATTTGATCTCATCATCCACTATGCGACTAAGTTCGCCACAGAAAACATCGCTACCATCGGGAAGTATGTGCAACAGCTCAATACTGGAGGAACATGGATCAGCATCATCCCTAACAGAACGGGTGCTTCGCGACTCAAGCGCGACATCAATAAACTATTCTCCCAAGTAGAAACCACCTCAAAAGCAAAATGCCGCATCTTCCAGTGCGCAGCTGAGCATGATAAAAAACTTACCTCTAAATGGGCGAGTTTAAACAAACCAACAGCTATAAAAGGCACAGATCTCGTCACCGTCCCTGGAGTTTTCTCTGCTGAGAAAATTGACACCGGCTCATTACTTCTCGCGGATGTTCTCAAGCAAGAAACTTGGTATGGTTCCGTGGCAGACCTAGGTGCAGCCTATGGCTACCTCTCACACATCATTCTCAGCACACCTCGGCAGAAGATGAATAATCTCTGCCTCTACGAGCTAGATCACCGAGCACTAGAATGCGCCAAACAAAATCTAACAGAATCTAACACCAACCAGAAAACCAAGATAGAATACCACTGGACCGATGTTACAGAAGCTGTCCCACATCAGCGCCCCTTCGACACCGTCATCATGAATCCCCCTTTCCACGAAGCTCAAGACGCATCCTTCACACTAGGAAAAACATTCATCCAGCAAGCCGCTAACATTCTCAAACCCGGCGGCAACCTCTACCTCGTTGCGAACCTCCACCTCCCCTACGAGCAAACCCTCCTAGAACACTTCCGCTCCCACAGATTACTCAAAGAAGAAAATGGATTCAAAATCTATTTAGCTCGGAAATAGTTTATCGGTTTGTAGAAGACTGAAACCCTAAAAACACACACCTTCATCTGACTCTGAAGTGAGACCAACATAGCCTTTATGCTTGCCTTGATACCTATTCAAAGCAAAAATCAACCTCCACATCATGACCAACAAGCAACAAAGCGATGAACTAAAACGCCGTATCTGGAAAATTTCCAGCGAAGTCCGTGGCAACGTAGCAGAAATCGAAGGGAGTGCATCATGAGTGAAGTCATTTTATACACCACTGACGATGGGCAAACGAAGATCGACCTGAAACTCGAAGATGGCACCGTCTGGCTTAGTCAGCTCCAAATCGCCGACCTTTTCAATGCTACCAAGCAAAACATCTCTCTCCACCTGAAGAACATCATCGAGGACGGAGAGTTAGCAGAGGATTCAGTTGTCAAGGAATCCTTGACAACTGCCGCAGACGGCAAGAACTACCGCACTAAACTCTATAACCTAGATGCCATCCTTGCGATTGGCTATCGTGTCCGCTCCTCTCGTGGTATCGAGTTCAGACGATACGCTTCCACCATTCTCAAGGAATACCTAGAAAAAGGTTTCGCCATGAATGATGAGCGATTGAAAAACCTGGGTGGAGGTAACTACTGGAAAGAATTACTCATTCGTATTCGTGACATTCGCTCCAGCGAAAAGGTCATGTATCGCCAAGTGCTAGATCTCTATGCCACCGCCACAGATTATAATCCACAGAGCAATGAAAGTGCTAAGTTCTTCAAAATCGTGCAAAATAAGCTCCACTACGCTGCCCATGGACATACCGCCAGCGAAGTGATCTACCTCCGTGTCGATAGCGACAAACCTTTCGCGGGTCTTAGTAATTTCAAAGGCAACCAACCGACACAGGCAGAGGCGATGGTTGCTAAAAACTATCTCGATGAACCGGAACTACGTGTGTTGAACAATCTCGTCTCCGCCTACTTCGACCTCGCCGAGCTCAACGCCATCGAAGAGCGGGAAATGCACATGGCGGACTATGTGCGCGAGCTTGATTCCATCCTCAGCTCAGCCGGCCGTAAACTGCTCGACAACGCAGGCTCGATCTCAAGCAGCCAAGCCAAAGAAAAAGCCAAGAACGAGCTAAGAAAATACAAAGCACTGAACCTCGATTCCGTTGAAAAAGACTATCTCAAAACAATCGCCGCACTGGACAAGAAAGCGAAATCCGAGAGCCGTAAGAAGAGAGGAAAATCGTAAATGGAAAATAATTATTTTCTGTCTCTCGACTCCCACAGACTCCTTAAAGAAGAACAGGGTTTTAAAATCTACCTAGCTCGGAAATAGTTTTTCATGTAGAAATTTCACAGCCTTATCTACTGAACCTTGAGGAATGAGAAACGTGCCGATATGTCCTCTACCTTTGACCCAGTAGATTTCATGTTCCACTTCGAGTTCTTTCAGACGCTGTTCCCATTTGTCCACATGTTGCCTAGGGACTAACTTATCCTTTGAGCCATGATAAACAAAAACTGGCGGAAATTCTGCGCTGACACTATCCACCGGAGTAGCCGCCCTATACCTATCCGGATCATCCTGCCACGGATGCCCCATCAGCTGCTGCACGAGCGGGAAATCTGGGTCTAGCCGCATGAAGTGCGGTGTCCCGCCAGCGACAACCGCCTTGATCTCCACCCCCTCTGGCATCTTGCGCATAGCTGCCAGCTCAGCCAGATGCCCACCTGCCGAGTATCCAAATATTGCCGTGCGACTAGTATCAATTTCTAATGACTCTTGATGAGCTTCAAGCCACCTCAGAGCCTCTAACAGATCATCCACAGGTGCCGGGAAATGATATTCTGGTGCGAGACGGTAGGTCACATTGAAGACTGCAAAACCTTGCCGAGCCAGCTTCCTAGCTATCCCCGCCATCTGATAACGGTTGTCATTTTCAGACCAACCTCCCCCATGAACAAGTAACACAATGGGAGTCACACCTTCGATCTCTGGCTTATAAAAATCGCCTCTGACTTCTTGCTGCCAATTTTCTGGAGTATAAACGACATCTCTCGTGCAGGTGTAATTCACCTTGGTTTCCTCAGTGCCAAGCTGCTTATGCACTCCATGAAAACAGCCTACATTAACCAAGCTTCCTACGAACATCAATGAACGGACAGTGCCACGATAGATGATTTTTCTACAGCCCATCCCCAGTAAATTTTTACTACTTACTTGGAGAAAATATCCCCTTCACTTTTCTATACGCTTTCTGCACAGTTCCCAAAGTCTTCATCGATTTATGGTGATAGTTTTCATTCGCTGTGACGATCAATGCGCGGCAACCACTTGGAGAAAAATGCGTTCCGTGGTGTGTTCCTGCATCTGCCCGGAAGAAATCTCCTGCATGAAGAGTCACTCCATCCGCTTCTAAATCTCCCTCTAAAATATAAGCCATTTCTACCCCGTGATGATCATGATCAGGAAATTCAGTGCCAGGTGCTACCTCGATCATTGACATCACGAAGCCATCTTCCTTTCTAGCAGAAAGCTCTAGCCACTTGGCACCTTTCACAGGAAGGTTAATCCACTCTTGGTTCTTCTCGCGCACTAATTTCACTCCATCTTGACTTGAAGACTTTTCTATCTTCTTAATCAACTTGGCTTTCACTGACGGTGAAATTTTCACTTCTGATTGAACTAATCCACTTTCAGATGCCTCAGCACAAGTATCTATCATTTCAGCAAACAGAGTCTTCTCTGAATCACTAGCAGTGAGCACCCATGCATCATAGATGACTTGATGTTCTGCATCTAATCCCTCGGTAGCAAACTGAATCGCTAAATCTTGTATGTCTTCTTTTTCCATGATTAGCGTGATTTGGGCTGTGATTTATTATTCAGGAAATTTTTCAGCTGTAACAGACCTCGTCTGATCCGAGCCTTCACGGTGCCTAGAGGAGCGTCTAGCTTGGTTGCAGCTTCTTGTTGAGTGAAACCTTGGTAAAAGACTAGTTCTATCGCTTTCTTCTGGTCTTCATTCAGTTCCTTAAAACCCTCTAACAACTCTTCATTATCTGCTTTCGGAGAAACATTTGAGGTAACTGGGTCATCAACCATGTTATCCTTGAGCACCTTCATCCCCTCGGATTGACGCACCAGTTTACGGTAGCGATCATAGGCTTTATTCTTAGCGATGGTGACCATCCAGCTGGTAGGTTTGCCTAAATGAGGTTGATACATTACTGCCTTATTCCAGATGGTCAGGAAACTTTCTTGAAGAATGTCCTCTGACTCAGCCTTGTCTTTTAAAACAGCCATGATCACAGACATGAGTAATCCAGCATGAGCATCATAGAGTGCACTCAGAGCCTGCGTGTCTCGTTTTGAGATACGTTCTAGTAGCTGAGTCACGTTGTCTGTATCCGATAAAGGACTCGATTCTGAATGATCTGTGTTCATAATTACCCGCTCATCAGCTAGCCAGCCGAGCTGACGTAATGTTGGCATTGCGAAGATAGAAGGTGCTATTGAAGGCGTCATCAATCATTAAAACGATTAATTTTACAAAATGGATGCACGCAATCGCAATTTTATTGATCTAGGATTCACTCAGGCAGGACTAGTTTTGCGTGTTTTGTGACTCTTTGTGGCAAAATCACCAATTTCCACAACAAAAAAAGAGGCGTTAAATTCTGTTGATTCTGAAAAATTATGTTCAATTTGTTTAATAAATCCCTAGCTTGATCGCCCTGTATTTTATCGTCAACTTTTCCCCACTAAAACCTACTTTTAATACTTACATCACATAAGCTTTGAAACCATACCTCTCTGACACGAAATCCAAGCCATGAAGACACTTTACTTCTATTCTAGAAATTTCATAATATATAAGATTTATACCACATAATAGCCTTGCCACGCATTATCGCTCTGATATTGTACCTTATAGATAAGGTGTCTTTTCATCTTTCAACAACCCATAATCTAAAAACAAACAACTATATGAAAAACATAACTACAACACTTAGCCTACTCGCAGTCACTGCACTCACTTCGCAAGCAGCTATCTCTTACACATACAGCTATGATGACGCACCTGGATTCAGCAGCGGCATCTATGAAGATGATGGTGCCGGCTTCGCTCTCACTGACACAAACACACCATTCGCCAGTGGTGATTTAAATGATGGGGTCGTCTATTCTGGCGGAAACCCTGTCACAGATAATGGCGGAGCCACAAGCATGGTGGCATGGAACCCTGCACCAGGAACACCGGCTACCATCACAGTAGATCTAGGAGGTCTATATGATCTCTCTTCTGTAGAACTTACCACTTATGCTTTCACAGCTTTCAATCTAGGTCACCCTGACGATGTAACCATCTCTACGAGTGTTGACAATATCACCTACTCAGGCGATCAACTACACTCATGGGTTAACCCCGCAAACGGACCAGCTCTCGAATCTATCGCGAGAACAGATACTGGCATTCGCTACATCCAATTAGAATTTGATGGAAACTCTCACACTGGAGACAAATGGGGACTCACAGAGCTAGCCATCGAAGGAACAGCTGTACCAGAGCCTAGCTCTACAGCCCTTCTAGGACTTGGCGGACTTGCCCTCATCCTACGCCGCCGTAAGTAAAACTACCGCAAGATAATAATCATTATTCAAAGCCTTCTTGATTCACTCAAGAAGGCTTTTTCTTTTCCACAACAACCCAAGGCTTCATCGTCCACACCAATGACAAATGCCCATTGACCTTCGTTTGACCAATGAGGCGCCACTGGCGCAAAACATGGGCGCAAAACACTGCCACACTTCCCACTTGGCAAACCTCTAATCCCGTTATACTTTTCCGCACTAAAATAATTTTCATCAAAATTTCATAAAGACATGACACCATACAACGCCACCTACACCCCAGACTCCACTGGCTCACTCCACTCACTCGCAAACGAAAAAGACAACTGCGGAATGGGTGCCATCGCGAATATCAACGGAATCCCATCATTCGACATTCTCAGCAAGGCAGTAGAATCTGTGTGCAACATGACCCACCGCGGTGGAGTAGATGCAGACATGAAAACGGGTGACGGATCAGGCATCTTGTCACAGATCCCGCGCAAGCTCTTCAAGCAAGAAGCAGAGAAGCTCGGTGCCAGCGTTTCCGATGCGGCAGACCTCGCAGTTGGCGTATTTTTCCTACCAAATGAGAACCCATCCGCAGCTGAGAAAATCATCGAGCTAGCTGAGAAAACCGTCACAGCTCGCGGCATAGAAATCATCGGCTGGAGAGAAGCACCAGTGGCTAAGGAAGAACTCGGCCTCGTAGCCCAGAAGTCCTGCCCAGTCATCAAGCACCTCATCATGACCAAGCCAGAAGGCATGGATGAGCTTGCATTTGAGCGTCAGCTCTACCTCTGCCGCCGCACCATAGAGCACGACACCACGGATATTGAGAATTTCTACATGCCATCCTTCTCTAGCCGCCTCATCAGCTACAAAGGACTCGCCATGCCTGCCACACTCAAGGCATTCTACCTCGACATGCAGAACCCAGACTTCGAGACAGCCATCGTCATTTACCACCAGAGATTCTCTACCAATACCTTCCCCGCATGGCCGCTCGGTCAGCCATTCCGCATGCTCGCTCACAATGGCGAGATCAACACCGTCCGAGGCAACCGTAACTGGATGTCATCACGTGAAGAATTTTTCCAGTCAGAAGTCTGGGGAGACGATATCGAACTTGTCAAAAATCTCCTCAGCGACAAAGAATCTGACTCCGCATCACTCGATCACTGCCTAGAGCTACTCACCCTCTCCGGACGCGAGATAGAGCACTCCATGTGCATGCTCGTCCCACCAGCCTACCGCCACGATGCCGAAATCTCAGAAGACCTAAAGTCATTCTACTCCTACCACCGCTCATTCGCTGAACCATGGGACGGACCTGCTGGTCTCGTATTCACAGACGGCACTAAAATCTGCGCTGGCCTAGACCGCAACGGCCTCCGCCCATCACGCTACGCACTCTCAGATGATGGCCTACTCTACATCGGATCTGAGATCGGATGCATCGTTTCTGATGAAGATAAAATCATCGAAAAAGGTCGCCTCGGACCTGGTCAGACTCTCGTGGCAAACACCGCCACAGGCAAGCTAGAACTCGACCGCGAAGTCAAAGAACGCCTCGCAAAAAAAGCACCCTACGGCCGTTGGGTAGATGAAAACCGAGTCGAACTAAAAGACTACGTTTCACCAGAGCCACACGCTCCAGCAGTAGATGTAGATCCCATCACTCTCTCACGCCAGCAAGTAGCAAACGCCCTCACCCAAGAAGAACTAGACATGGTCTTCCCACCCATGATCCAAGGAGCACAAGAAAAAGTCTACTCCATGGGAGATGACATCCCACTAGCTGTCCTCTCAAACTACCCACGTCTCCTCTTCACCTACTTCAAGCAGCTCTTCGCACAGGTCACTAACCCACCCATCGACCCCATCCGCGAATGGGCTGTCATGTCCCTCTCCGCAGGGCTCGGTGCTGAGCATAATTTACTCTCAGAAACTCCTAAACATGCTCGCGTGCTCGCCCTAGAATCCGCCATTCTTCTAGAACAAGAGCTAGACCGCGTGAAGCACATGGATGAGTTCAATTTCAAGTCCCGCACCATCGACACCACCTGGGCAGCCTCTGAAGGTGCAGCTGGTCTCCAAGCCGCTGTGCAGTCCGTCTGTGAGCAGGTAGAAAAAGTCATTGATGAAGGATCACTCATCGTCATCCTCTCTGATCGCTCCGCCTCAGCTGAGCGCATCGCCATCCCATCACTCCTCATCACAGGTGCCGTCCACCATCATTTAAATAGAGTCAAAAAACGCATGCGTTCCTCCATCATCGTGGAAACCGCAGAAGCACGTGACACCCACCAGATCGCCTGCCTATTCGGCTTCGGTGCCACAGCCGTTTGCCCATACCTCGGCTACCAGACCGTCCGCCAAGTCGTAGCAAACGACACCAAAGGCAAGCTCGGAGAAGGCATGAGCCCCGAAAAGGCAATGACCAACTACCGCAAAGCCCTCGAAAAAGGTCTCCTCAAAATCATGTCAAAAATGGGAATCTCCGTCCTCAACTCCTACCAAGGCGCACAGATTTTTGAAGCTGTCGGCATCGGTAGCGACGTCATGGACATCTGCTTCACCGGCTGCCAGTCCCGCATCGCAGGCATCGGCTTTCAGGAAATAGCAGATGAATCCATCATCCGCCACAAAGCAGCCTACGCAGACATTTTAGAAACAAACCCAGAATCTGAAGCCCTGCGGCTGAGCGTGAGCGAAGGCAAGCCTTTACCACTCGGCGATCCTGGCTATTTCAGATACAGAAAAACTGGCGAGCGCCACGCCCTCACCACAGACGTCATCAAAAATTTCCACACCTTCGTAAAAGACAACAACCGCGAAGACTACGATGCCTACGTCCAAGCCACTATCGAGACTCACCCAGTCACCATCAAGGATCTGTTAGAGTTCGTCCCACTCAGCACCGGACCCGTCCCACTCGAGGAAGTAGAACCCATCGAAGACATCCGCCGCCGTTTCACCACAGCCGCCATGTCCATGGGCGCACTCTCACCAGAAGCCCACGAGACCCTAGCCATCGCCATGAACCGCATCGGAGCCAAATCCGACTCAGGCGAAGGCGGAGAAGACCCCAAGCGCTTCCTCCCCTACCCGAATGGTGACCTCGCACGCTCCAGCATCAAGCAAGTAGCATCCGGACGTTTCGGCGTATCCGCCCACTACCTAGTAAACGCTGACGAGCTAGAAATCAAAATGGCACAAGGCGCAAAACCTGGCGAAGGCGGACAGCTCCCTGGCCACAAAGTCAACGGCATCATCGCCAGACTCCGTAACACCCAGCCAGGCGTCCAGCTCATCTCACCACCACCGCACCACGACATCTACTCCATCGAGGACCTAGCCCAGCTCATCCATGATTTAAAAGAAATCAACCCACGCGCCAAAGTCACCGTCAAGCTCGTATCCGAAGCTGGCGTAGGAACCGTAGCCGCTGGTGTGGCCAAGGCCTCAGCCGACAACATCCTCATCTCTGGACACGATGGCGGCACCGCAGCCTCACCCCTCTCCTCCACCAAGCACTGTGGACTCCCATGGGAACTCGGCCTAGCAGAAGCCCAGCAGACGCTCCTCCTCAACAACCTCCGCTCCAAAGTCACCCTCCGCACAGACGGCGGCATGAAAAACGGCAAAGACATCGTCACCGCAGCCATCCTCGGAGCAGAGCAGTTCAACTTCGGCACCATCGCCATGATCGCCATGGGCTGCGTTTACGTCCGTAAATGTCACCTCAACAACTGCCCAGTAGGAGTCGCTACCACCGACCCCAAATGGAGAGCCAAATTCAAAGGCACCCCAGAACAAGTCGTCAACTTCTTCAACGCAGTCTCAGAAGAATGTCGCGAAATAATGGCAAGTCTAGGAGTCAGAAAACTCGATGACCTCATCGGCCACCCAGAAATGCTCAAGCAACGCCACGTCCCCGAGCACCCTAAGGCAAACACCGTTGACCTAGCACCCGTCCTCAAAAACGTCATCCCAGACACCGCCAAAGCATTCAACATCAGCGAAAGTGACATTCACAGAATCTGCATTGAAGAACGCAACGACGGCATCCACCTCCCCGAGCTAGACATCCAGATCCTCGAAGACCTCAAGGCAAAACAAAACATCACCGAACTCAGCGAACTAGCCGACAGAGGACCAGTCGAGCTAGACTACACAGTCGTCAACACCAACCGCAACCTAGGCACCCGTCTCTCAGGACGCATCGCAGAAAACTTCGGCAAAAACGGACTCCCCTGCAGCTCCATCATCCTCAACCTCACAGGCTCCGCGGGTCAATCCTGCGGCACCTTCCTGGCCAACGGCATCCACATCAATATCACCGGAGAAGCCAATGACTACGTAGGCAAAGGCATGTCAGGCGGCAGAATCACCCTCAAGCCACACGCCAATCACCAGTTCGACCCAGCTAAAAACTCCATCGTAGGCAACACCTGCCTCTACGGAGCCACCGCCGGCAGACTCTTCGTAAACGGCAGAGCAGGAGAACGCTTCGGCGTCCGCAACTCCGGCGCCCACGCAGTAGTAGAAGGCACCGGCGACCACGCATGCGAATACATGACCAACGGCCTCATCGTCATCCTAGGCACCACCGGTCAAAACTTCGGAGCAGGAATGTCCGGCGGCACCGCCTACGTTTACGATGAAGACGGCATCTTCCAATCAAGAATCAACACCGAAATGGTAGCCGCCCTCCCCGTCCAGCGCGACACCGACAAAGCCGAAGCCAAGTCCCTAATCGAAGACCACGCCAAACTAACCGGCTCCCCAAGAGCAGAAAAACTCCTCTCCAACTGGGAAAAAACCTGCAAAAAGCTAATCCGCGTCATCCCAAAAACCAAAGCCGCCCTAGAAGCCGCCGAAGAACAACACGAAGCCGCCTCCACGCCGAAGGCGAAGGCATAAAGCAAGTGCCAGAGGCGTCCCGCCTCTGTCCCACCGTGACGGAGGTTTCCAACCTCCAAGTCAAATTCTAATCGCTATCTCACCATTTTCTGCTAAGCTACCCATAAGAAATTAAAACAATGGATAAAGAAGCCATAGAAAAACTCAGAAAAATTCGTAAAAAGCTTGCTGCTGAACCTATCTTGAAAGACGAAGCTATGGCACAAATCTTACAGAACAGTTCCATCGTGAGAAAGAATCCCTACTATCGTGGGGTAAAACAAACGACATCCTCTACACCGCCAAAACCTTTTCTCAGCGAAAAGTTGGAGAAGAGCAGTACCTAGGCGGCGGTAAT
>CAKZMG010000234.1 GCA_937128235.1 uncultured Verrucomicrobiales bacterium
AAATACGACCCACGCTCCTACATCAAAAAAGGCGAGCAAGGCGTCTGCGACAGACTCAAAGAAGCCTGTGATGACCTCCTCTCAACAGGAAAATCCATCTACAAGAAATAACCTAATAGATCCTAACACAATCTAACAAAATTCAAAAACAAAGCTCTCAAGGTTCACCCCTGAGAGCTTTTTCCTTTTCAAGGCGAAGAAAATGGAAATTTTAACAAGTAGATGGCATAAATGAGGTTGCCAGAAGTTCCCAATAGTAAAAATAAGAGGAAATTACTCATTTTCGTAAAAAACAATTTGCAATTTCCATAAAAATCCGATAGCTCTTCGCCCCGCAACTGCACTAACCGTGCATTTATCTAAAAATTTCAAAACAGACAATCCGATGAACATCATCAATAAAATCGAGCAAGAGCAGCTCAAAGACGACGTAGCAGACTTCAACGTAGGTGACACAGTAAAAGTTCACACACGTGTTGTTGAAGGTGGTAAAGAGCGTATCCAGCTTTTCTCAGGACTCTGCATCGGCCGCAAAGGCTCAGGAGTAAACGCAGCATTCACTATCCGTAAGATTTCTTATGGTGAAGGCGTAGAGCGCGTATTCCCAGTGCACACACCACGCATCGCTAAGATCGAGGTAACAGCTCGCGGTAAAGTTCGCAGAGCCAAACTTAACTACCTCCGCGACCGTGTAGGTAAGAGCGCGCTTAAAGTAAAAGCCGCTGAATAATACTCACTAAAAGTTTTTTTCATAGTTAACTCAGTTGAATCGGCCACTCATTGTAGTGGTCGATTTTTTTTGCACTAAGAACTAACACCTCCATGACATTGACAAACACTCATTTCTATCCTATAAATTGTTCATCAATGGCAACCGAGACAACAAAAAAATCAACCCAGAAAAAGCTCAAAAAGATGCCGGCACCGCCAACATCATCCTGGAAGGAATCCTTAGGCAGCTGGGACGCGTTTCACAAAGCAGCCGAGAAGTCAGTTGGCAGAAAGCTAGAGAAAACTACCGTGAAATTCTCACTTCTCTAGCACCTACTTACCAAGCCAAAAAAGGATCAGTCGCTTATCAAATAAACGATCTAAATCTCGATGCCTTCACGGGTGGAGATGAACACATCCTCATCAGCGTAGATGACACCTCAGATTCATCTGAAGAAATTCCCTACACCTCTCGCATCTACAAAATCACCCACAGTGAATGCTTTGGTTGCAAAGTTCTATTTGACCCAGAAGATACTGAACTCAGTGGCAAGCACTTCCATGCCCAAGGCAACTATGATCCATGGCTCTATCTTAAACGATGGCAACTCCTAAACTCCATCAGTTCATACACAACCAGATTTGAAGCCATCATAGCTCCTGAGCAACCAAACTGGCCACCTCGCATCTGCATTAGCCAACCTTACATTCCTGGAGAACCTCCATCCCAAACTATCATCACTGAGGCATTCATGAAATTCAACTTCCACCCAGTCAGTCTTGGTGCCTACTACTCACACGAGCGTGACATCCTACTAACCGATGCCTTCCCCAGAAACGTCAGGATTTGGCAAGGTGCTCCAGTCCCCTTTGATGCCATTGCCATTAATCCAAATGCCGAAATGAAAACTTGGCTCCACGCGAGAATCTAAGAACAGAGTTCATAGAAAATCCTGCTGTTCATCGGGCTGGAATGTGATAATTTTTTTCAGAAATGAGAATCCCTTGGTATATATACGCACCGCTTAGCCTACTCGTCACCTTCCTGACGCTATATATCTGCGTTAGAAATGTTGATACCGTCACACCTCCTAGCCCAGAAGCTATCCAGGAATCTCTTAACGAATGGAGAGAAGAAAACCCCTCCATAAGAGACACCAAGCTCAGCGATACCCCATCTTCTCATCCTATATCTGCAGAGGTAAAGCCCAAACCCATAACACCCATACCGCCCAAACCTAAACCGGCTTCTCAGCCTGAACCTAAACCACAGCCTCAGCCTGTGGTAAAAATTCCTGCCATCTCCCCTGCTCTGCATTCGCTCGTGAAGCAAAACCTTACCACCAAGCAGCTTAGCTCCTACGCAAACCACATGTTGAAAAACAACAAGCCACAGCTGGCTCGTCTCGCCTACGAGCGCATCATCGATTGTGCCAGAGACGCTAACAGCAGTGACCGCGAGCAAGCTGCCACCGCCATTTCCAAACTCACAAACAAAACCCCGCTCTGGAATCCAGACCCATCCACGCGCAAAAAACTTACCCTCAGCCTCACCATCAATGACGCATACACCGCTGATATTAAGCCACTACTTGAGCAGCTCCAAGAAACCATTTTCAACGCCTCCGATGGCACCGTAACTGCCAGTATAAAACTTACCCCTAGCTCTAGCTCAGTGCCACTCTGCGAGCTCAGCATAGGAAATCATCCACCCATCAGATTTAGCATCAAAAACCAACAAGACATCAACAGCAAAATTCACCAAGCACTCTACTTTGCCGTCAGAAATAGAAATAACGAATCACAAAAACTTACCTCCACCCCCAACATCCCCAAGCACATCTCCCCCAAGCAAGCAGTCCAAACCTACCTCACCCGCCTTGCATGGGTGAACGCTGCAAAATAATTTTTCTCTAACACATTTTTTATGAAATTTCCTAACACAGCAGCCACGCTGCACACCCTCGACAATGGCCTCCGCATCATCCTAGATCCAGACTCATCCGCCCCCGTCATCTCCACCCAGGTCTGGGTAGAAACCGGCAGCATCCATGAGGGAAACTTTATGGGTGCGGGGCTCTCGCATCTGTTAGAGCACATGGTTTTTAAAGGCACAAAATCTTTCACTGGCGAAGAACTATCCCAGACAGTGCAAGCTACTGGCGGACAATGGAACGCCTACACCACATTTGATCGCACCGTTTACTACATCGATGGCCCAGCTGAGAGCGCAGAAACTTTCCTCAAATCTCTAACAGAAATGGTATTCCTCCCCACCTTTCCAGAAGATGAGTATGAGAAAGAAAAAGACGTCATCCGCAGAGAAATAGACATGGGGATAGACGATGCCGATAACGCCGCCAGCCGCCTACTCTTCTCCACCGCCCTGGCAGATGATGGCAGATCGCAGCCCGTGATCGGTCATTTAGAACTCTTCAATCTAGTCACCCATGCAGACATGGTCGGCTATCACCGAGACCGCTACACCACGGAAAACGCGTTCATTTCCATCTCTGGAGACTTCGATACAGAAGAAATGTTAGAGACGCTCAAGACTCTAACAAAAGACATCAAACGATCATTCACCAAACCCGCCATCCCAGCCTGCGAGCCTAAACAACTAGGTCAGCGCAAAGCGAACGACACCTTCTCCATCCCAGCCACCAAGCTCAACATGGCATGGCAGACCGTGGGGCTAGATCACCCAGACTCCCCGGCTCTGGATCTCCTCTCCACCATACTCGGTGGTGGGAGATCTTCTAGGCTGTATCAGAGCATTCGAGAGCAGAAGAACCTCTGCCACCACATTGGCTCATGGAGCTGGATCACCCAGCAGAACCCAGGGCTATTCTGTGTGAGCGCGGAGGCAGATGAAGATAAAATTTCTGACCTACAAAATGCCATCCACACCGAGATCAATGAGCTCAGTCACGCACAGCTAAATGATGAACTCAGCAAAGCAAAGCGCATGTGTCTTTCCTCACAGTTCGCCACGCTCACCACCGCATCCGGCAGAGCATCAGACTTAGCTTCAAATTGGCACGAAAGTAGAAACCTCAACTTCACCAGCGACTACCTAAAACGCATCAACGAAGTCAATGAAGCGGACATCAGAAACGTTTGCGAAAAATATCTGTTAGATGATTCCATCCTCACCGTCACCACACTTGATCCACTAAAAGAGAAAAAACTTACCTCTAGCACTGCAAAAAAATCAACTGAACGGGACATCACCTCACATACTCTTTCAAATGGTCTCACCCTCCTCCTCTGCCCTGACTTAAACCACCGCACCCCCACAGTCTCCATCCAGTCAGCCATCCGCGCCGGAATGCCAAGTGAAAGCAGCAACACCGCTGGAGTCTCCACACTCCTCTCCACTCTTCTAACCAAAGGCACTACCTCGCGCACAGGTGAAGAAATAGCCACTACTCTGGACTCGCTAGGAGCTAGAATTTCTGCCTCAGGCGGAAACAACACCTCACTCATCTCCGCTTCCTGCCTCACTCCTGACCTAGAAACAGTCATGGAACTCTTCGCAGACACCTTCACCTCACCAGCTCTGCACCAAGAAAACATTGATCACGAGCGCATCACCCAGCTCACCGCCCTCAAGGAACAAGATGAAGAACCCGTCAGCTTAGCACTCCGCACGCTCAAAGAATCTCTCTACTCTAACAGCGGCTACGGACTCAACAGACTAGGCACAGAAAACTCTCTAACAGAAATTTCAAGACTCGGACTCCAAGCTCACCACGCACTCCA
>CAKZMG010000235.1 GCA_937128235.1 uncultured Verrucomicrobiales bacterium
TCATCAGAGCTTTCCAAGTTGGTAGCAAATGCGTTTCTAGCACAGAGAATTTCTTCTATTAATTCTATATCGGCACTATGTGAGAAGACAGAGGCTGATGTGGATGAGGTGGCAAATGCCATTGGTATGGACTCAAGGATAGGACCTAAATTTTTGAAGGCATCGGTTGGGTTTGGTGGTTCTTGCTTCCAGAAGGATTTATTAAATTTGGTGTATCTGAGTGGTCACTTTGGTCTCCCAGAGGTCGCTGATTACTGGCAGGCTGTGATCAATATGAATGAGTGGCAGAAAGAGAGATTCTCCGCTAAGATAGTTCAAACTTTATTCAATACCGTCAGAGGCAAGAAGATAGCCATTTGGGGGTTTGCATTTAAAAAAGATACCAACGATACTCGAGAATCTGCATCCATTTATGTTTGTAGAGATCTTATCATGGAGGGAGCAAACGTAGCAATCTACGATCCACAAGTAGGTTCTGAGCAAATCTATGCGGATCTAGAATACTTAGGAATGGAACGCGAGATGATAGAAAAACATATCACATTCTGTAGTTCGTGTGAAGAGGCAGCTAAAGATGCACACGGTGTTGCAATTCTCACTGAATGGGACGAATTCAAAACGGTTGATTTTAACCAAATTTACCAAAACATGTTTAAACCCGCCTTCATGTTTGATGGGAGAAATATTATTGATGCAGCTCTTGTCAGAGAAGTTGGCTTTGATTTTTATTCGATAGGAAAAGGCTAATAACAAAAGAAATGGCTAAAAAAATACTAATTACTGGTGGTGCTGGTTTTCTGGGTTCTAATCTTTCAGAGCGCTTACTAACCGAGGGAAATAAAATCTATTGCTTAGATAATTTCTATACGGGCTTTAAAAGAAACGTTGAGCATCTACTCGATCACCCAGATTTTGAATTGATAGATCATGATGTGACAGAGCCATTTGATAAGCTCGATCTCGATGTTGATCAAATATACAATCTAGCGTGCCCGGCATCTCCACCTCATTATCAGGAAGATCCAGTATTTACTACGCGGACTGCGATATTTGGTGTGATCAACTGCCTTGAACTAGCGAAAAAGACTGGCGCAAGAATGTTCCAGGCGTCAACCTCAGAAGTTTATGGAGATCCATTAGTGCATCCGCAGCCAGAGACGTATTGGGGGAGTGTGAACCCTATAGGAATCCGCTCATGCTACGATGAAGGTAAGCGAGTTGGTGAAACTTTGATGTTTGATTATCATCGCCAACATGGCGTGGATATAAGGATTGTTAGAATTTTTAACACATATGGACCGAGAATGAACCCAGAGGATGGGCGAGTGGTGAGTAACTTCATTGTGCAAGCTTTGAAGGGTGAGGATATTACAATTTATGGTGACGGTAAGCAGACTCGATCATTTTGTTATGTAGATGATCTGTTAGAAGGATTTGTGAGGTTGATGAACCAGGACGAAACAGTAGGTCCTGTCAACTGTGGTAATCCTGGAGAGTTTACGATGCTGGAGCTAGCTGAAAAGGTTTTGGCAAAGGTGGATAGCAATTCTAAACTTACCTTTCATCCTCTCCCTGGAGATGATCCTAAGCAACGAAAGCCAGATATTACATTGGCAAAAAAGTATTTAGATTGGGAGCCAAAGGTGGCTCTTGATGATGGTCTTGATCAAGCAATAGCTTATTTCAAGAGCGCGATTAAATAAAATAAATGAATAGATAAAGTCGTATGAAAAAAGCGTTAATTACAGGTATAACAGGTCAAGATGGTTCTTATTTGGCGGAGTTTTTGTTAGAAAAAGGT
>CAKZMG010000236.1 GCA_937128235.1 uncultured Verrucomicrobiales bacterium
TTGGTCTGGAGGTATTTTTCGTTGTCAGGATTTGATGCCTGGCGGATGGGAAGCTGCTCTACTATTTCTAGTCCGTAGCCTTCTAGCCCTACCATTTTTTTAGGGTTATTGGTGAGGAGACGCATTTTTCTTATGCCCAGATCATGCAGTATCTGCGCTCCCACTCCGTAGTCGCGGAGATCAGCAGCGTAGCCTAGTTTTTCATTTGCTTCTACGGTGTCAAAGCCGTGCTCTTGGAGCTTGTATGCCTTGATCTTAGCCGGTAGTCCTATCCCGCGGCCTTCTTGGCGGAGGTAGAGGAGCACACCTCCTTCTTTTGAAATTTGTTCGAGTGCTTGGTGAAGCTGACCTCCACAGTCACATCTGCGTGACATGAAGACATCGCCCGTGAGACACTCGGAGTGGACGCGGACGGTGACTGGCTCATCAGCAGAAATTTCGCCTCGCACGAGCGCCAAGTGATGAGATTCATCAATGTCTATCTCGTAAAGGTGACAGTCAAACTCGCCAAAGTCAGTAGGAAGTTTGATCATCTCTGTGCAGTGCACTAGCTTCTCTGTGTTTCGCCTGTGATTGATGATCTGTGCGATGGTGCAGGCCTTGAGCCCATGTTGTTGTTGATATTCACCTAGGTCTCCCACGGTTGCCATGGTGCCATTTTCGTGCATGATTTCACAGATCACTCCAGCGGGTTCTAGCCCTGCAAGCATGGCTAGGTCTGTAGCTGCCTCGGTGTGTCCCGCGCGGCGTAGCACTCCGCCATCGGCAGATTGTAGCGGGAAAATGTGTCCAGGCTTGACCAGAGCATCAGGCTTAGTGTCTGGGTCAGCGAGCAGATTAGCGGTGAGCGCGCGGTCTGCGGCTGAGATGCCTGTGGTGATGCCTTTTGCGGCATCCACTGAGATGGTGAATGCAGTTTTGAGAGCCTCGGTATTGCGGCGGCTCATCTGCGGGAGATCAAGATTATCTGCCTGCTCAGAAGTGATAGGGGCACAGATGAGACCTCGCCCATGGCTCGCCATAAACGCGATGATTTCTGGCGTGGCTTTACTCGCAGCGCAGACTAGGTCAGCCTCATTTTCACGGCTCGGATCATCTGCCACGATGACGACTTTTCCTGCGGCAATGTCGGCAATAATTTCTTCGACTGGACTAAAAGTAATGGTGCTCATATCGGATGGCAATAAGCTGGGCTAGGATGGCTGAAAAATCAATGACAATTCAACTCCCATCGATTTCCCGCCTCTTTGCTTGATGCCGTGTGGGAGTGGGTGTAGAAGAGAGTATGAGCTTTTTAAAAGGCAGATGTTCCAGAAACGTGTGGTTGATGGCTTTGTGTTTCATTATTTCACAGGTGATGATCTCATCTGCGGATGATCCTATCCGTTTCTCATCTAGCGCGCTGGATGCTAAGCAAACGCATCCTGTTAAACTGAATATTCAGATTTATAAAGCGGACCGACTTGCCATTGGGGAATCCTATGTGAGTGGGAAACAGGTGGTGGATTCACATTCAGTGCATATGGCAGATCTTGAGTTTGCGTTTCATTTGAAGTCTGGTTTTAAGGTGGATAATGAGAAGGCGAAGGCAACCGTTTCTGGGATGCTTGTTAGTGATGGGAAGTTGTTAGGTTTGGAGGTGGATCTGGCGGTTCCTGCGCTGGAAGAGGTGAAGGTGAAGAGTAAACTTACTGCGAAATTTGATCAGGAATTGCTCCAAGAGTTTAGTAGTTCCAGTGAAGAGGGAATAGTCTATGTGATCGTGATGAAGGCGGAGAAGTTGGACTGGAGTAGGGAAGACAAGGCGATAAAGGAAAAGAGGATGGAAGAAATGAAGGAGGCGATGCTTCGGGATGGAGGAGAACGTAAGCCTATGCCCGAGAATTTATCTCCAAAAATCGGAAATGTTTCTAAAGAGGAGAGAGCTTTCTATGTGAAAAAATTGAATGAGGTGAGAGAGGTCAAGTATGTTTTATCTAATCCAAGGCTGAGTGATATTTGTAATGATTGTGTTTCGCTAGTAAAATCAGATGATGGTGCGACCACACCAATTCTTGATCTTAGTAAATTTTTTGGATGCTTGGAAAAAAGTTTGGAACAACCAAATCAACCAAAGCAATGGGTGCAATATCATATGGATACACAGATATTGAGTGGAAAGGTGGATGGATACGTTGATGCTGAATTAAGACGCTTTGTTCATTATTGTACCCGACTTGAGCCAACTTTAATGCGTTTTACAGTTGAATTTGTGATGGTTGATATGAAGGAAACGGAGACGATGGAGAATATCAAAAGGTTAGAGAAGCTGGGAAAAGTCACACGGATGCAGAGGGTTTCACAGTTTTCAATAGAGTCTTTAACGGGTGATTATTATCAAACGATCAGTTTAGGCAACGATGTGTTGAAAGTGAACTGTGGAGGGCTTCGGAATGGACTTGTGGAAGTGGAGGCATTATTTAAGTCCGCTGAAAAGGTGAGGATAGAATCAAATGGTATATATCCAATAGGTGAGAATTTAGTGGTGCGTAGTGGATTGAACTTTGGGGAGAATAACCGAAAGAAGACTCTGTTAGTATTCAGAATAGATAGATTGGATGATGGAGATCGGTTCAAAAAAGTGATTCCTCAGTCAGATCCATATCTTCAATGCACGGAACTAGATCCTATAGCGGTTCCTGATGAAAGAAATGACTTACTTCGTGAAAATGAAGTGGGAGAATATAAGAGATTTAAACTTGTGAATGATTTCCTAAATTTGATTTTATCATCTGCTCTAAAAGGACCTTTGTATGTTGTTGTCACAACGCCTGATCACCAAGCTTTTGAGCCTAGTGATGTAGTTTTTGATATAAGGAAATTAGTAATCTGGGAGGGAGTTCATCTAAATGACGAAGACGTTGTGTTGTTTAATAAGAGTAAGGCGGAGTTGATTTATAGAGTAAACAGAGGGGCTGAGTTGCAATTAAAGGAGCTAATTAATGATGTGAAGAGGAGGTCTGTTCCGAGATGCTTTAAAAATAAGGTGCATTTTTACGAAGTGGATAATAGGAGGCGGCATGATGAGCCTTGGAATACCGTGATGCTTTTGCAGTCGAATCCTGTGAGTATGGGGTCTGCTGGACTGGCTGGGGCGGGTCAGGTTTCTGATGATAAAATGAAGCTGGGTTTTGATGTTATCCGTGGACGTGAGCCTGATACTTGGGAATATAAACTGGATGTAGATCTTGTTTATGATGGTGAGGATGTGTTGGAATCCTTCAAGAGTGATTTGGTCTCTGGGAAGCCTATGATTTTGGAGGTTAAGCGAGGTGAGAAGCGTTAGTTGGTGGCTGTGGTGGTGGCGGAGTTGATTCGGTGAGGTTGATGATTTATTGCAGATCGCATTCTATTCGCTGGAGTCGGTTGATTGTTTTTGTTAGTTATTTGTCGTGCTAACTGCATTGAAAAAACGTTTTTTGCCAAAGGCGACTGATACTCTGATCGCTAAGCTTACTCCGATGGCCGTGAAGGAACTGCGGCAGGGATTGAGGCGTGGCTTTTTTATCATTCCATTTATGGTGATCCATTTGTTTGCGATAGCGGCACTTTATATGGAGTTTTATACCGATGCTGAGCTGGGAACGAACCCATACACGGGGGTGATGCAGATGGGGTTGTTTTTTGAGAACAGCCCGTTTTGGTGGGTGGCTGGTGCCATCTGTATATCGCTGATGCCGATGGGGGGGATAGTGCTGATGGGGCAGGAGATGGATGAGGGGAACTACGAGCTACTGCAGATGACGGAGCTGAGCCGCTGGCAGGTGGTGCTGGGGAAATTTATATCGATCTGGAGTATCACATTGCTGACATTTTCCTCACTGATTCCCTATCTGATCGTGCGCTACTTTGTGGGTGGCATGGAGGTGTGGAGAAACATAGCACTAGCACTGACGGTGGTTTTTGCATCGGCTATTGTTTCTGCGGGAGCCATTGGAGCTTCGTCATTCAAGAACCCTTTCGCAAAGACTGGGATATTTTGTCTGTTTATGCTCTCATGTTCGGTTTCAGGATACACTGTGCTCGCTGCATCTGCTCTTCAGTCTGGAAGCTGTGGGATTTTCTATCATCTCAATGTCATCGGTCTAACCATCTGCTACATCGTGCTGGGCTTAGTGATCGCTAGGTCTAGAATCCGCCTTGTGGTGCATCAATACGAGGTGCAACCGAGCTGGATGATGATTTGCCTGCTGGTATTCACACCCATCGTGGTGGGGATGAGCACGCTGATGACCGGTGGCTGGATGGGGTTCATTGGTTGTGTTGCCATGACGATTGTAGCGAGATTCGCAGACATTTCACCGAAGGCTCCAAAGTGGGTTAAAATGCCTGAGCTAAATATTCCTGAGGAAAGTAAATCTCAGGATGTAATTTAAGAGTGAGTTGTAGAGTGAGTTGTGGTCTGAGGCGATAGGTATAAAAAAACCATCTGGCACGCTTGCACGTGAACCAGATGGTTTTCGGGAGGGAGCTCGGGGGAAGCTCAGGGGGTATTGTTATGTTATTAGGGAGGTGGAAGGTAGGGAAGTTGGAGGTGGAAGGTAGGGAGGTAGTTGTGTTTTTGGGAGGGGGCTTAAACTAACTATTCATTACTTATGATACTGCTTTAGACGGAGTTTCTCGTGGAAAGGTCACATTAAATTGAGTTATTTTTCATTTTTATGTATGTTGTTTATGGTTAGTTGGTTGTGTTTGTTTTCGATGCTTTTTTGAAATATTTTCACGAAGTGTTTGATAAAAATGTGTGCAGTTTCTTGACCTTGGCTGATAGGTGAAGATGATGAGGTATGTCTGAAATGAATGATTCAATTGTTTTTCCGAAAAGCCCACTCGAAGAGGTGGGGGGGATTCCTTATTTTGTGAGAATGTGTGATAAGATACGGCTCCATGCATCGGGTGGTCTGGATGCTGATTATATAAGGAATTTGGGGCGAGGTTTTGATAGATGGACCTGTGATTTTCTGAGGGTGGATTACGCGGATTTAGTGGAAAAAGTATTGAGTGGTCTGGATGATGCTGCGGCACTTGAATGGGCTGTTTCTGAGGGGGGAGAGCGCACGGCTACCGAGCGTGACTGGTGGCTGAGCTATATGCGGAATAGAGGATACGGTGATGATTTCTCAGAGCTACTAGCAAAACGAAAGTCAGAAAATGGATTTGAGGATAGAGATGACATCGTGAGTTTCTTTAAGCTAATCGATGCAGACGAGGGGAGAATTTAAATTTATAATTTATGAATACGATGAATGAACTAACTCTTAACTCTCCGCTAGATATGCATCTTCATCTACGTGATGAAGAGATGCTAAAGCTGGTGACTCCGCTGACGGCTGAGACATTCGCTGGTGCGGTAATTATGCCAAACTTGGTGCCTCCTGTTGACTCATTGCGAGCACTTGAAGAATATCGGTATCGTATCACGGAGGCTCAAGGGGATCATGTTTTTAATCCTTACATGACTGCGTTTTTCCGCAACTATACTGAGGATGAGTTAGCTGATTTAAAATATGAGATGTTGGGAATAAAGCTTTATCCTGCGGGAGCTACTACGAATAGTGAGGCTGGTGTAAAGGCGATAGATGCAGTGGAGCCTACTTTTAAGATGATGGAGGAAATGGGAATCCCGCTGATGGTGCATGGTGAGACGCATGGCTTTGTGATGGATAGGGAAAAGGAATTTCTTGAGAGCTATGAATACTTAGCGAAGAAATTTCCTAAGCTTCAGATCACCATGGAACACATCACCACTGCCGATGCCGTGGAGCTACTGGGACGCTATGAGAACCTCCGCGCCACGGTGACGCTTCAGCACCTGATCATCACGCTAGATGATGTGGCGGGGGGGATGCTGAATCCGCATTTGTTCTGCAAGCCTATCGCGAAGCGTCCTGAGGACAGGGAGGCGCTGCTCCAGGCTGCGCTGGATGCGCACCCAAGTTTAATGTTCGGTAGCGATAGTGCTCCGCATCCATTGAGTAAAAAAGAATGTTGCGGATGTGCGGCTGGGGTATTCACTGCTCCGTTGGCTATTGCTAGATTAGCACAGCTTTTTGATGCGCATGGTAAGCTGGGGAATTTACAGGCATTTATTTCTGATAATGCTCAGCGTCTATACAGGATTACTCCGCCAGAGAAGAAGGTAGTGGTCAGGAAACAAGCGTTCGAGGTGCCGGCGGCGTATCAAGGTCACGGTCAGCATGTGGTGCCGATGCATGCGGGTGAAATATTAGACTGGGCAGTGACTTCTGTTTCTTAAATGAGCATTACTGATCAGAGAAACAGACCGCTGAGAGATCTGAGGATATCTGTCACTGATCGGTGTAATTTCCGCTGCCGCTACTGTATGCCTGTTGAGGTGTTCGGTGCGGATTATCGTTTTCTGCCTAGGGAGGAAATTTTACGATTTGGCGAAATTGAGAAAATTGCGGAGAGAGCCGTTAAGCTAGGTGTGCGTAAAATAAGACTCACTGGTGGGGAGCCATTGTTGAGAAGAAATCTAACAGATCTGGTGTCGCGCTTGGCAGAAATAGATGGAGTCGATGATTTAGCAATGACTACAAACGCGGCATTGTTAGAGAAACATGCGGAGGGATTAAAGGCAGCAGGATTACACCGGGTCACTATTTCTTTAGATGCTCTGGATGTAGAAATTTTTGGTCAGATGAATGGGGTAGGTGCCAGTCCTAAGAAGGTGATCGCTGGGATCGATGCAGCGATTGCTTCTGGTTTAGGGGTGAAGGTGAACGCGGTGATCAAGCGTGGAGTGAACGATGTGGAGGTGATGGGCTTGGTGGGATTTGCCAGATCGCGTGCTATTCCTATTCGATTTATTGAATACATGGACACAGGAAATGTGAATGGCTGGAAGCTAGATGAAGTAGTGCCATCGCATGAGCTGTTAGAAAAAATTTCAGAACAAATCCCACTGGTTATTAGTGACCGAGAGGCGGGAGAGACTGCTCAGAGGTATGTTTTATCAGGTGAGGCTGGTTTTGAAGTGGGGTTCATCAGCTCAGTGACTCAGCCGTTTTGCAGTAGCTGCAATAGAGCGCGACTTTCTGCTGACGGAAAAATCTTTGCCTGCCTATTTGCTGCTGAGGGCGTAGATGTGAAACAGCTTCTTAGAGAAGACGCTAGTGATGCTGAGATTGATCAATTACTTGGTGCGATCTGGTCGAACAGAAATGATCATTATTCTGAGCAACGCAGTAGTCTAACAGAAAATTTACCAAAGGCTGAGATGTCTTATTTGGGAGGGTAGTAGGTAAAGGCATAAGTGCCAAAAATGACAACGCTAGGGGTAAGTTTTTTTCATAAACACTGAATGTACTAACTTACCTTCCTGTTCCATTTGGTAATGATAAAAATGGAGAGGATGAGGCAGGTGGAGGTGATGAGTCCTAGGATGGAGAGGCACCATTTGATGGTGCTGAATTTTTCTCCGAACCAGAATTTCCATTCATCGAGGAAGACGGAGTTTGTTTCGGTTGGGTTGTCATCTTCGTCACCTTCTTCATCGCCACGCTTCAGCGCATTACTGGCTCTGGTGGCATTGCTTATTTTAGTGACGTTGCTGAGTTTTTCGTTTTTAAAGTAGGACTGGCAGGTGGGCTGAATGTTGTCGTTGTCTCGAACGGTGAGGCTTTCTAATTCTGTTAGAGATCCTGTGAGACCGAGTTGGACTATTTCATTGGTGAGGGTTTTGGCGGATGCTCTATCGGGAGCTTCTGCTGCATCTACTATCTGGATGGCGAGCTGGAGGATTTTTAAGCGCTTAGTTTGCTCGTCTGTTAGATTAGATGTGCCCGTGTCTGGATCTACTTGTTCCTTGAGAAGATCACGTTCGTAGATGAGGATGTTGGTGTGTCTGTTGTACCAGTTTTTATTGGCTTGGGTGACGATGATTCCCTCGAAGGCGTAGCGCAGGGGCATGAGTTTAGAAGGGAATGGCTCCGCACCTTCTTCTCTGGCTTTTTCTCCTCCTTGGAATAGTCCTCGGTTCATGTCCTCAAATTTCACCAGTGCTCCAGCAAGTAAGAGCTGCGGGACGAGGAGTAGAGGGACGGCACTTAGCGCGGCTCGCTCGGTGTTCACTATGGAGGAAATAAGTAGTGCCATGGCAGTACCTACAATGGCGGTGAGACTCATCCAGACCCAGTGATAGAAGAACATGCCTTCTATTTCTAACATGTAGTTTCCGATGGCGATGTAGATGCCGGACTGGATGATGGCTAAGAGTGCGAGTGTGCTGAATTTCGCAATCACATAAATCCCCGTGCCGTAGCGGTGATTCCTCTCACGCCGGAGGATGGGTTTATCTCTTAGTATCTCGGTAGCGCTGTTGGTGAGACCTAGGAACATGCCCACGGTGACGGATAGAAATAGATACTCGATGAGGTTAGTAGATGCTCCGAAATCATAGCTGCCTTCTTCAGAGGCGCGCAGTGTGAGACCGATGAGGAATGCCAGCAGGGGAGCTTCTAAGATGGTGGAGTAGAGGGTTCCTTTATTGCGGAACTTAGAGAGGATGGATCTGCGGAGATGGGTTTTAAATAAGATAACGTGATCCTTCAGCGTGCGTTTTCTGCTGATGGGGATGGGCATGTTGTCATCCGCACGTGGGGCTTCACCGATCTGTGTCTGAGCAGGGATTTCTCCGCTGGCTACATTTTCTAACAGTCGGTGACTCTCAAATCTCTCTTGCCAGAATCGCGGTGGGAAGCGTCTGGCGTAGTCGGTATTGTTAGATTGTGTTAGATTATGAAGTGGTGTTTCTAACACATCGAATACGAAGTCCGCAGCACTGTCTTGCTCTAAATTATGTCGTCTCCGGATCGGGATCTGTAGTTCTAGGCAGGCGTGTTTGAAATACTCGAACATTTCATCTGCGGTGCCGAAGAACGCGATGCGTCCACCTTTGTCTAGCAGGAGAACCTTATCAAAGAGACTGAGCACACTGGAGCCGGGGCGGTGGAGTGATGCGATGACTATTTTATCCTGAGCGGTGCTTTTGAGCGTCTCTGCCACGTGCTCGGAGTCTTTAGAAGATAGCCCAGAGATGGGTTCATCGAAGAGTAAAATTTCTGCCGCAGAGCCGAGATCAAGTCCTAGGTTGAGCCTGCCGCGTTCACCGCCACTGATGCTTTTGTCACCAGCTGAGCCTACTTTTCTGTGGGCTAGTGGCTGGAGAGCGAGCTCGGCTAAAATGCCATCAATGCGCTTGGATTGCTCCTGGCGGGAGATCTGTGGGCGGCGGATAGAGCAGGCGTGATCTAGGTGTTCACGGACTGTTAGATTGGCATTCAGCGCCTCTTCCTGCGGCATGTAGGTGATGAATGGTGCCAGCCGCTCGCGGTGGATGTAGAGGGAAATTCCATTGAGGCGAATGTGTCCACGGGTGGGCTTAAGCTGCCCAGCCACTGCGGAGAGAAGAGTGGATTTACCGCAGCCACTGGGTCCGATGATGCACAGCATTTCCCCACGAGCGATGCTGAGGTCGATGTTATCTAGTGCGGTTTCTCCCTCATTAAATTCATGCGAGACTCCATCTAGCTTGAGCTCGCGGATGACGGTTCGCTCTTCATCGATAAAGCCATCTGTGAACCTGCAGCGGATGCCCTGGCTGGCACTGAGGCGGATGAGCATACCGTCCATGAGCTGGCAACTTTGTTTGATAAGCTGATTGTTCACATAGACGCCACGCTCAGCTTCCATCACTTCTAGCTCGCCGACAGAGGTTTCTGGGTTAAATCTAATTTTCAGTGACACTTTCCCTGCCAGCCCCGGTGATAGTAAAAGGTCTCCCTTGTTGAGTAGGGTAGGATCGTTTGATGCAATGACGGTCTGCTCGCCTTGGTCGAGTTTGAATCTGCCGCCAGCTTCCATCGCTTGCTTGCGGAGGTGCTCTAGGCTGACTTTTTTCCCGTCTGAAAGTGTGAGCTTCTCATGGAGCGAAAGCTCTGTGGGGATCACCCCCACGGTAGATGGGTGACCTTCCACGGTGATGTCTGATGGGCGGATGACGCTGAGAGTTACCTTGGTGTTGAATTTTAGCATCATGGAACTCTGGCGCGATCTACTGCGCTCAGCGATGAGTCCCTGACCAGTTTCATGGATGAAGAGTGATCTGGATTCCTTCTGCTGCTTGCAGGTGAGGAAGAAGCTGAGGTCATCTGCGGAGAGTGTCCATCCTGGCATGCTGAGCCTCTGGTGAGATCTGAGTCTAAGGATCTGCCCAGAGAGCACTGCAGTGCCGCCTACCCAGAGTGTGTGCTCACCGGTGTTTCTGAGAATGATGATTTGATCATTTCTGTAGAGTCTGAAGCCGTGCTGAGCCGCTAGTGGTGGCACTTTTACATCAGCACCCTCATCGGATGAGAAAATGACGCGGGTGAAGGGCAGGTGCTCGTCATCGTGGAAGCGGTCATTCATTTCATCACAGATGAGCATTCCCAGATCTGACTTGCCGATGAGGATGAGCAGATCCATGAACGCCTGGATTCCTCGCCGCTTGCTGGTGGAGGCATCGATGAGTAAATAGAGCTGGAGACCGAGCGAGGTGATAGATTTTCCATCCATCTTCTGGGTGATCTGATCCGCCAGAGCCTGGGTGGATGATGGTGTCCGGAAGGCGCGCTGGAGTCTCCGTGCGAGCCAGCCGTGATCCGCTTCTGGGTAGGCGTGGCGTAGGAGATCTAGTGCCACTTCAGCCTCAGCTGCATCCACAGAGCCGTCCAGAGCCACGAACGATGCGAAGACATCGACCAGCGTGCCTACGTGTTCGATAGATTTTGGCGAAGGGGAGAACCAGCGTCTCAGCATGGTTCCAGGCTGAAAAAGCTGTAATCTTGGCTTGCGGTTTTTAGATTCGGGGTGAGATTCCACTAGAGAGATAGTGAATGGCTAGGCGGAGAAGTGCAAGTCACCAGAGAGGAAAATGGAAATTATTTCAAAATCATGCGAAATAATGGTTTTCTTTTTCATGTTTGGCGATACGTTCTGCCCACAGCTGAGCGGGGTATTCGCGCTCGAACGCATTTTAAAGAAACACAATTATTATGGCAAATCAACGTCCACCAGAACCACCACCAACACCTAAAGGTCAAGGACCAATGGGACCAGATGGTAAGCCTATTAAATCAGGCGGCACTAACTGGAGAGTCATCTTCCTACTGCTGATCGGTATGGGAATCATCTACATGGCTTACAATTTCAATAACGAGAGCGATAAGGCTAAGGAGATAGGTGTGGCTGAATTTGTCAATCTGCTAGAGAATGATAAAATTCTCATCACTCCCTTAGAGGACTTCGAGGGGGACAAGGAGAGCGCTAAAGAGGTGAATGAGTACTTTATGAAGAATAAGCTCAGACCTGATGACTATCTGACTCAGATCACGAACGAGAGCGCTTGGCAGAGTAAATTTGTAGGGAAACGTGATGTGCAGGATTACACTGATCCGAACAAGGAAGCTGATTTGGTGCCATTTGCGGTGTTGCTAAATACGCAGGCTCATAGTGATTTTATCAACTCAGTCCAGACTGACTATGATGTGGCGATGGAGCAGGTCAATGAACTTCCGCTCCAAGGTGGTGACACGAAACAGATTACCATTAAGCAACTCCAACACGAACTTAAGGAAGGTAACATCGTCTTAAAAGGTGAGAACCGCATGTCGCTGCAAAAGCTGACCTCTGGCTCAGACGCGGTCTTCGAGGGAGACATGATTGTGAAGCCTAAGCTAGCAGATGCTCCGCCTATCTGGAAGCCATTCACCTGCGTGGTAAACTACAATGTGCTCAGTGATCACGATAGGAACGTGATTTTTGGGACTAAATTTAAAGAGGAGAGAAACTCTGGCACGATGAAGATGCTGCTGTGGAATCTCCTGCCCATCTTACTCATTATTTTCCTCCTGTTCTTCCTCTTCCGCAGTCAGATGAAGAATGCGGGTAAGGGTGCGATGAGCTTTGGTAAGAGTAAGGCGAAGATGCTGAATCAGGATAAGAATAAAGTCACCTTTAAGGATGTGGCTGGTATTCAGGAAGCAAAGGAAGAACTCTTCGAGATCGTTGATTTCCTGCGTGATCCTAAGAAATTTGAAATGCTCGGTGGTAACATTCCAAAGGGCGTCCTCATGATCGGCTCGCCAGGAACGGGTAAAACTCTCCTCGCACGTGCGATAGCAGGTGAGGCTGAGGTTCCGTTTTTCTCTATCTCAGGTTCTGACTTCGTGGAAATGTTCGTGGGTGTCGGTGCCAGCCGTGTGCGCGATATGTTCGAGCAAGGGAAGAAGAACTCACCCTGTATTATTTTCATCGATGAGATCGATGCAGTAGGTCGCCACCGTGGACAAGGCATGGGTGGTGGTCACGATGAACGTGAGCAGACACTGAATGCGCTTCTCGTAGAGATGGATGGATTTGATGCCCGCTCAGGCGTGATTATCATAGCCGCGACAAACCGCCCAGACGTGCTAGACCCAGCGCTTCTCAGACCAGGAAGATTTGACCGTCAGGTGAGAGTGAATTTACCAGATGTGACTGGACGTGAGCAGATACTTGCAGTCCATGCTAAGAAGGTGAAGCTCAGCTCTGAAGTAGATCTCGGAGTCATCGCGCGGGGGACTCCAGGGTTCTCAGGTGCGGAGCTGGCTAACTTACTCAATGAGGCAGCTCTGCTTGCAGCCCGCACTGGGAAGAAAGAAATTAAGCAGCCTGAGCTAGAGGAAGCGCGCGATAAAGTCCGCTGGGGACGTGAGCGCCGTTCACTAGCGCTGAGCGATAAGGAGAAAGAAAATACCGCTTATCACGAAGCCGGACATGCGATTCTCAACATCATTTGTGAACATACTGATCCACTCCACAAGGTAACCATCATCCCACGCGGACCAGCTCTGGGTGTGACGATGTTCCTACCAGAGGAGGATAAATACACGCATCGCAGAGCAGAACTTATTGATCAGCTCTGTGTCGCCATGGGCGGACGAGTGGCTGAGGAGCTACAGTTTGGCAACGTGACAAACGGAGCCTCAGGAGACATCCGCCAAGCCACTAGCATCGCCCGCAAGATGGTGTGCGAGTGGGGGATGAGCGATAAACTCGGCATGGTGGAATACGGTGGAGATGAGTCTGGCGGTGAAATGTTCATGGCAGGCAAAGGCAAGACCTATTCTGAAGAAACTGCCCAGCTTATCGATGAAGAAATAAGAGAGCTTATCGAGAGCGCATATCAGCGTGCGAAGGATCTACTTATTGAGCACAGAGATGGCTTGCAGAGAATTTCTGAAGCATTGTTAGAGTATGAAACTCTAGACGGTGAGCAGACGGAAGACTTGCTTTACAAAGGCGAGATGAGCAATCCACCACATCTACCAACTCCTCCAGATCCACCCACACCAATGCCACCAGACCCAGTGTCAAGTGGTGATACGGTGCCAACTAAAAAAGACGACGATCCTCTCGATGGAGAAGTCGTAGGTGCTCCGGCATAGGGAAGCTTTAGTTATTTAAAAATCCGTCTGGTCAG
>CAKZMG010000237.1 GCA_937128235.1 uncultured Verrucomicrobiales bacterium
TAGGGCTTGACTGATGGTCCGCCTATTTCTGAGTGGAGAAGGTTTGATGAGCTGAGTGCTAAGTCGCGGATCTGCTCAGCGTCTAGGCGGTAGCGTGGACCACGAGAGAGGAGCTTGTTGAGTGGGTCACGTTGCTTTTTCTCTTCGCTAAGCACTGCGCTTTGGCGATAGGTGGAGGAGAGAACCATTTCCTTGAGCAGGTGATGGAGATCCCAGTCGTTTTCCATGAAGTCTGCTGCGAGGTAGTCTAACAGTTTAGGGTGAGTCGGTCTGGCTCCCATGACTCCAAAGTCTTTGTTGGTCTCTACGATGCCGGTTCCGAAGAGGTAATACCAATAGCGGTTTGCAGTGACGCGGGCTGGGAGTGGGTTGCTTTTGTCTGTGAGCCATTTGGCGAGACCGAGACGGTTTTTTGGCATGTCATCGGTCATTGGTGGGAGTGCGGCGGGGACATTTGGGGTGAGCACTTCTTTGTCTTTTACGGCGTATTCACCACGAATGAGGACATGAGCGGTTGGCTTGCCCTTAGGGTTCACATCCATGATGAGGGTGCGGGTGCCTCTAGCGTCGATGTCTTTTATCTCCTTTTGGAGTGAAGCGAGTTTGGTATCAAGTGCGATGGATTCTTTGTTGATGTTCGCGAAGTAGTGTTTACGCGCTTGTGCTAGTTGTTTTTTGCTAGGCTTTCCGTTGTTGGCGAACAGCTGACTGAATTTTCCTGCTGTGGCGATGCTGATGACTTCTTTAGCAGCAAGGGCACGATTATAGAGTTGGAAATGTTGGAGTTGACCGTTGTGGAATGGCTGGGCAAGGTGACGGCTACCGAGGAGTAGGGGGGCATCCGTTTTGATTGTTTTGGTGAGCTTATTACCATTTACTACCAGTTCTTGATTGATTCCATTGATGTAAATGTTGATCCCATCTGGCTTGTTAGATCCGTTATAGGTGACCATAACGTGCATCCATTCATCGGCTTTGAATTTATTTTTAGTGGTGACCTTGATGTAGTCTTGCGGCCAGTGGTGGATGAGGTGGACGGCTAGTTTGCCTTGTTCTGCCCAGAGATCATATCCGCGGTGAGTGACGGCGGTGTGCATTTTGGCGATGATTCCTGCGCTGATGTTTGCTGGCGATTTTATCCATGCTCCGTAGCTGAAGGCTTCATTGCGCTCGAAGTCTCCCGAGTTTCCAAGGTTTATTTGGTTGGCATCTGTGAAGAATACAGCATCGCCAAGTGGAGCGTCTTTCCATTTCAGCGGGAGCTTGCTGGTGAAGGTGGGGTGATCAATACCTTTGGTTTTGTCGTTTAGAGGTAAGTTTATGACTACCTCTGGTGCGACCGGTGTGGAGGTGGCTGGGGAGTTTTTTAGTTCTTGAAGCCAAGTTTGAAATGCTGGTTCTTGTTGTGAGATGATTTGACCGCGTTGTTTTGATAAGGTATCTCGTTCTTTTTTAGCGGCCGCTAAGCGTGGGCGATCTTTTTTCAGAGGAACGAGTATGTTAGGTGGATGGAGCCCGTTATTTCTATCGAGCGCGCTCATGGTGGTGTTTCTGAAGAAGGCGGTTAGTTCGTAGTTTTCTTTGGTAGAGATGGCATCAAATTTATGATCATGACAGGCTGCGCATCCAGCAGTGAGTCCGAGCCAAGCAGCTGAAGTGGTGTCAACTCGGTCTTGTGCGTAGATGGCGTTGTATTCTTCTGCGATGGCTCCGCCTTCGCCAGTAGTGGGGAGGCAGCGGTGAAAGCCTGATGCGACTTTTTGTTCGAGGGTGGCATTTGGTAGCATGTCACCGGCGATTTGTTCGAGGGTGAATTGGTCAAATTTCATGTTCTGGCGGAAGGCATTGATTACCCAGTCGCGGTAGGGCCAGATGGAGCGGTAGTTGTCGATGTGGATGCCGTGGGTGTCTGCATAGCGGGCTACGTCTAGCCAGTGACGAGCGAAGTGCTCAGCGTAGGCATCAGTTTGTAAAAGTTGGTCTACTTTCTCGGCGTAAACGGTATCGAAATCTCTGCTGTCAGCGAGGAACTCAGTGACTTCAACTGGTGTAGGGGGAAGACCTGTGAGGTCAAAGGTGAGGCGGCGGAGGAGGCGGGCTTTGTCTTCGTCTGGGTTTGGGGTGAGGTTATTTTTCTCTAGTTTACTGAGAATGAAATGATCGATAGGTTTTCTTACCCATTCTTTGTTTTCTACTTCTGGGAGTTCGGCTTTTTTAGGTGAGATGTATGCCCAATGTTTTTCATATTTAGCACCTTCTTTTACCCAGCGGCGGATGAGGGCGATGTCGGCTGGGTCCATGATTCTGCCATGGGGGCTTTTGGTGGGGTGGAGGGGCATGACGAGGTCTGGATCTTTTGATTCCATGAGCTCGATAAGGTAGGAGTTGTCTGGGTCACCTTTGATGATGACAGGCTTGCCGTTTTTACGGACTTGGAATGCTCCTTCTTCATTGTCGAGGCGAAGTGGCTCATCTTCTGGTAGTCGGGTGCCGCTGTCAGGTCCGTGGCAGTGGTAACAATTTGCCGATAGAATAGGCTGGATGTGCTCATTGAATGAAAGGGGAGTATCTAGAGAAACGCTGACGTGCTCACTGTGGTGATCGTTCTCATTGGACTCGATGTGAGCTACTTCCATGGAATCAGAAGAAACCTCTTCTGCTTCCGCTGTATTTTTCTTCTTCGAGCAGGAAGATGAGGTGACAGCAGTTCCAAGTATTACGATAGAACTAATGCTTGAGATTAGGAATGTTAGATGTCTTTTTTTAATACGCATGACTTTGTGAAAATGAGTAACTAATGATACTATTCTATGATAGGAAATCTATCACACAAAATCAGAATGGACAACTATCGATCTAACGTGATTCGCAGCATTTGAGCGTGGATGTTAGCGATTGATTTTGATGAGTCTATCACGTGGGCAAATTCCTCATCTCTGACACTGAGAAAAGTATCTCGACAATACTGGAGAGCGTCGCGTTTTTCAAACTCATTCGTGGTGTCTCCTCGCACGCCAATTCTCTCTCTGGCTTGGTCCACGCAGAGATCTAGAATAAAAAGAATGTCTGGGTTTGGCGCGAAACTGAGATTTGTTTTTCTAATCTCTTGCTGGTCAAATCCTCGCTGCCCTTGATACGCCATGGTTGAGAAGTAGTATCGATCTAGAATGACTGTTTCGCCACGACTTAAAGCGGGGAGGATGACCTTATCTAAGTGATGCTTTCTGTCTTTGTGAAAAAGGTCTAGCTCTTCTTGTGCTGAGAGTCTGCCGGTAGTGGCACTGTCACGGAGAATTTTTCCGTATGGACCATCGGATGGTTCACGGTCAAGAGTAACGGTCTGCCCTGCCTCTTCCAAAGCCTGCTTTAGCATTTTGGCTTGGGTGGATTTACCTGTGCCATCGATGCCTTCGATCACGATGAATAGGCCTGTATCAGTGCGTTCCATTTAGAGTTCTTCTTCTGGGTGAAGTTGTCTGTATTTAATAGATTCACTGGCTACGAGAGCTGCTGTGCCCGCGATCATTTCCACACTGGCGGTCATAGGAACCTGAGCTGCATGACGGGTGAGCCCCATGATGAGCTGACCGTAGCAGTTTGCTCCAGCCACGTTTTGTAGTAGCTTGTAGGCAATATGTGATGCATCGAGATTAGGGAAAACGAGGACGTCCACAGGCTGTTGCGCGCGGGTGTCATGGAGTTTTGCTTTAGCAGCAGATGGGTCTAGCGCGACATCGATTTGAAGCTCACCATCTATTTCTAGTTCAAGATATTCCTTAGCAATAATGTCCTTAGCGAGCACGGTGGCGGCTTTCATTTTCTGAGAAGATGGAGTGCTCATGCTACCATGAGTAGAATGACTGAGCATGGCTATTCTGGGAGTGCGCCCGAGTAAGTGATGCGCGAGTTTGCCTGTCTCTATTGCGATAGCAGCTAATTCTGAAACATCTGGTTCTGGGTTCACACCACAGTCAGCCAAGATAATGAGCCCGTCTTTACCGAAGTTCTCAATGTGGGGAGCAGTCATGGCTACTGCACTGAAGACCTTAGGTACATGCGCGAGTGGTTTGATGAAATTAGTCACCGCTCTGGCTATGGTTACAGGGTGGGTTTTATTTCCTGAAACGATGCCATCTGCCTGACCATATTGCACCATCATGGCGGCGAAATTATGAGGTCTGGAAATCAGTTCCTTGGGGTCTGAGATGACCTTGCCTTTGTATTTGGCAATGTTCTTGAGGCGTTCACAGAAGAGAGAGAGATCTGATGCCTTTTTAGGATCTAAGATCAATATGAACTTAGTGTCGATGTTGTGCTTTACGGCAAGAACTTTGATCCGTGCTTTATCACCTAGTAAGATGGGAGCGATGAGTTCATCCTTTACTAAAAGGTCTGCGGCTTTGAGCACTCGGACATCTTCTCCTTCTGTAAAGACGATTCGCTTTGGATGCCTTTTGAGGGAATCATGCAATCGAGATTTGAGGATGTCCGCTGCGTTATCTGGCTCATTAGGTTGGATTGTCTCTGTCATGCTGGTGTGGTTATTGCGATGTTGAGACAGTATGGATAAAGTGACTGCTGAGCAATAGAAATGTGAGGTAGTTTGACGAAAAGTACTTTGTCTGATGGTTTTGAAATGACATTCTGCATTTTTAAGATTATTACGCACCTCGTTCTTGCATAGTTGCTATTTTTCACATTCACTCCTTTAGCTTCTTAGGGAGTAGAAATTTATTTATCAATATTTATAGCAATGGCACTCATCGTTCAGAAATATGGAGGTACATCAGTAGGATCGCTTGACCGCATCCGAAATGTGGCTAACCGCATCAAGGCTCTTCGTGAAGAGGGGAACCAAGTCGTAGCTGTGGTCTCCGCGATGGGTGGAGTCACAGATAAGCTTATTGCGATGGCGACAGAACTTACCTCTACGCCATCTGAACGAGAAATGGATGTGCTTTTATCAACAGGTGAGCAGCAGTCTATCGCTCTGGTGACCATGGCGCTCCAGGAAATGGGTATAGATGCCGTTTCTGCAACGGGAAGGCAAGCGGGGATCAAGACTACGGGGACGCATACACGTGGGAAGATTGATTCGATTGATCCCAAGATGATGCAAGGATTTCTGGATGATGGCAAAGTGATCATCTGTGCGGGCTTCCAAGGTCTACGTAATGATGGTATGATCCACACGCTCGGCAGAGGTGGATCAGATCTTACGGCTATTGCTGTAGCAGCAGCTCTGAAGGCGGATGTTTGTCAGATTTTGACCGATGTGGATGGCGTTTATACAAGTGATCCACGCGTGGTGAAAGATGCTCGTAAACTTCCTGAGATATCTTATGATGAGATGTTAGAAATGGCGTCCTCAGGCACCAAGGTCATGCAGTCGCGCTCAGTAGAATTTGCAAAGAAATATGGAGTAGTCTTCGAGGTCCGCTCCAGCCTCAATAATAACCCAGGAACCCTAGTAACAGAAGAACACGACCAAATGGAAGCAGTAGTCATCAGAGGCGTATCGATAGAACGCTCACAAGCCCTAGTCACTATCACTGGTATCCCAGACGAGCCAGGTAAGTCCGCTAAAATCCTGACCTGTCTAGCAGAGTCGGAAATCAACATTGATATGATTGTCTCAAACATCGCTTACGATGGGAAAGCGAGGCATTCATTCACTATGCATAGCTCGGATCTGGGCAAGGCTCAGGCTGCGCTAAAGCCAGTGATCGCGGAACTCAGCCCTGATTCTGAAATTATCACCGAGGCTGGCATCGCTAAGCTCTCATGTGTAGGAATAGGAATGCGCTCTCACTCAGGTGTGGCAGCTAAAATGTTTGAGGCTCTCGGTGAAGCGGGTATCAACATCGGTATGATCACTACTTCTGAGATTAAAATCGCCGTCACAGTGGAAGAATGCCAGATTGAAGATGCCGCGAGAGCGGTGCACGCGGTCTTCGGGCTGGATAAGGCTCCGAGCTAGGGCTTAGAGGTAAGTTTTTTGTTGTGCTGGAGTTTAATAGTGAGGCTTTGGAGATGTTTGGTTTTAGGAAATCTCTAGGCTTAAAAGCTGAGCGAGCTCTCAGCACTCAAAAGGTGGCGACTAGTTTACTCTTTGACTCTTGATAAACTCGGCAAGCCTTGCTTTAGGAAGTTGGCTTCTACTTTTGTCGCCATTGCTGCATCTAAGTAGATTTTTTTCAGGGCATCATCTATTTCGATGGTGTGGATGCCGTTCTCATTGGGTGATTTGAATGCTTCTACTAGCGATGGAATATCGACGATGTCTTTTCCATTCACCTTGTTGACGATGACGCTAGAAATTCTCTCGTAGCCAAGGGTCGCTTCAGTGGGAATAGTGCGGCTGAGGATGACGAGCCTTTTGCGGCCTTTCTCATAATCTTCTGGATGATTAAACGCATCTAACAGGCCAATTGGTGCGCGGGTTTCCCAGTCGTCTCCAAAGACTTCTAAGTAGGAATTAGTTAGTTCTTGGAAGATGAATCCACCTTTGATGAGGTAGCGAGGAGCCTTGCCATACATGTGTGAGGGAATGATGCCTTCTGGTTGGCGAGTAAGTGTTACTTCTTGGTTGATCACTTTCCCATCTCTGAGGAGGCTGAGGCTAACTGTCTCACCTACTTTCTTGCTGCCACCAATGAGGTGTCCCCAGTAGAGTGGACCGTAATTTTTTGTTGAGTAAAAGCCTTTGCGGTCGATCTCATTGCCATCAATGGCAAGCAACACATCACCAGCCTTCACTCCTGCTTTCTGGGCTGCGCTGTTGCGTGTGACACGCTGGATGAAGAGTCCTCCCTGAGCATCATTGAGCTTTAGCCATGCTCGGAAATGTGGATCGCTAGTTCGCGTGACATTGATTCCTAGTGAGGGGAATCCGGTGTAGGCTCCATCACTGGCGTCCTCCAAGAATGCGCGGATGATCTCGGGTGCTGTGATGTCTAACAGCTGTTCATCGCTGGTGTAGCTGGTGAGCAAGCCTAGGAGTTTTCCATCTTTTAAAACTGGGATTGTGAAGCTGTTAGTCGCACTCTGCATGGAGGCTTTGATCTCAAATGCTAGGAAGAAATGCCCATCGACAAACGATGAAACCACGTCTGCTCCACGGATCACTCCATTAGTGACGAGGATGTTGCCATTGTCCTCTACTTGGTAAGCTTTCACGAAGTCTCCTAGTTTGGGGCTAGGAGAAATTTCCACTGGTTTCATCTTGCTGATGAGTGCTTGGTGATCCGGATCCGTCACGCTGATGAGTGCGAGATTAGCCTCGTAGTCGATGGCGATAGTTTTCGCGGGCATGGATGTCTTACTATCTACTGTTTCGATCTCAATGAAAGTTGCGTTGGCTCCCATTTCAGCTGTGGTGATGATCTGGTTAGGACCCACAAGCATACCGATGCCTCTACGCTTCCGTGTAGGTGTTTTCTCCCATGGTTGGGCAGTGTTGTATTCCTGACTGGTGGAGGAAATTCTTAGTAGAGGTAAGTTTTCTGCTGCGAAACTGGTGCAGAGAGTAACGAGTAAAATAGCGATGATTGATTTCATGAATAAAATAGTTGTTAGAAAATGTTAGAAAGAAAATTACTTGCCCAGATAAGATGATTTATCGATCCCGTAGGTCTGGAGAATCCTAGTGTTGTGCTTCTGAATGTTTTTAGCAGGTAGGATGAGCGGACGATTCACTCCATCGCATCTGATCACGAAAAATTCTGGAATGGTCTCAGGGTTCAGCAATTCATGGAGCTGCGTGAGATCCTTGATTTTTACTCCGTTCACGGATTCGATCGCATTTCCAGTGTAGTCAGAAAGGTCGGCATTAATAGGATCTTCGAGCACCTTTGTTAGAATGACGATGTCTTTCCGTTCCTTGAAAATATTTTCTGTTAGGTACTTAGCAAACAACCTTCTCACTCGCGGATTATTCAGCCTCAGCGCTGAGTAGAGATTCCTGGTGAGTGGCTGGAAAACTAATCCGCCCTGAATGGTGTATCTGGGGCGTTTACCATATTGAACAGAATAAATGGAAGAGGCAGGGAAGGGCTTGAGGGTGACTTCTGCTGTCTGCTCTTTGCCATCGCGGATGAAGGTGAGGTTTACTTTATCTCCAGCGAATTTCCGCTCCACGATCTCGCTCATATTCACTCGCTCACCGTCTATCTTCACGCTTCCCGCACTGTCCACGGACTTGCCGTCTATCTTCGTGAGGATGTCACCTTCTTTGAGAATGCCATCTACTGGTCCGTCTTTATAAAATCTAGCAATCAGCACTCCTGGGTCATCCTCTTTGAGGCTATAGATTCTACGCATGGCTGGATTAAATAGTGGAAATCTTGTGACGCCTAAAGTGACGTATTCATCATACGTTCCGTCATCGATGTCCTTTAGGAATCTGTTAATTACTGGCGTAGGAATCATGTAGCCAGTGTTATCCGCAGAGGTGAGTCCCTGGAACGCGACTCCCACGACCTTGCCGTTTTGTAGTACTGGACCACCAGAGTTTCCTGGATTGATCGCTGCATCTATTTGCACCACGAGGTGCTGATCTGCTCTGCTGTGAGCATATGATCTGAAGTCGATGCGAGATACCACACCGCGTGTCACGGAGATACGCGTGCCGCCCATCGGGTAGCCGATAACTCTGACTTGAGTTTCTAGTTGTGGAACTGTTCCTATTTTTAGGTGGGGTAATTCATTGAAGGGAGAGAAATCATCCACCTGAAGAATGGCAAGATCACAATCATGCGCAATATGCAGCACGCGGGCTGGGTGTTTCCGCGCTGATCCGTGCATGGTGATGAGCACCCGTCTGGCATTAGAAACGACGTGAGCATTGGTGAGAAATGTATTTTTACCGATGAGAAAACCAGTGCCAGTTCCTCCGCTAAATTTGCCAGAGTTCCAAGGACTGGCGTAGTTAGGTGTCTGGGTGGCTACCTCGATACGTACTACGGATCTGTAGATGTCAGAGGACTTAGCTAGGAAGTCTGTTTTCTCAGGAGTTGGATTAGCATGTTGAGCTGATGCTCCGATACTAGTAATCCATAAAATGATGCTGATGAGGAGAATGGGAAACAATTTCATATGAGTAAAAAGCTAGGGTAAAATAGGAATCGGGAAAGCTAAAAGAGAGTATAGAGGCAAAAAGAGGACAAAAAACGGCGCGTTCATCTACTGAACGCGCCGCTAGGGGTAAGTTTTTAATACCTACAAGGTAAAATTATTTCTTAAGAGCATCACGGATCTCCTCAAGAAGAACTTCTTGTTTAGGAGGATCTGCTGGCTTCTCTTCTTCCTTCTTCTTACCTTCCATAACCTTCTTCACGATGATAAAGACTACGAATGCAAGCATTAGGAATGAGATAGTATCAGTGATGAACTGCCCATACTTGATGGAAACTTCTTCAACTGCCTTTGTGACAACTGTCTTACCATCTGCTCCTAAAACCTCAGGTGTGCCTTCAGTAATGACGTGTTTCATCTTAGTGAAATCCACGTTGCCAAGTAAGTTGCCAAGTGGAGGCATGATTACGTTCTCAACGAGAGATTTTACTACAGTAGCAAATGCTCCACCAAGGATGAAACCGACTGCCATGTCTACGAGGTTGCCTTTGAAGGCGAATTCTTTGAATTGTTTTAACATATTTCTTTGTGTTGTGTGTTATTAACGGGTAAATTTCACCCTTAGTTGTGACTTTTTGCATGGTTTTTCTCATTTGGCGAGGTAAAATTCATGCCCTAATGTCTTCATGAACAAACAGGTTGCAAGAAAAAGTAAATCCGTTGCATTTTGATCTTCCACTTATGAGAATCGTCTATTAAGGAGTCATTGTCTCTTAGGGGAAGAGGCACTCATATCAATTTTTACACATTATGAATATTCAACCAAAAATAAAGCCTGTGCTGGATGAGGGATTCGTCCCAGCGGTGCTCTGGAGAAGAGC
>CAKZMG010000238.1 GCA_937128235.1 uncultured Verrucomicrobiales bacterium
GCTCCTACAATAGTGTGTAGTTCATCGATAAATAGAATAATCTCACCATCACTATCCGTCACTTCTTTTAGAAATGCTTTCAAGCGGTCTTCAAATTCACCACGATATTTAGCACCCGCGATCATACTACCGAGATCTAGTGAAATTAGACGCTTCCCTTTCATAGAATCCGGCACATCACCACTCACGATTCTGCGAGCAAGTCCCTCCGCAATAGCAGTCTTTCCAGTTCCGGGTTCACCGATAAGCACGGGATTATTTTTCGTTCTCCGGCTGAGCACTTGGAGCACACGGCGGATCTCTTCATCACGCCCGATCACGGGGTCTATTTTCCCACTACGCGCACGAGCTGTTAGATCTGTCCCATACTTTTCTAATGCTTGATATTTTCCTTCTGGATCTTCATCTGTCACCTTCTGGCTTCCTCGGACTTTCTTGAGGGCTTCCTCTAGGTTAGATTCTGTTAGACCTGCGCTGGATAATAATTTCCCAGCTGGGCTAGTGTCTTTTAATGCTCCGAGAAGGAAATGCTCCACGCTAAGAAATTCATCCCCTAGCTTCTCTCTAGCTTTATCCGCCTCATTCAGAGTGGACTTCATTCCATAGCTGAGTTGCGGCTCACTCGTCGCCCCCTGCATGGTTGGCAAGTTAGCCAGCTCACTAGCCACACTTGCTTTCAGCGTGGTAATATCCACCCCAGCACCTTCTAGGATAGGCGTTACAATCCCGCCTTCTTGCTGCAATAACGCGAGCAATACGTGAGTGCTTTTTAGCTCAGCATGAGCCGAGCGCATCGCTATCTGCTGAGCAGACTGGAGCGCTTCCTGTAGTTTAATTGTCATTTTGTTCATACTCATACCTCACATTAACATGAAATTTCATAATAACAACCTGTTCACCAAAAAAATATTAAAAAATCACTGATACTCTGTTTACGACAGTAATTTACCTCCAAATTTCTACACCCACGTGCTGAGTGTCAGGGAGAATGTATTTCTCAATCTCTACTCTCACTTTAGCTACAGAAAACTCCTTAAGAGTAACAGCAGCCAAATCTTCCGCGAGGGTTTCTATGAGCTTTCTTGGTTTCTCTAGCGCTACCTCTTTGAGACGAAGTGAGACTTGATAATAATCCACACCTCCTTCGATTTCGTCTCCTAGTGATGAAAAACTTACCTCTGGGGTCATGTCCACATGCACTTTAAGCACTTGCTGATCCGCACGCTCTTCATCTGGCACACCGATGAATGTAGGAAGCTCTAGCCCGCGTATTTTCACTACATCAGGTTGAGGCTTCGATGAGCTCATAAGGCTCTCTAACAATGATAAATCCTTCACCATAATACTCGGCTCAGATGCAGCGAGAACAGGTGCATGATTGTAACCAGTAAGAACCCCCACACTCATAATTTCTGCATGATGAGCTGTATCTACATCATGCGTCATATCTCCCACGAAAACAGTGTTCTCCTTCCCCATTCCGTGTGCCTGCATCATCTCGCCTATGACTTCACGCTTATCGAGCACCCCCGCATAGGTCTCTTTAAAATAGTGATCCATTCCCAGCTCCACCACCTGCTCAGCGAATGCCTTTTCACACATACTGGTGAGCACATAGAGGTCGCATCCTCTAGCCTTTAGCGAGTCTAGAAATTCCTTCGCATAGGGCAACACCGTGACCTTCACATCTGAGATCCCAAATCCGTGCCTGAAGTGCGCTTCCACTTCTTCCATATCGGCGTCTGGTAGATGTTTTCGGTAGAAATTTTCATACGGCAGACAGAACTCACGCCGGAAGGTCTCCCGATCCATCGCAGGCTTACCATATTGCTCAAGCACATAATTCGTAGCCCAGATCACCAGCCCCATGTCATCGACTAAGGTTCCGGACCAATCAAATATCCAGTGTTTCTTCATACTCTTCTATACTTTTAGAACGATTGTTTTGATCACTCCCTCACCGAGTTCACGCTTAAAATTCTGAAGCAATTTTCCTTTCATCTGCTCCAGCTGGAATCTCAACGCAGGCTGCACGACACGCAAAACAAGCACACCTTTTTTGAGGGACTCAGGCTTCGAGTTCTTAGCGATGAATGCACCAGCAACTTTAAACCACGCATCATTCAGTTGTTTTTCCTCTAGGCTACCACTCGCACCTACTTCTTCGAGTAATTTATCTATAAATTCACCTGCATGATGAATATTTCTCAACGGATCTTTAACTGGGTCACCGTGTCGCCATTGCTTTAGCGCCAGAGCTCGCATCCATTCTAAGGAGCGCGAACTTGAACCTGAACTAGTGCCTTGGTTTGGCTTAGAACTTGATCTGCTTGAGAACTTTCTATCCATCCTCGCCGTCGTCTCCTATCGCCTCTACCGGGCAGCCTTCCATGGCTTCGATACACTGCTCGCGCTCTTCATCATTTTCTGGCTGCTTAGTCACATAGGAATACCCCTCATCATCTTCACGAGTAAAGTTATTTGGTGCAGTCTCGCGGCATAGATCACAATCGATGCACTGACTATCTACGTAAAAGCTTCCCTTTACGTTCTCTGGATTCTTATCTTCGTTATCTGCCATAAATATTGTCGGTTTGTTAGGTGGACAGCCAATTGATTGACTAGGTAAATAACATATGCAACCTATTTTTACGAACAATCTGACAATTTCTCGAAAAATCAGGGGTTTTCCCACTAGCCAAAACCCTATTTCACCGCTACAAGGCCCACAGCAACTTCACCGCAAACACACTCAGCACGCAAATGTCTAAAAAATCAAACTCAAAGCAACAAAAAAAAGAGAGTAAGCCTATCGAAGATGAGATCTCTGAAGACTCAGATTTCTGGAACATGGAGAGTGACCTAGAGGAAATAGATACCTCTTCCGATGAGCTAGATGAAATAGAAAAAATATTAGCTGAAAACAAGCTAGAGCAGCCACTGAAACCACTTTCGGAGCAAGAATTGGTCATCGATGCGCCTTGCGAAAAAGACATCATTGACTCACTAGACCAGCATCACAGTAGTCAAGAGATGGAAGAGCTTCCTGACATTGCTAACAAAAACGTGGATGAACTTTTAGCGTCTGCAACAGCAGAAGTAAAAGCAGAAGAGTCTGGTGAACAATTAATAGTGCCAACTCCGAGCTCTACCCCTAAAAAAGAAACTACTAAAGAAAGCAGATCAACCGCAGAGAAAATAGCCACATTAGCTTGCTACCTCGCCATCATCGGTGTCTTCGGCTACCTCATCCATTACGCCTCAAAACAGCACAATTTTGACACAGCCAAAAGCTACGAAGCCAACACACCAGCCCAAGGCGAGTATGCTAGCATAGTGAACATTGAAACATGGTGGGCAGAGCCAGAAAGCGATAATACCAAGTTTGGAGTCATCCTAGTACCATCTGCTACAATCACACTCGGAGCTGATTCTACATCAGGGGTGATCCGTTCAGTTTTCTACAGTGATGAGGAAGGGCTACTTGGTAAACTCAAGCCCAAAGGTGACCCATTCACTCATGCCTTCAAGAATGGAAAATTTCTTTCAACAGGAACCAATCAGGTGACTGTCTATGGCACGGATGGATTTGAAGAACTTGCCCACTTCATCTTCTACAGAGGACAAAGCGATGATCGCTGGACTATTGAAGTCAAAGAAGCTCCATCTGTTCAAACAGAACTCGACGGCTTCAAAGCAGTCGCCAAAGCTCCGATTGATCCTATTAGAAAATAATTACCCCTTACTTTTACACCTAGAATAATTTCTAACAAAAGTCACACCTATGCACCGCATCTTCGTAGAAAAACAATCTGAGCATAACGCCGAAGCGCGCTCACTCTTTCATGATCTCAAAGAGAATCTTGATCTAACAACTCTCAACAATGTAAGAATTATCCAGCGATATGATGTGGATGGTCTGAGCGACAAGCAGTTTGAAAATGCTGCCAAACTCATCCTCTCAGAGCCACAGATCGCTACCACATCAGGCACTCTAACAGTTTCTAACAGCGAGCAAGTTTTCGCCGTAGAGTATCTCCCAGGACAATATGATCAGCGTGCTGACTCCGCTGCTCAATGTGTGCAAATTCTCACACAAGAAGCAAAGCCACGTGTAGCTGCCGCGAAGATTATCGTCCTCGATGGTGACATCTCAGCTGAGCAACTCAACACCATCAAGGCATACACGATCAATGCGGTGGACTCCCGCGAGGCATCCATGGACAAGCCTGAGACACTTGAGCTAAAAGTCTCTCCACCAGAAGACGTAGAAGTCCTAGACTGGTTCATCACCTCATCAGATGACCAACTGCGCGAGCAACGCAATGAGCTAGGTCTGGCAATGAGCGCAGAAGATCTGATCTTCACGCAGAGATATTTCCGTGATGAAGAAGGCAGAAACCCGACCATTACAGAAATCAAAATGCTCGATACTTACTGGTCAGATCACTGCCGCCACACCACCTTTGCCACTAAGATCAGCAAGGTTGACTTTGACCAAGGCACAGAGGTTATTGAAAATGCCTACAAGCAATATCAAGAAACGAGAGAAGATGTCTACGGTGATAAAATCTCAGACAGACCTGAGACCCTGATGGACATCGCGCTCATCGGCATGAAGGAACTCCGTAAAACGGGCGAACTCGATAACGTAGAAATTTCTGAAGAAATCAACGCAGCATCCATCGTCATCCCTGTCGATGTGGATGGTGAAGACCAAGAGTGGTTGCTCATGTTTAAAAACGAGACACACAATCACCCTACCGAGATCGAGCCATTCGGTGGTGCCGCTACCTGTCTCGGTGGATGTATCCGCGACCCACTTTCTGGGCGTTCCTATGTGTTTCAGGCGATGCGTGTGACCGGAGCAGCTAACCCACTAACCCCATTCTCTGAAACTCTGGAAGGCAAGCTCCCTCAGCGAGTCATCTGTAAAGGTGCAGCTGATGGATACTCATCCTACGGAAACCAGATCGGACTCGCTACTGGTCAGGTGTCCGAAGTTTACCACCCAAACTACGCTGCTAAGCGCATGGAGATAGGTGCAGTAGTTGCGGCAGCCCCCAAGAAAAATGTCTTCCGTGGCAGCCCAGCTACTGGCGATGTTATCCTCCTCATCGGCGGGCGCACAGGACGCGATGGAGTAGGTGGAGCCACTGGATCATCTAAGGAACACACAGACACCGCTCTGGAAAATTCTGCTGAAGTCCAGAAAGGAAACGCCCCGACAGAGCGAAAAATTCAACGTCTATTCCGCAATCCAGAACTCGCCCCAAAAATCAAAGTCTGCAATGACTTCGGTGCTGGTGGAGTCTCTGTAGCGATTGGTGAAATTGCCCCATCACTCGACATCAGGCTCGATGACATTCCCAAGAAATATGATGGTCTAGACGGAACCGAACTCGCCATTTCCGAGTCCCAAGAGCGCATGGCAATCTGTGTGGACCCATCCACCATCGAGTATTTCAAAGCCGAGTGTGACAAAGAAAACCTAGAGTGCACCCACGTGGCAGACGTCACGGATAGTGGCAGACTCGTCATTTCCTACAAAGGAAAAAAAATCGTAGACTTCTCCCGCGCATTCCTTGAGACAAATGGTGTTCAGTTAGATACTTCTGTTAGAGTATCCACACCATCAACTGAATCTCCGATTGGCAAATCACATTCATCTACCTTAGCACAGAGCAACACCCTTGATAAATTCACAACCGCCCTTGCTGATCTCAACTCTTGCTCACAAAAGGGTCTCGGTGAGATGTTTGACTCATCTGTTGGTGCGGGGACTGTCCTACAGCCATTCGGAGGTAAACACCAGCTCACACCGGTGGACGCCATGGTTGCTAAAATTCCACTTCTCGAAGGAAACACAGACACCACATCGCACATGGCATGGGGGTTCAATGCAAACATTGCTAGCTGGTCTCCTTATCATGGCGCGCTTTATGCTGTCACGGAATCTGTCTGCCGCATCGTAGCATCTGGCGCGCACATCGATGACATCCGCCTCACTCTTCAAGAATATTTCGAGAAACTCGGAACTGATGCATCCCGCTGGGGCAAGCCATTTGCAGCTCTCCTCGGAGCCTTCACTGCTCAGAGTGAACTCCGCCTCGGAGCCATTGGAGGTAAGGATTCCATGTCCGGCACCTTCAATGACATTGACGTGCCCCCTACTCTCGTTTCTTTCGCAGTAGCACCAGGAAAAGCCTCTCTAACAGTTTCTCCAGAATTCAAAGAAACAAACAGTGAACTCTATCTAGTCACCGTTCCTAGAGATACCGACCATTGTCCAGATTTTGAAATTCTCAAAACCTATGCCTCCGTCCTCTACGCAGTAAACACTGAAGGCAAGATAAATGCCATGCACTCACTTGCCGAAGGCGGTATTGCCGTTGGTCTTTCCAAAATGTCATTTGGAAATAAAATCGGAGCAGTCATTGACACGGAGGAAGACCTCTACACTGAACGTTATTTCAACTGGATTGTAGAATTAAAAGCTGGTGAGTCACTCCCCGCCTCACTCAATGCTACTAAACTAGGAACCACCAGCGCAGAAAACAGCCTCTCCATCAACGGAGAAAAAATCTGCCTAGACACACTCATTTCCGCTTGGTCAGAAACCCTAGAACCTATCTACCCAACCCAAGCAAAAGTAGCCCACTCCGAGTTAGAAACATTTTCTCATAACTCGGCGAAGCCACAATCAACTGGCAACTGCAAACTGGCAACTGGCAACTCTCAACCAAAGGTCGTAATCCCCTGCTTCCCCGGAACAAACTCAGAATACGACTCTGCGAAAATGTTTAACGAAGCTGGAGCAGACGCCCACATTTCAGTCTTTAGAAACCTTACCTCTAAGCACGTAGAAGAATCTCTAACTGAACTAGCACAGCAAATCCGCGAGTCACAGATCCTCATGATCCCCGGTGGATTCTCAGCTGGTGACGAGCCAGACGGCTCAGGAAAATTCATCGCAACCGTTCTCAGAAACCCACAAGTGGCTGATGCCGTGATGGACCTCATCAAGAACCGCGATGGACTAGTCCTCGGTATCTGTAATGGCTTTCAGGCACTCATCAAAACGGGACTCGTCCCCTATGGTGAAATCCGTGACCCACAAGCTGGAGCCCCCACGCTCACCTTCAACGACATCGGTCGTCACATCGCATGCTACGCCACCACACGTATCGCCTCCAGCTTATCACCTTGGCTTGCCAACACCCAAATCGGAGACCTGCACAACATCCCATTCTCACACGGCGAAGGAAAATTCATCGCCTCAGAAGAAGACGTGCGCGCACTAGCTACCAATGGACAAATCGCCACGCAGTACACTGACCTTGCTGGCAATCCATCCATGGACATCGCTCACAATCCGAACGGATCAGTCTTCGCCATTGAAGGCATCACCAGCCCATGCGGTAGAGTTCTAGGCAAAATGGGCCACACCGAGAGACGTGGCACAAATGTTGCGAAAAACGTGCCTGGAAATAAACATCAGCCATTGTTCAAAGCAGGCATTGAGTATTTCTCATAGACCAGCCAACAAGACCAATCTGCAAAACAAAACTCACTTTTGCCTAACCTTGAAGCCAGACAGAACCAATCACTAGATGGTATAGCTAGATCCAATACTCAATGATCGATGCGATGTAGGTAACAGCAACTGAAACCACACCTGCAGTAGCTGCAACAATAGTAGCAACCTTTGGATAACTAAGACTTAATTGCTTATTGAGCTGGTAGTGATAATGCGTCCTAATACTCATCACCACAATTAGCGTGACCAATAATGAGATAACGATCGTTAAATAAGGATTAAGCCCAAGCACCCTTGCAATCGACAAGAACATACCTATCGATGACAGTGAAATGAGCGACTCCCAGAAAATGGCCTCTGTGTAATGATCTCTGGTGGCTAGAGCTACTGAGCTAGAAGTGTATCTAGGAACAAAGCTGTTAAGCCTTCTCTGCTCTAACCCTTCTAGCTTTTTACTCAGTGAGAGTTTGCTGTATTGTAATTTTTCTTTTCTCCACTTCACATACAGGCTAGTGGCTAGTTGCTCATCACCAGAAGTGGATACCAAAGCTGCCGCCCAGCACTCAGGATCTATGTTTTTATCTAACAATTCCTGCCCAACCTTAGCATCGAGCCTCTTTTCTTCAGGTGATCTATTATCTCTGATCAGAGGATTCTCAGGAGCCGCGTCATCAAATGAATTTGACTCAAATTCCATCTGCTCAGCTTCAGTCCCTTGATTCTCATCTGGGACTAAACTAAGCTTAGGAACTTTGTAGTTTTTATTCATTTAGTATGATTATGCTCTTCTCCTCTTCAGAAGACATGCACTCGACAAAAGGATAAACCCTATCGAAGAAGGCTCTGGGACTGTTACCACCTCCAAGTGACCTTTGTATGCCTCTGCTGCATCGTAACTGTAGATCATTTCATTATTCTGAACGTCTAGATAGCTATCTGGAGTGGCACTCGCTGATTTGAGAGTTGATTGAAATTCTAGACCAACAAATTCTCCATCAGTAAAGTAATACTGCGGAAAACCAGAATCTGGGTCATCTACTTGAGTGTATTCCAAACCATCAAATAGAAGACTGAAACTAGCGTCTGATCCTGCAAGAGTCTCTTCCCCTACTCCAGTTAGTTTAGTCTCATCATACGTAACTGTACCTTTATTTGGCAGAGATGAGCTAAATGATGGTGCTACTTCATCCAGCACAAGCTCAATATGGGCAATAGCCGCTGTCGCGACTACACAGCTAAAGTAATAGAACGCTAGGTTGTATATAATAGTTTTCATATGCGTTATCTATTTCTTCTGAATAAAAATCCTAAACTACCTAGCCCCACAAGAATAGCTGAACTAGGTTCAGGTACTGAATTAACGCTTTCTATTTCTTTGACCAACTTCCGGCTCAGTAACGGACTAATTTTATCTCCAAGCTCATAGTAACTTACCTCAGCATCTTTACCTCCGATCACATAATCTTGAAAATATTCCTCTAAGTTATGGTCACAGCGATCACTCGCCACGCCATCTATTCTGTCCACTCCGGCAGCAATAGCGGCATCGCGCTGCTCAGCAACATTATTACCCCTGTCCCTACGTCTGTGACCAGAATCATTGTCCACACTGTGTGAGGAAACCTGAATGATTTGATAAAGACTCTCAAATCCATTCGCTTCACCACCAGTTTCCTCTCCAAACTGCTTACTAGCATAGCCAATAGCTTCACCCATCGCATTCTTTCCAGTGAAAGGAGCCTCAACAGACTGCATCGCATTTGCAAAGGCATTCGCTGAATCCACGTCATGGATTTTCATCCACTCCACAGCAGTGTATTGCTGAGATTTGCCTGCAAACAAAACCACGCTTGCAGCCACGCTTTTCATGCTACCATTATAAATAGCATCCATCACTTCTGAACTACGAAACGCTTCTACATAAGCATCTTGTTGTTCAGCAAAGACGCTATTTCCTTTGTTGCCCGAAACATCGATCAGCAAGATCAATTCGGTATCTACTTTTTCTGCCTGGGCCTGCTGACTTGAAACCAGCGCTAGACCAGCTAATATGCTCGAAACTTTCGAGATATTCCTAGTGTTTTTATTTGTCATATAAAGGGAGTTAGTGGGGATTAACGCTAACTGCTTCCGAGTGAAGCACCATGCGTGAAAACAAGTTTAAACAAACTATTTCGCTCAGTCAATAATTTTGTTAGAAAAAATTTACTTTAAATAAGAATTGATAATTTATATATACGAAATAAAATAAGGACAATGAAATTCTCCCTAAATAACATCATCACCAAACTAGCCATCTGCGGAATCGCCCTAGGTAGTTTGGGACACTATTGCTACAAAGAATACAGCCGTGACTTCTCGCATAGAAAAACACCAGCACCATCCACAGCTAAGCCTCATTCTGAAAACTCCGCCAAACTCGCTGCCAGCCTCCGCCCATCTGAAGCACTAGATAAAGTAATCAGCTCTAACACTCCCAGTATCACCACCGAGAGAAGTATCGCAATCTTCGAAAATGGCACCTCAGTATTCGTCTCAGAGCCAACCCATGATCATGTTGCGGAAGCCTCTGTAAAGCTTCACCGTCTTGGAGAAAATGAAATCAAGTTCAGCGTCTTTAGAGTAGAAGACGGCTCATACATCGTATCATTTTCAAACCAAGGCATCACCCAATGGGTATATCCACAAGAAGTCAATTACATCCAAAACATGTCCACATTGGATCTAAAAAACTATCTTTCCGAGCGCGAAATAAGCACACTCCCTACTAACTGGAACCCTACCCTAGAAGGCAGAGTCGGGCTACTAGCCAGAGCCTGGCTAATGAGTGATCTCTACAACCCAAAAGTGCATAAAATCCTCAAAGGGGTCACTACTTTACAGAAAGATTCTGCAAGCGATTAAATGCTAGTTAGCGACACAACAACATGAAACCTTTTGTGTGCGCTTTCTGGTAGAAAAAAAACAGTGCTAAGCTACGCTTAGCTATAACCAAAAAAGCTTCACGATACGAAATCTGTGAAGCTTTTTTATGTTGAACTAAGTGGCGAAGCGGACGGGAATCGAACCCGCAACCTCCGGCGTGACAGGCCGGTGCTCTAACCAATTGAGCTACCGCTCCATCAATCGTTCTACAATCATCTTGCAGCGGGCAGGAAACTAACTAAAACGCGCTAAGGTGCAAGCCAAATTTGATTTATTTAGTCACTTTTTTCGCTGATGGCTCAGTTTTAGTATTTTGTAACATTTCTGAAAAACTTACCCCTACGCCCCCAAGACATGATAAAAAGTCCGAAACAGGTAAAAATTTAGTTGCTTTTTCCACACAGAAAGCCTTAATTCGCCGCCCCGCGAGAAGTCAATCCAGTCGTAGGTCCTCTGAGCAATGCTATGGTAGCGGCGCTAATCAATCTCGCCAGAGCGGTAACCCGACTAACAATACAGACACATTATGTCAGAAGACACAACAAACGAAGAAGTAACAAACGAAGAAGAAGTAGAAGAGAACAAGCCAATTCATCTTGATCGCTTCGAAATCCCTAACCGTCTTGTAAAAGACGAGGACACTGAGACAGATACCTATGCACACTTCACTGCCGAGCCATTCGAGCGTGGATTTGGTCATACTATCGGTAACTCACTCCGCCGTGTATTGCTCTCCTCACTAGAGGGTGCAGCCATCACCTCAGTGCGCATCGCAGGTGTGCAGCATGAGTTCTCTAGCCTCGCTGGAGTGGTAGAAGATGTCACTGACATTATCCTCAATCTTAAGAAGGTAAAATTTAAGCACTTTGATAAAGAGCCACGCGTTCTCACTCTTAAAGTAGAAAAAGAAGGTGTGGTCACTGCTGGTGACATCACTGATGATAACATCTACCAGGTAGTGAATAAGGACCAGATCATTTGCACACTCGACCGCAAGACTAAGTTCGACTGTGAATTTGAAATCAAAGTTGGCCGTGGATTTAACACAGGAGACGAGAACAAACGTCCTGACATGCCAATCGGTGTGATTGCGATCGACTCTATTTTCTCACCTGTAACACGTGTCAAATACTCAATCGGTCAAACCCGTGTGGGTCAGATGACTGACTTCGATAAGCTAGATCTGGACATCTGGACAGACGGACGCATCGAGCCAGCTGAAGCACTCCTTCAGGCATCATCCATCATGAGACATCACCTCGATGTATTTGTGAACTACGATGATGATCTTGTAGAATTTGAGAACGCAGCACCTGAGCAATCAGAAGAGAATGCAGCACTCAAGAAGCTCCTCAACATGAGCGTAAACGAGATCGAACTCTCAGTGCGTGCGGCTAACTGCCTCAACAACGCTAACATCACCAGCGTGGGACAGCTCGCTCTCAAGTCAGAAGCAGAGATGCTCAAATACCGTAACTTCGGTAAGAAATCACTCAATGAGATCAAAGACAAACTCCAAGAGCTCGGACTCGGACTCGGAATGTCACTTGATCCATCACTCCTCACTGGACCAATGCCATCAATCGCGGCACCTCGTCTCAGCGTAGAGGAAGAAGCACCGGTGGGTCTTGCAGATCTCATCGCCCAAAACTTAAATGACGAATAGTCAGTAACAATTACAACTAGAATTAGAAAGAATAATCACGATGAGAAATCGCAAAAAGACAGTAAAACTCGGAAGAAGCTCAGCGCACCGCCGCTCACTTCTCGCCAACCTCACATGCAACCTTATCCAGCACGGTAAGATCCGCACCACACTTGGAAAAGCCAAAGCACTCCGCCCTGTAGCAGAGAAAATGGTAACTCTCGGTAAGCGCGGTGACCTCCACGCTCGCAGACAAGCCATCGCATTCCTACGCCAAAAAGACGCAGTGAAAACACTCTTCGGAGACGTAGCTACAGCAGCAAAAGACCGCCAAGGTGGATACTGCCGCATCATCAAGCTCGGTGCACGTGTCTCAGACTCAGCACCAATGGCTCTCATTGAGTGGGTGGACACACCAGCCAATGCCTCAGACGAAGCAGTAGATGACGCTACTGAAACTGAAACAAAAACTGAGAAAGCAGAAGCATAGTTCTTCTTGAGTTCTTAAGTTAAGCATATAAAATTTAAGCGCACCTTTGACCGTATCACATATACGTTGAAGGTGCGCTTTTTAGTTTCTTCACCATCCACAGAATCATGAGTTCAGAATCCATATCACCCAAGTCCCCAATCCCCTCTATCCTACCTAGCTTACTAGGTCTGACGAAAGACGACATAGTGGAAATTTTCAAGCAACACGATGAGCCAGCCTACCGTGCGGCACAGGTGTTAGAGTGGATTTACAAGCACCGCGCTAACTCAATAGAAGAAATGACCAACCTCTCAGAATCTCTGCGCGAGAAACTGAATCAACAATTTAGATTTAAAACCCTCTCCAGCGTCACTGTCCAAGGCTCAGAGGATACCACACGTAAATATCTCTTTAAACTCCACGATGGTAGATACGTTGAAACCGTTCTCATCCCAGCATCTAAGGGACTCTACGGAGATAAAGCAGATCGCCTAACAGCCTGCGTATCCTCACAAGTAGGATGTGCCTACGGGTGTAAATTCTGCGCATCAGGACTAGCAGGACTCACCAGAAACCTCACTGCCGATGAAATAGTAGGCCAGCTCATGATGGTAGAAGAGCTCTCAGGAAAGAAGATCAACAACATCGTATTCATGGGCATGGGTGAGCCACTCGCTAACATCAAAAACCTAGAAAAAGCACTCGACATCATCACTGGTCACTGGGGGATGAACATCGGTGCGCGTCACATCACCATTTCTACCTCAGGACTCGCTCCAATGATTAAGAAACTCGCAGATCGCCCCCAGCAAATCCGCCTCGCAATCTCTCTGCACGGAGCCACAGACGATGTCCGAGATCAGATTATGCCAGTGAACTCAAAATGGAATATCGATGAACTTTTCCAGGCGCTTCACTACTACAAAGAGAGGAGTAATAAGCGGCTCACACTAGAATATATTTTAATCAAAGGAGTCAACGACTCACTGGAACAAGCTAAGATTTTAGCCAAGCGAGCTAAGTCCGTAAAAGCACTCGTAAACGTCATCCCCTACAACACCGTTGAAGGACTAGACTGGATACGTCCAGACGATGAGCACTGCTATAAATTTAGAAACACCGTCAGAGACACTGGCGTAGTCACCACCATGCGCATAGAAAAAGGCCATGACATTGATGCGGCTTGCGGTCAATTAAGACTCAAACAGGAAACCTCAGAAGGCATCATTAAAGCACCGATTAAAGTATAGAGACTGAGTAATCTTCGTCCTCACTCTGAGCTGCAAAGGTGGCATCTTTTACAAGAAAAAGCGCCAAAACAAATGAATGCTTTGACGCTTTGAAAGTTTATTGAAATAGCGATACTACTCTCCTCTTTCTCTGAGGACTTTAGCGAGTAATGATCTGTTATTTGAATCAGACATTACAATCTCACCATTCACTTTGACATCGATTACAATACCTTGAACTTGATCTGACAGGCGACCGCCTGGCGTAGCAGGACCACATCAGCCCCCACCTTTACTCTTGATCGTCTTATTGACCACATTCACAGCTTTGGTTGTCTCAGTAACTCTGTATTTAGGATCTAGATCATAAACGCTGAATGAGCCCTTTTCTTCCATTTGAGTGGATTTCTGACCTTTAGTAATATTACCTTTCTTCCAGTAAATAGTGTAATCTATAACTACATCTTTAAGAGTAGTTTCGCTCTTATTATAAAAAGTAACATCGAATGTGGTATTCACTCCATCCACACCTTTCACTTTCTTTTCTTTCACTTTCTCAAAAGAAATACTCAGTGCTGTTGCAACTGCCACTTCACTCGCGTGCTCAGCTACGTATGCTTTGCATTCTTCAGAAAGAACACTCAACTTAAAAGTAATATCCTTACCCTTAGCCGTTCTTACCTTAACTTGCTTCTTTTCTTCATCAAAAGCTGTGAGAGTGGCTTTAAATGACTTACTCTTATCTGCACTGTAGAAGGTGCGAGCCACTAGCTTAGCTGAGCCAGCGCTTGACAACAAGCCTGTCAGCAGTGCTGTCAGCAACACTTTATTAGTTGATTTAAATATTTTTTTCATAGGCATATTTGATTAAAAAAATATTAATTGAGGTTACACAGCCTGTAAAGGAGAAAAACCTCAGATTTTGGCGCATTTTTACAAGCTCAGATCCACATCTATCTGACTACCAGTGACCAAGTGATCGGCAAAATGCCTCGCCACACTCGGAGCTGTAGTTACGCCCTTACTTCCAAGACCATTGAAAAAACTTACCTCTGGATGGTGAGGGTGATGCCCTACATACGGCTGACTCTTACGCATGATAGGCCTAACCCCTGCACAATGCTCTATCACCTCAAATGATTTATCGGTTAAATTGCGGAGCTTACGCTCTATTTCGTCTCGTCCCGCTTGAGTTATCTTTCCATCCATATCTTCCCATTCATAGTTCGCGCCTACTCGCCACCTCTCATTTCCTATTGGTATCAGCCAGCCGTTCCGGTTGATTATTTTGCCTTGATCGGCTTTGGGGATCTTCACCGTTAAAATTTCCCCTTTTGCAGAGCGGTGATTTAGTGATGAAAACAGACCTTTTTCCGTAAATGCTCTAGCCCCCTGGCAGAGGATAACTCGTTTTGCCGTGATCTCCTTCCAACTGACTCCTCCTTCAATATAGACGAGATCTTTTTCTGAAAATGCATCTACTCGGTATCTCCCCGCTAGCAACTTTCTCACTACTTGGAGGTAAGTTTTTGAATCTAGCCATCCACCATTTTTCATGATGAAGCCTCCGTGAGCGGCATTCCATTTTTCTAGATCAGCTATCTCAGCATCTCTTACCCATCCCGCTAATTGTTCGCGCTTGTTATGAAATTTAGCACTTTGCTTGTCACCATCGAATAACCGAAGAGTTTCAAGTGGGTGGAAGAGTTTTTTACCAGAAATTTCTTCTAGCTTTTTGTAATAAGAAAGAGCTTCAGGCAAATACTCAGCCTGCCTCCAGCTGAGGTTCATCCCCTTCCCTGCTACGGTAGTGACCAAGCCAGCAGCCACTCGGCTAGCGGAATTTTCATCCTCACTATCTATCACAATGACACTGGCATCACGCTCGATCAGAGCCATAGCCAAGGCACTACCTGCGAGCCCCTGCCCTACGATGATGAAATCTACATTCATTCGCGCCTCTTCAATCCGCTAACTCAGCCAGATTAACGGCATCGATCAGCATACGTAGTCTGCCGAAATCACGGCGCTTGTGTCGCAAAACAATTCTCGTCATATCTGCCAGATCTTTTTCATCTTGCTCTGCCTCCAGAGCACCAGTTTGCAATACTTTCCCGTCATTGGTAATATCCGCGAACTGAGTTTGAAGCAAGTTCACCGCATCTTCAGAAAGTGCATTTTCGATACGTAAAACCAGCTGATCACCTATATATCGATACGAGTGGAAATTTGAGTAAAATTGCACTATTTCCTGGATCGCCACCTCGATGTCATCAGTGACCTTAAACAGCGCGAAATCAGTCTCAGAAATTAAATTCAATCGCATCAAATGCTCTGACATAAATTGCAGCCAAAACTTCCAATACTTCCCGCCCTTCGCATCCACTAGAACGATCGGATACACTGTAGCTTTCCCTGTCTGTATCAGAGTCAGAGCCTCGAAAAGCTCATCCATCGTGCCTACACCACCTGGAAAAGCCACCGCAGCATCAGCCTCTTTTACAAAGGAAAGTTTACGGGTGAAAAAGTAGTTAAAATTGATCAGTTTTTCATCGTTATTGATAAATGCATTCGCAGAAGTCTCGAAGGGTAAATTAATATTTAGTCCGAAACTGTAGTCTTTTCCAGCACCCTCATTTCCAGCAGCCATGATACCTGGACCCGCTCCAGTAATCGTCATGTAGCCTTCTTCTCTGAGACGTTTGGAAAATTTTACAGCAGTTTGGTATTCCGCCTCTTCGGGCTTGGTTCTCGCCGAGCCAAAGACAGCTACTTTTCGCTGACCACGATACGGTTCAAACACCTCATTCGCGTGACGCATTTCTTTCAGCGCACGATTCAGCATTTTAAAGTCTCCATCAGTAGCTGCACCGCGAGATAACCTCACCGCAGTGATCATCATTTCGGCTAGCATGCACTCGCGGTCTCCCGAGCTCGACCCCGAACTCAACTTCGCAGCCAGCGCACGCACTTCATCATCTACCGCTTTCTCACCAGTCGTCCCTACATAAGAACACTGAGGCGAGAGGGATATCCCACCGGTAAAATCTTTTTCGTGCGATCCTGGATGGTGTTTTTTCTGTTTCATGGCGATTAATCTAAACCATTTTCTAACATCCTGCTAGAGATTTATTGTCTTTCTTAAATGCGTAGAAAGTATCACCGCAAACACATTATCATCGGTAAGTGAATACACTTGGCAAATCATCCGTTTGTATCGCTCAAGCTGCTCACCATATCTTGCTGCAATTTCATTTGGATCATCCACTTTATCAGTTTTAAAATCCATGATCGCGGCATTCAACGCAACCCCATTATCATCAAACTCAACCAGCAATCTATCAATCACACCACTCACCCAGACTCCATCCAGAACTGATTCTATCGCCTGTTCACGGTAAACTCTCAAACCTTCACGCGATTCAAAAAATGGCTTCACGCTGGGATCTCCCACACACTCTTTCACCATTTCACTGATCTTTTCGTCCACATCCCACTGCAGCTCACCGTCCCACCACTTGATACTTTCAAAGCATTGATGAACAAGATTACCGTATTCGAGACCACCTCTATCCATGATCATTTGCGAGAAATTCCTCTGCTTACTTCCGCCAGCAAGCACACTAGCCTGCCTAGCTCCAGCCTCTGGCAGTTTGATCACTTCAGCCTCACCATCCTCAGAAATTTCTCTAACAGGTTTAGCCGTGAGCCAATCCCAGCTACCATGCTCAAAGAGCAATCTGCCTGAAAACTCACCCAAACTCTCATCCCGCTCCACAGCACCTGACACAGACTCCCTTATCCAGTCTGCTTCATTCCTTTTCCGCGCTGACGGCTTATTCTTCTTAGCATCCAGCAGACAATAAGTCCCATGCACCGCACGCGTGAGCATCACGTAAAGAACACAGAACTGCTCATAGCATTGCTCCACAGCCCAGTGCTCCATTTGCTTTCTTAATACCTCATCAGCATTTCTAATATCCTTCACCGGAGCCATCAGCACATGCCTATCAGGCAGATCATCACTATTATTGAAACTAGACTCTATCACCTTCAGCCTACTCTCATCATCAAAAGCAGAGTTCTCAAGATCAGGCAAAATAACACTATCAAACCCCAGTCCCTTCGCCTTATGCACCGTCATAATCTGCACCACACCCTTGCGTGTCACCTCGCGTTGCTTCCACGTCTCTACCTCATCGAGCCAATCTGTTAGACCTCCACCTTGCGAAGAAAAATCTGCCGCAGCCTGCCTAAGCTCAGTCATCCTGCCTAAACTATAATCAGACAAATCTACTACCTTAGCCAGCACAGAACACCATTCATTCAACACCTGATCCACTCCCCTAACAGAAATTTCACGTGTCCAATAATACCACCTATCCAACATCAAGTTCACATCCCTATCACCACCAAAAACCTCACCAAACGGGCTCAACTGCACATGCCACCAAGCCAGCGTATCCGTGGGATAGCAGAGAAATCTAAACGCATCCACCAGCACCGCAGTCACAGGATTCTCCTCACCCACCAGTAATTCATCCTCCACCGCCACCGGAGTCTCTGAATGGTACTCACGCAGATACTCAGCTATCTCTCTGCCTCTAGAATTTTTACGCACCAGAATAGCACAGCTTAATCCGCGTCTAACAGGATCTAACTTTTTCACTAGCTCTCCTATCCACCCCATTTTCACCTCATCCATACTGAGGTCATCATGCGCATCCATTTCACACACCCAGCCATGCCCCTTCAGTTCTGTTAGGGCCGCTACATGATCTTGAAACTTCCACCTCTGCACCGCAGCAGCTGGAAAAAGCTCCATCCCTTTTGACTTCGGATGACACACCTTATTCACCAGCTCCAGCACACTCTCAGCCGATCTCCAGGACTGATCCATCGGATATTCTTTTAATCTCTCACCATAACGCTCAGCAAGCTCATCAAACAACTTAGGCTCACCACCACGCCATCCGTAAATTCCCTGCTTCGTATCCCCCACCACAAAAAGTGACCTCTCACCCTCAATATCATTCACCACTTCATCGATCAAATTCCGAATCACATCCCACTGCGGTCTGCTCGTGTCCTGAAACTCATCCAGCATCCAGTGATCAAATTTCCCATCAAACCTAAACTCCACCAGATCCTTACTCACCTCATCCCACAGCCCCACACTCTCATGACCAGAAAGCAACAGCGTAGCATCTGAAAAGCCCAACTTCCCCTGCCCCCGCACCCTCGCACTGTAGCGCTCTTCATAAGCCTGAATCACCTCATACACACCACGTGTGCGCTCCAGCTTAGCAATAATTTCATCCGCCGCCAAAGTGCTCAACAAATCATAGAGAGCCTCCGCTAACTCGCCATCCACCACCATCTCTTTCTTATAATAGCTATCTGTAAATGAACCGCTCTTTAACTCTCCTAAATTCTCTAACAGAACCGAAAACTTCCCTTTCAGATTGATCGGAGTCCCAGCCTTCCCTTCCCTATCTTGCAGTCCTTCAGCTATCGTCAGCAATGCTTTATTATAACGCTTATCTGGAAAAATAATCGTGTCTAACAACGTGATCACCCGCTGCGCTTTTTTCTGATACCCTCCTCTACTAGCTCCAGCCCACGGCAGCCCCTCTGACCAGAGCGCCTTCTCATTTCCCCAGCTCTCAGCCTTAGGATGCTTTAGCCAGCGTTGTTGATACTGATCCACAAATCCCCTCAACCTCTCACTCACCCGAATAGCCTCATCCCCACCACTAGTCTGACGGAAAGCCTGCACGAACCCCTGCATACTCTTCCCTAAATGTTTACTACCCGTAGATGCGTTGAAAATATCTGCAAAAACCTTAACCTTCTCCGCCTCTAAATCACTCCCCTCCACCAAATCAAATCCAGACATTCCCAGCTCAAACGCAAAATTTCTCAGCAACTTCACAAAGAAACTATCCAGCGTAGATAGAGCCAATCTATCCATGCTATCTACTAATTTTTTCAACAACTCACGGAAATACTCCACATCCATATCAGGCAGCACGATCGCTCCCTCCACCAGAGCCGGCATCACCCCGTTTTCCGGGTCTCCTAAAATAGCACGCTGAATATCTGCTTTCAGCGCATCAGCCGCCTCATCACACTGCGCACCTTCCGCCAGTCTTGTTAAAATTCTGTCTGAAAATTCACCCGCCGCTTTCTTAGTAAACGTCAACGCGATAATTTTCTCCGGCAGAACTCCCAAGACTAACAAAGCCAAATATCGGTTAGCCAGCTGCCACGTCTTACCACTTCCAGCAGACGCTCGTATCATTACACTCTCAATAGATGCCACGCCTCTGATTGAACTCTGAGATGGCACATCTGACAATGATAAAAAAAAGTTTGCCAAGTCCGCCCTTTTTGCTAAATATAGCTTTGTTGAACGACTCAGTGGTCCTCTTTTAGACCTCTACACTGGATTAGCTCTTTAATCAAATAGTCACAAACTGCATCAATATGACGCATGAATTGTAGCCTATTTCTTTTCTAACCGAGCCAACTCAAAGCCTACTTAAGTTCTCACCTATCTATCTACCCATCCATCTATCATTTATGAGCGATACCACATCAGCAAACTCTGAGCAGCCTGAAAACAAGCTAACTCAGGACACCCCTGCCCCCGCCCCTGCTAAAGCAAAAAAGGCAGCTAAGAAAGCCGCCAAGAAAACGGCTAAAAAGGCGGCAAAGAAAACCGCGAAAAAAGCTGCTAAGAAGGTCGCAAAAAAAGTTGCGCGTAAAGCCCCACTTGCTGAAAATAAAGCTGAAAACACTGCTAAAGAACCTACTAAGCCCAGCTCAGCTTCTGATAAACCTGCCGAGCAGCAACCTAAGCCACAACAAGAACAGCAACCGCAAAAACAATCTCAAGCACCTCACTCTGATCAACAAAACGATCAAAATTCTGAGCAGAAGAACCATAAAAATAACAACCAACGCAGAGGCAGAGTTCCAGGCAAAGGTAAGGTTCAGCAAAATCAGAACAACAATCAGAATAAAAAACACAACCATAACAATCAAAACAATCAACGCGGTAAGAACAATAATAACCGCAACAAAAACAACCGTAATAAGCGCGGCAAAAACAACCGCCACAAGAACCAAAATAATCATCAAGATCGCCAAGAAAAGAAAGTGGAACTCACTGGGCCACCAGTAGCAGTGAACGGAATGTTAGAGCTAGCTCCGAAAGGATTTGGTTTCCTCCGGACACTTGATAAAGGGCTAGAGCAAGCCACGGATGATGTCTTTGTGACACCTGATCTCATCCGCACTAACGGGCTACGCCTTGGAGTATGGATTCACGGAGAAGCAATGCAGGGCCCACGTGGACTCCAGCTCACTGCCATCAGCACTATCAACGGAAAAACTCCAGATGAAGCGCGCAAGCTTCCGCATTTTGAAGAACTAAAAGCGGTAAACCCAGATAAAAGAATATCGCTTGAGACCACACCTGATCGCTTCACCACCAGAGTACTAGACATCATCGCGCCAGTCGGCAGAGGTCAGCGCGGGCTCATCGTATCTCCACCACGGTCTGGAAAAACTACTCTTATGATGCACATGGCGGAAGCCGTGCAAGAGAAGTATGATGAAACCATGCACCTCATGATCCTGCTTGTGGATGAACGCCCTGAGGAAGTCACAGAATTTAGACACAGCCTCCCGGATGCAGAAATTTACGCTAGCTCAAATGACTCTGGTGCTAAGAACCACTGCCGTGTGGCGGAACTATGTGTAGAGCGCGCCAAGCGACTCGTAGAAGCTGGCGAGCACGTCTTCATCCTGATGGACTCCATCACGCGTCTAGCCCGTGCTTATAACACAGCCTTAGGTGGTGATAAATCTCGTGGTAAAGGTAGAGGCATCCAGTCCGGCGGCATCATCACTGGCGCTCTAGAAATGCCACGCCGCCTTTTCGCAGCTGCTCGGAACACCCGCACAGCTGGCTCACTCACCATCGTAGCCACCGCGCTCGTCCACACAAATTCACGTGCAGATGATGCTATCTTCCAAGAATTCAAAGGCACTGGCAATATGGAGCTAGTCCTGGACCGCAGGATCGCTGAGAAATACATCTACCCAGCAGTAGATATTTTCAAATCTGGCACACGCAGAGAAGAGCTCATCTTACCAGAAATCAGCCTGCACAAGATCCACCTCATCCGCCGAGGCTTAGCAGGTCACCGACCAGAAGAAGCAGCAGAACGCCTAAACTTCTTCCTCAAGAGATTCAACAGCAACGCACAAATGCTGTTAGAAATTAAAGGCTAGAATTCGGAAGGATAATGTTTATTGACCTAGCTGAATTAGAATGATAATCATACTGTTGTGATAAGAACGGTATTCAGAAATTTAATACAGAGCCTAGTGATTCTATGCCTGTTCTATTTTTTCTTGTTTCCTGGATGCCCTTGTCAATATGGATTTATAGAAGATCATCATTCTACGAATGAGGATGCAGTCCATTCTCAGACTAATCCAAAAGTTGTAGAAAGTCATCATGATGACTCATGTTGCCATTGTGATCTCCTTGAGGCGTTTTGTGAAGAGACATATAGAGATGACTCGTTAGACCCTCAGCCTGCTACTTATGCTTTAAAGGTGTTAGATTTGAAACATTGTAGTGTCGATAGCGGGATATTGAACAGATTCGTCCCCCCTTTAACTGAGCGCTGGTCTCCTGATATTCAGGAGTTTTATTGTATCTGGCTAACTTAAGATCTTACTTAGGAGCACAGAATAAATGAGGTTGCCCGAGGCTACCTCTATATGAATATTTAGCAAACTTGGCAATTTAAGCCAAGTCACACAACATTTATAAACAATAAAAAATAATATGCAAACATACCTATTACTCACTTTAGGTTTAGCGGCAACAATGTGCTGCTCATCATGCTCAAACTTAGGAGCAAAACCTGAAGAAAAAACGATACTAGCACGACCTGACATGCAGGTAGATGCGCAACCGCTGACATCAGCACTAGACGACCACATCTATTTTAGTAAGGAAGCTTCCAGTGGTGGAAGAGGCTTTGGTGGAGGAGGATGCGGCTGCAACTAAATTGTAATACTATGAAATATAAGAACATAAAAAAAGCTATTTCCACAGCGAGTATTGCAGCCTTAGGCGTAACGAATGCTAGTGATAGCATTATAGACCGAATGGACTTCAACGGAACACTCTTATTTTATAGTGAACCAGACCGAGTCTCTGCGGTTGAAGCTATCTTTGACTCTAAATATTACATGAAGAATAATGATGTATTGGGATTAAAAATAACAGTGGATGTCCTCACTGGCGCCTCTGCAAGTGGTGCTGTCACTACCGATGTTGACCAAACATTCACGACTCCTTCTGGTAATGGTTTATACACAACACGAGCCAACGAAACTCCTCTTGATGACACCTTTAAAGACACTAGAATTTCTTTATCCCCTTCATGGACCAGACGATGGAATTCTAACTATAAGAGCGTAATCGGCGCTACTATTTCCAAGGAGTATGATTATTTATCTCTCTCAGCTAACACGATGTTGAGCTATAATACTGATGATAATAATCGGATTTATTCACTAGGACTAACATTTGCTCATGACACTATTTCTCCAGAGGGAGATATTCCTATTGCCTTCGGAGTAATGCAGGATGTTGGGGCACTTCAACCTAGATTAGGGACCGATGATACCAGGATCACTGCTGATCTGTTACTAGGGATCACACAAGTGATTGATTCAAAATCACTATTCCAGATCAACTATTCAGCGAGTGCTTCAGATGGTTATCATAATGATCCATTTAAGGTACTTTCTGTCATTGGTGCAGATGGTCGCCCAGTGATAGAAAATACTACCACGGGTCTCTCAAGTGCGGTGTTTGAAAACAGACCAGATAGCAGATTGAAACAAAGTCTGTATTTTCAATACAAAAGAGATATGTTCGATAGTCATGTACTAGATGCTTCATATCGATTTATGTTTGATGACTGGGGCGTGACTTCACACACCCTTGATGTAAAATACAAATACCGTCTCAATGATGTCTCCTATCTACAACCACATGCAAGGATTTACCAGCAGAGCGAAGCAGATTTTTATATGCCATTTATCGTTTCTGGTAAAGAGCCTGGAGCGGGTAGCTCTAGCTCACATGCATCCGCTGATTACCGTTTAGGAGAAATGACAGGATACACGATTGGTCTCGAATACGGCAGAGATAATGTGGATCGTCCTTGGAGCATAGCTCTGGAGTATTACCTCCAAGATCTAGGAGATATAAAAGGTGCATTTGGAGGAATCAATAGTAAGGCAGAAGATGTATCTGCTGTCATGCTACGATTCAACATGGACTTTTAGTGCATTTTAAATATGCACCCATCACGAAACAAAGACAGTACTTAGAAACTGATGAACCGCACACGAGAGCTCAAGTATAGAAGAACAACAGAAGAATTTGTTGGTTCATTCCATGCCATGGCATCACCCTGCGAAGTACTTATACAGTCTTCGTCTGAGTCAGATGCAAGAAAAATTACAGATCTTGTGTGTGGTGAAGCAGCTCGGATAGAAATGAAATACAGTCGCTATAGAGATGACAACCTCGTCTCTAAAATTCATCAGCATCAACCTGTTAGGGTTGATACTGAGACTGCTAGGTTGTTAGATTTTGCTGATACAGCCTATTCTCTTAGTGACAAACGGTTTGATATATCTTCTGGGATACTCCGTAAGTTATGGAGTTTCACAGAGTCCGCAAAGGTACCGAGCCGAGCACAGCTGAAACTATTATTACCTTACATTGGTTGGGATAAAATTTCTTGGGATGGCGCTATTATTTCGGTGCCTGAAGGGATGGAAATAGATTTCGGAGGATTTGCTAAAGAGTATGCCGTAGATTCTGCCCTGAATCTCGTTGGGAGCTCTTTTGAACATCCCGTTCTAGTTAACTTTGGTGGTGATTTGGCGGCGAACAAACCGCCGATCTCACGTGACACGTGGTCAGTAGGTGTCCGCAAGGTATCTAATTCAAGTAAGACTGCATCATTTAAATTCAAGTCAGGCGCAATAGCAACTAGTGGGAATCGCTACCGTTATATTTATCACAAAGGAAAAAAATTATCACACATTCTGAATCCCCAAACAGGCTGGCCAGTGAGCAACGCACCAGTATCTGTGAGTGTGGCAATGAATAACTGCTTACAAGCTGGACTATTCTCCACACTCGCATCATTGCTAGGAAAAGATGCCGAACAGTTTCTAACAGATCAAGAAGTAGAACACTGGGTGCAGAGATGAAAGCTAACGCCATATAGCGATTACGAAGTTGTATTCGTTGGGCTGCTTGTTATTCAGCCATCACAGGGGATTTATAAAAAACAACGATTCAGCCATTTTTCGTGGGGAACCACCTAGAATTTCTGCATCACATGCCTTGGAAGGACACTGAGATTACCGTATTTATCTAGCTTCGCACGCGCACCCTCAATCAGGGTTTCGTAGGTTTTCTTATCGTCATTGAGCAAGCTCACTAGCGCATTACTATGTTCAAAATAAATCTGCAAGGCACCGAAGCCACGGAAGAAATAATTCTTATCGACAAAACTGTTAGAGTTTTCCTTTCGTTGCCCATTCGTCTTACCCAATGTAGCTGCCAGCCTGGCTTGAATCTTGATCGCATCGTCCATTCTGCCGTCACGCAGTAGTATCCGGATAGCGATGTATTCATTCAGACCTTGATAATAAAATGTAACTGCTGAGAACTCCTCAACAGAGGTTTTATATTCTTTAGATGGCAATGTCTCTCTGGCTTTTTCAAGATCACCTTCACCGCCTCGCGCGAGATACAGCCGCGTTGTTAGTGTCTTTACCTCCCAGAGAAATATTCCTCTAAGCTCACTTTTCAGTCCTACATTAATCTCTGCTTTCGCCATTTCCTCAGAGAGTTTGATCGCCTTATCAAACTCACCCATATCGTAATAATTCACTGCTTTAAAAATCCTCGCTTTCCACAAGCCATCATTCGCATCATCAGGAATCTGGCTCTCCTTTCCCCACTCAGCGAATAACTTTTCAGCTTTTATAAACTCTACTTCAGCCTCCTTATACTGCCCTGCCTTGCGCAAGAAATATCCTTTCTTCAACACAAACGTAGGCATGTCAGGCGCCCAGACCGTGAGTTTATTCACTACCGGTAACACTTGAGATGAAATGACGCCTTGATCAGTCTCATAATCGTGGAGTAACATCCAGTAAACCCACAGCATCGGAGTGTATTTGTAGCGTTTCATCAGCATCGCTACGTAGTCTTTTTTCTCCTGAGTCTCTTCTGCAGTCACTGCTCCTGTGCGCAGGCGCATCAGCACTTTTTTACTAATCAGTGCTTGAAAATCTAGCGGATACTCTTTCACTAGCTTATCTAACACCTCCAGCTGAGCGACTTTATTTCCTTCTAATCTAGAAACAGCCAGCTCTGCATAGAGCCTCTCCTGCTGCTTATATGAATACTCTCCATCTTTCTTAGATTTATAAAGTGTATCCACTCGCTCCATAAGATCCGTCTTCTTCTCATGGCTCGGATTATGATTCGTAGCACTAAGATAGAGCAGTCCAGTGTATGAGATAAGACAATCAGGATCATACTTCAGAGCATGCACAAAGCTCCGATGAGCCTCAATGTCCCAGCCACACTGCATGAGACCAAACCCCTGCCGAGCATACTCACGTGCGGCCTTACTCGTCGTAGTCACTTCGATAGGCACCTTAATAGCATCCTCCCACGTCTTAGGTTTAGACAGCCCTGCCACACTCATGAACAAAAAATCTAACAGCTCATCCCCTTTTCTATCCAAGCCTAACATAGGCTCCTCTTTCTTCACCTCTGGCTTCGTTTCAGGAGACTGAGCAGCAAGTGGATTTAAGGAGCAAGCTAAGCACAAAGATGCGAGGGAAGCAGCAAACCTGCTTCCCGAAATATTGGATTTTTTGGGGAGTAGTCTCATCATTTTATTCAGCACTAAACTGACTATTATTAGTCTTCTATAGCACAGATCTATCTTATTACAACTACAATAGTTAAGACCCCTTAACTAAATCAATCCAGCAACGAAGATCCTGTCATCTCAGCAGGCTTATCAATTCCTAACATATCTAGCAACGTAGGTGAAATATCTGCGAGTATCCCATCACTCACCCTAACAGATCCCGCGTCCTCCGCCACGTAGATAGCATGAACCAAGTTCGTAGTATGTGCTGTGTGAGGAGAGCCGTCTTCATTGATCATTTTTTCGCAGTTTCCGTGATCTGCCGTTATGAGAAGCTTACCTCCAAGTCTCAGAGTTTCCTCTACAACAGCTTTCACACCATCATCAATAGCCTCGCATGCTTTCATCGCCGCTTTGACTATACCCGTGTGCCCGACCATGTCTGGATTTGCAAAATTCAGAATCACCAAATCGTAATCTTTTAATCGAGAAACCAATGTCTCCGTCACCTCTGGCGCACTCATTTCAGGCTGTAAATCATAAGTCGCCACCTGCGGGGACTTAGCCACATATCTATCCTCACCAGCAAACGGCTCCTCCTCACCTCCATTGAAAAAGTAGGACACATGCGGATACTTCTCAGTCTCAGCTATTCTTAACTGAGTCTTCCCGGCAGCAGCCACCACCTCACCTAGCACATTTTTCATACTAGAAGGCTTATAAACTACTTCGCAATCATACTTAGAATCATATTCTGTTAGAGTCACGTAATGCGTCTCAGGATGCACCTCCTTATCAAATCCCTCAAACGCCTCACCCTCCAGAAAAGCATTAGAGATCTGCCGCGCACGATCCGCACGGTAGTTAAACCACAACACCACGTCACCATTATTAATGCGTTGCTCATCCACACCTTCTATAACATACGGTTTGATAAACTCATCCGTCTCACCTTTTTCATAAGCATCCGCCACCGCCTCACTCGCAGAATCCTTCCACTCAGTTCCCCTTCCTAGTACTATAGCATCCCAGGCGAGCTTATTCCTATCCCAGCGCGTGTCGCGATCCATCGCATAGTATCTGCCTATCACTGTAGCAATCTTCGCCTTCGTTCCAGAAATATCTGCCTGCAATTTCTCTAAATAATCCACCCCTCCTGTAGGCGAAGTATCGCGTCCATCCGTAATGGCATGAATATAAACATCATTCAGACCAGCCTGATCCGCTGCCTTCACAAATGCTGCCAAATGATCCTGATGACTATGCACCCCACCATCAGACACTAGACCTATAAAATGAAATCTCTTCCCATTCTCCTTGGCGACAGCGAACGCCTTTTGCAGCACCTCATTCTGCTGCATCTCCCCATCATCAATCGACTTATTGATTCTTGTTAAATCTTGATAAACCACTCTCCCTGCTCCCAGATTGAGATGTCCTACCTCACTATTTCCCATCTGCCCATCCGGCAGCCCCACGTCCAGTCCAGAAGCACTGACCATCCCTTTCGGGTATTTCTGATAAAGGTCATCATGAAACGGAGTCGCCGCCAGCTCTGGAGCATTCCCATCCTTAGTCGCCGTCATACTCCCTCCTGGGTTCACTCCCCAGCCATCTCTTATTATTAAAACTACAGGTTTCTTATCCATGTTGATGCCCTTGTATATTGACTTACCCGATTAGTCACTTGCTAAATAATGTGATACAGTTAGATTTCTCTTATCAAAGATCACTTATGATGCACTTTAAACAACTAATCATCACGCTCTCGATCCTAAGCTCATCACTCGCTCTGGGACAAACTATCCAGCCCACTGAGAACGATCACGTTCGGGTTGCAGTCCTCGGCTATCATGACTTCTCAAGCACTCGTAAAGTAAAGGAAATGGTCATTCGTCCAGCTAAGTTTCGTAGTCAGATGCAGGCAATCAAAGACCTCAAACTCAACGTCATCACACTAGAAGACTTCACTCTCTGGAAGCAGGGTAAAAAAACTCTCCCTGATAAATCTGTGCTCATCACCATCGATGACGGCTGGAAATCAGTTTACACAGATGCTTATCCCATCCTGAAAGAATTTGGCTACCCGTTCACTATCTATTTATACACCAACTACATCGATCGCGGTGGTAGCTCTATGACCATGAAGATGATCCAGGAAATGATGCAGAATGGCTGCACCATCGGCTCACACTCCGTCTCTCATCCCATGCCATCCGCAGTGAGAAAACATCAACGTCTCGGAAAAGAAGGATATAAAAAATTCATCGATAAAGAACTCGGGGAATCAAAGAAAATTTTAGAATCAAAATTCAACCAGCCCATCAACACCTACGTTTACCCTGGCGGACTCCACACTCCAGAAATGTTTGATACTGCCGCCGAGGTAGGCTACCAGCACCTATTCACCGTGAAGCCAGGCAAAGTAACGCGTAACACAGACGATAACCTTATCCCCCGCTACGTCATTCTCGGAGAAGACAAGCATGACTACATTTTCAAGCACGCCACCACCTTCCCCGCAAACGCTATTTCCAGGAGCACATCAGGTGCTGTTTTCAAAAAGGAAATGGCACACAAAGTCACGCCAGGAGCAGGAGAAAAAATCACCTCCCGCATGCCTACCATCTCAGCAAATCTATCAAAAATTGAAAACCTAGACGAAGCATCCCTCATCATGCGAGTCGCTGGATTCGGTAAAGTCCCAGCTAACTATAACCCTCAGACTAAAACCATCAGCTGGAAAGTGAATCGCAGACTAAGATCTCATCACTGCACCGCTTCAGTCCAATGGAAAACCATAGACGCAAAATCTCATCAACCTGCTTTGGAATGGACATTCGTCATTGACAAAGAAGCCGCCTACACCCCAAAAACAGCCCCAGCACTCCCCTAATAAACTGGCTCCCCAGAGCCACACTCTCTAGTAACAAATAACCAGTAACTAATAACCAATTTCATGTTCAATTCACTCTCAGACAATCTCGAAGGCGTATTTAAAAAACTACGTGGACAAGGAAAAATCTCCGAAAAAAATATCTCTGATGCTCTCCGTGAAATCCGTCTCGCGCTACTTGAAGCTGATGTAGAATTTTCAGTCGCTAAAGATTTCATCGCCAAAGTCAAAGAGCAAGCGCTCGGAGAAAAGGTCATGAAGTCCATCAAGCCTGGTGAACAGATTGTTAAAATTTTCCATGATGAACTCACTGCTCTACTCGGTGGTGACCAATCCCCACTAGACCTAAACCCACCCGCACGCATCCTCATGGTAGGTCTTAATGGTGCGGGTAAAACAACCACTTCCGCTAAGCTTGCATTGCGCTTGAAGAAAGAAGGTCGTCGCCCGCTACTCATCGCATGTGACCTCTACCGCCCAGCAGCCATCGAGCAGCTTGCCACTCTTGCAGCGCAAGTTGACGTCCCCGTTTTCAAGCCAGAACCAGGTGAAAAAAATCTCATCAAGGTCGCTAAAGACGCCCTAAAATGGGCAGAAGTTCAGAACGGCACCGTCCTCATTTTCGATACCGCAGGTCGCCAAGAGATCGATGAAAAACTCGTTGGAGAGCTCAAGGAACTGCACAAATTTCTAGCCCCTAAGGAAACCCTACTCGTCTCAGATGCGGCTACTGGTCAGCAGGCAGTATCAGTCGCCACCCACTTCGATGAAGCAGTCGGTATTACAGGAATAGTCCTCACCAAACTCGATGGTGATGCCCGTGGTGGTGCCGCCCTCTCGATGCGTGCCGTCACTGGCAAACCGATCAAATACATCGGTGAAGGTGAGAAACTAGACCAGCTCGCTGAGTTCCATCCAGACCGTATGGCTGGCAGAATCCTCGATATGGGAGACGTCGTTTCCATGGTGGAGAACATGGCGGATAAGATCAACGAGAAGGACGCCATGAATGCTGCCAAGCGCATGCAGAGTGGCAAGTTTGATTTCAATGACTTCCTCGGGCAGATGAAAATGATCAAAAACCTCGGACCACTTGATGGGCTCCTAGGAATGCTGCCAGGCATGAAAAAGCTCAAAAAACAAATCCCCAGTGACCTCATGGGAGGCAAGAAAATGGCTCACATGGAAGCCATTATTCTATCTATGACACCAAAGGAACGCGAGCGTCCAGAAATCATCAAAGGCACCCGCAGAAAGCGTATAGCCTTAGGTAGTGGCACCTCCATCATCGAGGTGAATAAACTACTCAAGCAATTTGGAGAAATGCGTAAAATGTTCCGCGGCAAAGGCGGAAAGATGAAGCAAATGATGCAACAAATGGGCGGCATGGAAGGCATGCAAGACATGATGAAAGGTCTAGGAGGTAAAGGCGGTAACGCAGGAAAAGGCGACGGACTACCATTCTAGAGCCTAGCCTACTAACTTACTGAGGAAAGTAATCTGAAAACTGCGGGTATTTTTTACGGATACTCTGCTCTTTCAGAAAGAGATTTTTCTTTTGATCATTCACTAGATTGGTGAAATTTTCTAGCTGTTTTTCAAGCTCAGAATCTTTGACTACGAGCTGCCAGTGAACTTGCTTTTTACCATCCACATTTTCTAAGTGGGGACCCATCACCCTAACAACTGCATCCTTGCTCACATTGAGCAGCTTGTTTTTATTAAATTTGAGCGTGATCTCTTTCGGCTGATTCCCTAGACGTTTTAAGACCACCTTCGCCTCCCAGATACTCCCATCATCAGAGCGCTTCGTGATCTTTACTTGTGGTTGATTCGTCGCGATAAAGTTGAGGGTTTTCTCTTTTTCCTTATTCGCTAATTGTAGTAATTTACGTTCGGTCGCAGATTCTTGTTCCCATATCAACTTCGCTTCCTCCCTCGCCTTATCTGCTTTGATCTGGTTTAGCTTTTGTTTTTCTTCAAGATCTGCGAGACGCTCTGCCGCTTTCGCTTTTTCTTGTTGTTCCCATTTATCGTGCTCGGCTTGCTCTTTGATTAGTCCGTTAACTTCCTCTTTAAGTGCAGAAGTGTCCACCTTGAGTTCATGTTGATCTAATGCTTCTATGTTTGTGAGCGCAGACACATACTGCTTTTCATTCACTTGTTCTTTTATCAGTGATAATTTCTCCAAGACTTCAGACTCTAATTTCTCAAGACGTAACTTTTCTTCGGGATCTACGTCAGCAATTTTCTGACTAGCATCAGTCGTATCTTGTTTCGCTTGAGATGAACTCTTGCCTCCACTATCAACATCCTTATCCTGGATCGCCTGATAAACCTGATACCCCACAATGCCCGTAGTGATGAACAGTGCTGCTGCGATTAACCCCTTCAGCTTACCTTTACCAGAATTAGAAGATTGAGAAGGCTTAGCAGCTTCTTTTGTCACTGGAACCTCCTCTTGCAGCGACTCAGGGATTGATGTCGGAGGCGCTTTAACGTCTTTTTCTTTAGCCTCCCTCTGCGCCTCTTCCTCTCTCTGCTCTGACTCAAAACGCTCAGATACTGCTGGAGGTTGCATTGATATACTTTTAGAAACATGACTCTCCTCAGGAGCTGAACCCTTTCCATTTACTTCTAACTCATACAGGTGACGAAACATATCAGAACATGAAGCAGGCACCTCGCTGGATGAAATCACCTCACGTAAAAAATCATTAGTCTTCTCAGAAAAAAGCGAACTAGGAACATATGTTTCCTTACTCAGAAATGCCGTTTGCTTAATAGGCATCCCTGTGTGATGTCGGTAAATCAGCGAGGCAAAACCAGTGACAGAATCTGGAGCTAGGTCTTCACCAGCTATCGTCTTCATATTCAACTCGCCCTCATCAGTCGGAGCTAAGCGAGGAATAACGGTAATCTCTGGCTCACCGGCGTTCAACCATTCAGTCCACTCTTCTTCTGTTTGAGGAATAGTTTTCAGGTCATTTATGCCTACATGAATGTACTCATCATTTAGCTCTAACTGCTCAAATCCAGCATTCGATGCATGGTCTATAGATTCAGCTAGTTTCTCATAGATTGATGGGAAATTTTCGATACTTAGTTTCTGCTGAGATTTTACTATATCACTGAGCTTCACTAATGGCAGAGGCCGGCAGAAGTAAACTCTCTCACCATCCATATCCAGTTGCTTTTCAAACTGAATTACCTTTTTACCATCTAAATTACTTTCTAGTAGCAACTGCTCTAGTTGCGGAACGGATCGGCTATTTGGCTTGTAGAGTGAGTGCGCTACTGTTTCTGCACCTTCCTCGCCTGAGACGTAATAATAATTTCCGTAAGAAAAATCATGGATCAGTTCGAGCTCAAGATCTAACTCTTCCTCCTGTCTATTCTCCGGAGCAACTTCAACATCATTTTTACTTTTATACGGTGCGGTCTGCTCCTCTCGGATAGCATGGATAACTTCTTCCGCGGTCGCGAATCTGTCTTCTTTCCTCTTATTGAGAAGCTTACCTAAAATATACTTTCCATCCTCTGGCAGATCATCTGGAAGTTCATGCGTGTATTCCTTTTCTTGGAGCCTCGTGTGCACTAGGCTAGCCGTAGCGGCTTCGCCAAATGGGGATCCACCGCAGAGAACATACCACAGCGTTACTCCAAGTGAAAACAGATCACTGCGCTCATCTAGCTCCAGCTCATGCAGTTGTTCTGGAGATGCGGTTAGAGGATTCCCCATAAACGAACCCTGAACCGTAAGCATCGAGTCTTCTCCCTTGATGCCGCTATCCTCTAGAGCCTTCACCATGCCAAAATCGATCAGCTTCAGAGAGTTAATATCATCTGGTCGTTGCAGCATGATATTAGAAGGTTTCAGATCCCTGTGTAAGAATCCACTCTGATGAGCCTCGGAAATAGCTTCAAGAACTTGCAACGCAATATTCCTAACTACTGACCATGGCTGAGCTCCATTTTTCAATGAATACTCCTGAAGATTTCCTCCATCACAGTAATCTAACACATAGTAAAACACACCGTCCTTTACTCCAAAGTCATGAACCCTCGCTATCTTATTCGAACTCAGTGAAAAAGTAGCTTTTGCTTCACGGAGGAAACGCTGCTTCACCTGCTCACTGTCAGTGAACTGATCATTGATGATCTTCATCGCGTAAGCACCACCTAAATGCTTATGCTCAGCTTTGTAGGTGGTTCCAAAGGCACCTTTTCCTAGTGTCCATAATGCACCATCTTGCGTGAGTATCCTATAGTTACCCAGCTCCATATCTTCTGCATTATCATCTCCCATTTTTACTTAATTTACGAACGCCATCATTAATCTTATGTATTTCTTATACAATACAATAATCGATCATTTTAACTTTTTGAGCGCCTTCTTGGCATCTTCACTCCCAGCCGCAGCAGCTTTAGTCATCCACTGTTTCGCCTTAGACTTACTTCTAGAAACACCCACACCATTATAATAACAGACACCTAAGCTAAACTGTGCCTGTATATGGTTCTGCTCTGCTGCTTTTGAATACCAGAAATACGCCTTCTTAGCATCTTTCTTGACTCCCAGCCCCCGCGCATAAAACACACCCATATTGTACTGAGCCTCTACCACGTCAGCCCTAGCTGCCTTAAGATACAAGTCCGCAGCCATCTTATTATCCTTCTTCACTCCCTTACCAAAGGCATACATGTTACCCAGGTCGCGTTGCGCTTTTGCGTGATCTTGCTCCGCGGCTTTTTTGAACCATAACACAGCATTCTCATCGTTCTTGATCACACCAGTTCCGTTTTGATAACACATCCCTAAATTATGCTGACCTCTGGCATACCCTTGCTCAGCGGATTCTTGGAACCAACGTCTTGCCGTCCTGGGATCACGTTCTACCCCCTTTCCACTGACATAGAGCTTACCTAGTTCGCACTGCGCTATGGCATCTCCATTCTCTGCCAGCTCAGTCACACCTTCCACAGCTTCTGCTAAATTTTGACCCTTTTTCAGCATCTCAATAAAGAAATCACTCAGATGCGGCAGAGCCCTCTTATTTCCCTGCTTCGCTGCCTTCTGATACCACTTCATGGCTTCTTTGAGATCTTTATCTACTCCCATTCCATTCTTATAACATTCCGCCAAGTTATACTGCGCACTTGAGTAGCCTAGCTCAGCTGACTTAAGATACCAGCTCGCTGCCAGCTTAGCATCCGGATCTACCCCCTCACCAGCACCATACATCCAGCCTAGTAAGTTCATCGCAATCGTGTTTCCTCTATCCGCCGCTGTTTTAAAATTCTCCAGTGCTTTTAGAAAATCCTGCGTCACTCCTTCACCGTGGTAGTACTTGAGCCCTTGCTCTAGAAACTTTTCTCTATAAAACGAAATAGCTGACGCATGTCCCTGCTCCGTCGCTAACTTAAACCAATGCTCAGCCGTCTCCTCATCCTGTTCCACTCCCTTTCCTATCTGGTACATTTTACCTAACAGAAACTGCGAGTCCACATCCCCTTCTTCAGCACCATCCTCTAACAGATTTCTATCCACTTGCTCAAAGAAAGTTTCTGGAAAATCAGTCCCACCAGCAGAGAGCTGCATCGCAAGCTGACTATTCTGGACTATTTTAAATGCCTGTTCTCTCTTCACAGCAGCGCGCTTAGCTAACTCTATTTTTTCGTTTAGCTCCGCTTGTTCATCCTCTATCGCTTTCTCTCTATCCAGCTTAGCCCGTTGTTCCGCTCTACTGAGTTCGCTCCTAGAACTCTTAACATCCAAAATGAGGCTATCTATCTCCTTAGAAACCAGGTCATCTTTTGGCTCCTCCAGATCAGGATTTTCTAAAGGATCAACTACAACTGTGTACGGATCATCGACATCAGGATCATCACCTGGAAGCACCGCTATCTTTTTAGAATCCCCATCGTTCGCCTTGTCTGCATTTTGAATAAACCAGAAAGCACCTCCACCAATAAGCGCAACAGCGGCTAATCCTCCTAAGAGCACTTTCAGACCACTTCCCTTTACCGCCTCTTCGTCTTTCTTTGCATTAATCGACCACGCCCTCGTGTCTGCCGCCTTCAGATTTGGTTTCTGTTTCTTCTTTGCCTTAGATTTTGATTTAGATTTTGACTTCGAGATCGATGATTGATGCGCGTCTTGAAGTGATGATTTCACCTCACTCACCTTTTGGAATCTGAACTCAGGCTGCTGCTGCATCGCCTTTATCACCACCTCATCATACTTCACATCCACCTCTGCCTTCACACTAGGAGGAGCAAAGATCCCCTTAGGTAGCGTCCCCGTGAGCAACTCATACAACACCACACCAAGCGCGTAAATATCAGCTCGGTGATCCACATTCACACCGGTTGATTGTTCCGGAGCCATGTAGTCTGGCGTTCCCATGACCTGCCCCACCATGGTCATTCCATAGTTGGTATCTGCATTCAGCAGCTTCGCTAAACCAAAGTCTGTGACCTTCACCCTCCCGAGTTTATCGATCATGATGTTTGCAGGCTTCACATCACGATGCACGAAGCCACTTTCATGCGCATACTCCAGCGCATCACAAACTTGCATCATGATCTCCATCGCCTTCGCTTCCCCTATTTCATCCATCTTGATAAGCTCGGATAAATCCAGCCCATCCACATACTCCATCACATAATAAACATGCCCTTCACTCGTCCGTCCGAAATCATAAATCGTCATGATATTCGGATGGTTCAAGCTAGCCATAGCGCGCGCCTCCAGGATAAATCTATCCTCAAACCCAGGCTCCACGCTCACCTCTAGGGGTAATAATTTCAGCGCACAAACACGGTTCAGATCCTTCTGGGTTACATTATACACAGCACCCATGCCACCCTTCGCTATCATGCTTTCTACCTTGTAGCCCACGATGATGTGCTCAAGCTGCTCCACCTCTGGCGGAATCCAGTTATTAAGGTTCCCGCTACCTGCTTCTGTCAGCATCCCCCGAGCCATCAGCTCATCTGGTTTTAGTCCTGATAAAACGGTATCTTCTTTCATAAATCTATCTTTGCCATATATGTAGATAAGTTACCACAAATGATTCATCCCTTGCGAGGATAATCATTGCCATACACATCACTTTATTGATACATTCCATCATGATGAATATATTTCGCCTCCTAAAAATTATTTCAGTTTTCATAATGATCGGCTTTTCAGTGAGCTGCACTGGCATCCAAGGAAATATCAAAGCTCCCACACCCAATGCGAAAGCAGTGAATCAGAATACGGTACACCGAAACGGCTGTGGCATCTCATCCTTGATGAACGCCTACCGATTCGCCTCACCAAAATGGCACGCCGCCACGGCTAAAATCCTCGGAAGCTCAGATCGCGCACAATTTAACTTCCTAGCAAAAAACTACGGTAGCGTGGGATCAAAATACACCCCAGGCACCAGACGATGGGAAAGTCGCTCAGGCATCAGCTCTATCGATCTCAAAGACCTCGCCAATGACTTCCAAAATAAACAAGGACTCTGGCTTCCCAGCCTCAAGCTCACTACTCACTACATCCAAGAAAATGAACCATACACCGCCTTGCTCAAGCGCACTCACAGAAAGCTCAGAAGTGCACTCAGCAGCGGTTTCCCTCCTGTCCTCAGCATCAAGCACCTCGCTGGGAGCAAGATCGAGGGACACATCGTCATCCTCTACGAGATCCCAGCATCTATCCCTCCAAACGCCACCTCATTTCCCATCAAGTATGTGGACCCACTTGGAGGCAGGATAAAATCTGGCACCATCAGAATCCCTGGAAACGCAATCTCATTCGTAGATTTCTCATCCGGTCAACTTAAGCTCAGAAAATCCCGCACCCTCAGCATGGATCTCCCTCAGTCAGATATAGCCAAAAGATACCGCAGCACCGGAGACAACATCGTCCTCTCCGCCAGCATCGCGCCTTAAGAAAGACCGCGGAGATTTTACTCAGCAGCCTTTGCTACACTGGCAGCATTAGCTTTTTCTGAGTCTGCCTTTGAGGCATCACTGCGTGACTT
>CAKZMG010000239.1 GCA_937128235.1 uncultured Verrucomicrobiales bacterium
GGAGCTTCGCGCTGTGCTCTTCTAACAGGCATTTATCCCGATAGTAAAAAACGCCTGAGTAATAACGCAATCGCTGCACATGATCACCATGCGCAGCCATCGTTTCCTGCGTGGTTTAAGTCCCATGGATACACGACAGTAGCAGTAGGAAAAGTCTCTCACTATCCGGGTGGTAACATGGGGAAGAACTGGGACGATGCCACTAAACCAGAAATGCCTAACGCATGGACACGTACCGTGAACCCAAGTGGAGAATGGAAACATGCTCAAGGTCTGATGCACGGCTATGCAAATGGTAAAGTCAGAGAGCGTGGCAAAACTCCAGCGATAGAAGCAGTAGAAAATGCACGTTATCCAGACGATGCTATCATGGATTCCTTTAAGACAGAATTTGAATCATTAGCAAAACAAGATAAGCCGTGGTTACTAGCAGTAGGTCTGCTGCGACCACATCTCCCGTTCGCCTGTGAGAAGAAATTTCTCGATCTTTATGATGGCAAAACCATACCCAACTATAGCACTTCAAAACCTGGAAAAGGTGAGGAATGGCACGGTAGTGGGGAGTTTAATGGTGGCTACAAAACTAAGAACCCCAATAAAGATACAGCCTATGCAGAACAAGTCAGAAAACACTATGCAGCTTGTGTGTCCTCAACAGATCGGCACGTCGGTGAGATTATAGAAATGTTAGAAAAATCTGGTAAGGGTAAAAACACCATCGTCATTCTCTGGGGAGACCACGGATGGCATCTGGGCGAAAAACAGATCTGGGGTAAGCACACGCTCTACGAAGTCGCGCTCCATTCACCGCTCTTCATCAAGACTCCTGATATGGTGAAAGCTGGCGAAGCCACAGACAGAGTAGTAGGCAGCGTAGATATCTACCCAACACTCTGCACGCTTGCTGGACTACCATCACCTGAGCAGCTGCAAGGCACAGACCTGAATAACTTGCTTAAAGCCCCTAAGTCAGGAGCTAAGAACAAGGGAATCGCTATTTCTTATTGGCGCAATAATCGCTCAGAAATCACTTCCACCGAGCACAAAATATTTAGTAAAAAAGACAACAAACTTCTCCAGCATTACGATCTCAAAGCAGATCCCAAAGAACTTAATAACCTCATCAAATAAACAATATGAAATTTGGAATCGTAGGAACAGGAATGATCGCTCATTTTCATGCGCAAGCCATCGAGGCGATGGAAGGTAGTGTTCTGCACTCTTGCTATAATAGAAATCCAGAAAAAGCTGCTGATTTTTCTGAGCGATACGGAATCAAAAACCATACTTCACTCGAAGAATTTCTGGCGGATCCAGAGCTAGAAATCATTACTATTGGAACTCCTTCTGGTAGTCATTTAGAGCCTGCTCTTGCCGCGATGGAAGCTGGCAAGCACGTCATCTGCGAGAAGCCTCTGGAAGTTAATTTAGATAAAATCAACTCCATGATCGAAGCCTCAGAGAAAAATAACGTCACTCTCGCAGCTATCCTAAACCGTCGTTTTAATGAGTCCGTAGTGGTGCTCAAAGATGCTGTGGATAAAGGGCGCTTCGGCACACTCACTCTCGTGGAAGCTTCTATAAAATGGTATCGCGATCAAGCCTACTACGACTCCGCTAGCTGGAGAGGCACATGGGTGCTCGATGGCGGTGGCGCACTCATGAACCAGTCCATCCACATCATCGATCAGCTCATCCACACAGTCGGACCTGTGAAAAGAGTCACTGCATCCATGGGGCTTCTTACCCACGAAAACATCGAAGTAGAAGACACCGCAGTTGCACTGTTAGAATTCGAAAATGGAGCTAAAGGAGTCGTTCAAGGTTCGACCTCCTGCTGGTCATCCACGGGGCATCCGGCGGAAGTAAATATCTGCGGCAGCGATGGGAGCGCCTTCTTGGCAGACGAGCATTTCAAAGTCTGGGACTTCAAAAATCCAGCACCAGAAGACGCATACGTCCACGCAAACCTCATGGCAACCGAAGGCGCACAGGGTCTAGGAGCAAACGACCCCAACGCGATCAACTTCACGGGGCATCAGCGCAACTTCGAAGAAGTAGTGAACTCCATCAAAGAGGGACGCAAGCCATCCGTAGATTGTCTAGAAGCCAGAAAAGCAGTGGCTGTCATCACCGCTATTTATGAAAGCGCAAAGAATGATGGAAAGTGGGTGACGGTGAATTAAGCCCGAATGAGAGACTTGATCCAAAATCACGCCCTTTGAACTTTTTGTCGAGTAGTGTGATTTCATTCAAGCCTAAGAGCTTCAAGTGCCTGAACATCCAAGTTAGGACCGATAAGTATCGCGGAGTTTGGAACATTGTCATTGAGCACTACTCTTTGTGGGTATTTTGAAACTTCTGTCCCTACTCTCTCATACAGATAGCGGTCTTTTGGTCTGTCTGTCACTCCGATGAGCAACTTCGCTCTGATGACGTCTGCGGGTAGCTCGCTTAGCCATTGCTTGATCTCACCTTCACTGGCGTGACTGGGCATTAGGATCTTGCATGCGGTGACCTCGTGAGTTTTCAAATGCTGTTCAGAGTGAAGCGCAGCATGAGAATAGTGTTCCTTTTGTAGCGACTCAGAAATCGCGATTCTTCGTTTTCTGCCTCCTAATGTGATGATCGATTTGATGAGAGTCTGTTTATCAAGAATAGAAGCGTGAGGGTTTATTTCTTTGATTCTGTCTGCAACTTGCGAGTCTACATTTCCGACATCGTCATCATGGTGAGATAGAAGTATATGACTAGCTGTCTGTAGCTGTAGTTCTTCGATGTCTGAGTAGGTGCCTCGGTTTCCAAAACTTCTCAGATCGATCACACACACCTGCCACCTCGGGAAGAGCCGTAGCTTTTCTTCTAGAAGGGTGAATGACTCTACGATGGGGACTGGATCGGCGGTGCCATTTAGCTCTATAAAAAGAATATCTGCCGATGATTTCGACGCCCTAACAGATAGATCGAGTAAAAAATCCATACCTTCACAGCACGCACATGTGGCTGTGAGAGGCTCTACACTTTCAGCAAATTCTTGCAATGTGGCACTATCGATAGATGCATCAGCATAGTCGTTTAGGATGACATTAGAAATGATTTCTGCTTTCTTTACCGCTATCAAAATTTCTCGCAGTAGAGTAGTCTTACCCGCACCTAAAAATCCCGTGATCATGACTACTGGGTGGGCGTCCCTTATCTTGGCTATGCTGGGAAATTCCATCTCATTACTATCGTCTTAAGCATAGTGTTTAGGTCTAACATGGTGCTCTTTGTGATCTAGAAATTCCTTCACCCACTGCATCGCATGTTCAGGATTCAGCCACGTGAGCTTGCTGTTCACTTGGCTCCATTCCTTGTAGCATTGCTGGCGGTAGTGCTCACCGTGCTGGTTTAGAATCCATTGCTCATAGTTTATCCACCATTTTAAAAATGGCAGCATGGAAGTGAATAGCTGCTCCACGCTGCATTTACCCAGTTCACTTTGACTCCATCTTCCGGCGATGAGTTTTTGATCTGAGATCCAGTGGTAAAATCGGTTGCGTTGTCTTAGAAATACTACATTGGAATCTTTTGAGTAATAGGCTGCACACGAACCATAAAGCTCTACAGTTTCACCTTCCTTCTCTATAGGTAAAGTATAGCAGCTAGTGCCTTTTAGACCCTGCGATGGTGTTTTCTCAAACCCATATTTCAGGAGTTGATTCCCACTCGGGTGCATGACGTCTTTTCCCCAAAAATACATCTGCTGGTAGAACCCCTTGGTGCAATCTTTTAGTAAGATATTTAGCCTTTTTCTGTCAGTAGCTATCATGCAGATACAGTTTTAGATTGTTTTTTAGAGCTGCAAACTCCGCAACCACAGAGATTCATGGTGTGAAGTATGATGAGAAAGACACCTCCAAGCGTAGTCACAATACTGGCTGGAGGTATATGCAGTGATTTCTTACCAGCTGCATTCGTGACAATGGAAGGGCAACAGCTATCCACTGCTCCACCAGAATGACTAGAACCAGAAACTCCTGTTTCTGAGCTACAAGAGCCTCATCCTACCGCTGCTGAAGCTACTAAATTAGATGTAGTATCACTCCCTGGGCTAGTTTCTACGTAGGGTAGGATGGCTCCGACAATGATACAGAGAATGCCGAGACTGCCGATGTAGAGTACTACTTTTCGGTGGTGCTTTTTATAGCTCTTGAGCATCATAAATACAGCGATAGGAATCACAATAAGCGCCATGCCCCAATGCGTAGCAGGGTGCGACCATGATTTACCAAAAGCTGGAAGAGCTATGAGCAATAAGGGGGTGAGAGCACAGTGGATGGCGCACAGGACAGAGGCGATGACACCGACTTTATCGATGCGCTTGTGAGTGATAAAAGTTGCTTGAGTGGCTGTCGTTTCCATAACTTGGTGATTGATTGGAAAAGAAAATACATAAATGCAACTAGGTTGCAATAATTAATGCAAATAAGTTGCGTTAGGTGAGTTTTATGAACGGAGAAAACTTATATCCTTAGTAGACAGAAATCTAATCTACTCTTATAACTCTGATCATGAGACTAACAGGATTCGCAGACGAGGCAGGGGCAGATTTAGCCACGCAGATCAAAGCTACTAAGGAACTCGGCTGGGACTACATTTCAGCCCGAGGCATCGATGGGAAAAATATCCATGATCTGAGTGATGAGGCATTTGAGACGGTGGCTGGACAGCTTGCTGATGCAGGTATTAAGGTCGCAGAATTTGGTTCTCTTATCGGAACTTGGGCTAAGTCGATTGATACAGATTTTGACATCACACTCGCGGAGGTGGAGCGTGCTATTCCGCGAATGCAGCAGCTGGGCACAGACATTGTGAGAGTCATGTCATACGCTCAGAATCCTTGGGGAACTGACCAAAATGAGCAGGAACGTTTCCGCAGACTCCGTGAAATAACGAACAGATTTACCGATGCAGGACTCACTACCGCGCATGAAAACTGCATGAACTGGGGCGGCTTCTCAGCGGATCACACACTTCGCCTTATGGAGGAAGTTCCTGGCATGATGCTCATTTTCGATACCGGAAATCCTGCCTTCCAGCTCGATAGATCACAGCCAAATGAGGATGGAACTTTTCCGTGGCAAGATAGTCTAGAATTTTACCACAAAGTAAAAGAGCACGTCGTGCACATCCATATCAAAGACTGCATCAATCCAGTCGCAGTTGACGTGGAGCCAGTCTATACCTATCCGGGAGAAGGGCAGAGTGAGGTGAAAGAAATCATCGCAGAGCTCAAGCGCTCAAATTACGAAGGCTTAGTAGCCATAGAGCCACACGTAGCCACAGTCTTCCATGCTAAAGCAGATGAAGTGGACTGGGATCAGTGCTACAATAGCTACGTGAAATACGGCAAAGATCTTGAAAGTCTGATAGGCTAGTTACACTGGTTTTAGACACATTAGGATTTGTGTCTGGGTAAATCTGTGCCACCATCGGTCATGAGCTATACGAACGAAGAATATCAGGCGGAGCAGATAAGAAAGGCGAAAAAGGCGGGGTCACTGTTAGTGATTCCAGTGTTGATTCTCTTTCTGCTATTTATTTTCACTCCATTCACTACCATCCCAGCAGGACATGTGGGAGTGGCTACTCTTTTTGGAAAGGTAGACCCAGATGAACTCAATGAGGGGTTTCATATTATTAATCCTCTGAAAAAAGTTCAGAAAATAGACTGCCGAAATAAAGAGCATACGATGGATAAAGTAGGCGTTCCAAGTCAGGATCAGCTTACCACTCAGGTAGATGTTACGGTTAAGTGGAGAGTGGATAGAGCACAAGCTGCGGAGGCATACAAGGAGACAGGAAATGCAGAGGCTCTTGAGTCAGTGCATTTAAGACCTATGCTACGTTCTCTACTACGTGAAGCAGGGAAAGAAATAGAGAATGCTGAAGACTTTTATCAAGCCAATGTGCAAGTATCCATGCAGGCAAAAATTCTAGAGAAACTGGGAGCACTATCGTCTAAGGGTATCTTGGTGGAGGAGGTGTTACTCAGAGGATTTGAACTACCGCGAATGATTGTGCAGGGTGTGGAGGATAAGAAGCGTCAGAAGCAATTAGCAGAGAAGGAGCTTCAGGAGCTTGCAAGGTTTACTACTGAGCAGGAACAGCAGCAAGTAAAAGCGAAGGCTGAAAAAATGGCTGCGATCGAAGAAGCTGAAAAACGTGTGGCTCTCGCAGATGCGAAGGCATATGAGATCACTGCAGAAGCGAAGGCTCAGGCAGAAGCCATCAAGATCAAAGGTGAAGCACTCAAGAAGTATCCAGACATTATTAAGCTTCGTTCAATTGAGAAATGGGACGGAATAGTCCCACGTGTATCCATGGGAGGAAACGCGATTCCGATGATCAACTTGAACGATCTAAGTGGAGGTACAAAACGAGAAACTGGTCTTCCTCCTCAGTAAGATTTAGTTTGAAAAGGGCACGATCATGAACAAAGAAAGACTCACTATTCCACAGTATGTGATGGCACTGGCGCACGTGGCTAGTCTGCGTAGTGAAGACCCGTATCGGAAGGTCGGGGCTGCTGCTCTGGATCATGATAACCGCGTCATAGGCACTGCTTATAATGGGCTGGCACCAGGGTATGATGCGCCTGAGGGGTTCTGGGATGATAGGGACAAGCGACAGAAATACATGCTCCATGCGGAGGTGAATCTGTGCAGTCTTTTCAAGCGCGGTGAAGCACGGGTGATAGCAACTACCACGATGCCCTGCACGGCGTGTATGCAGACACTGTGTGCCTATGGAGTGGAGGAAATTTACTATGAAGAGGAATACAAAGCCTCAGATGCGAGCGAAATAGCTGCGATCTACGGAGTGAAGTTAGAGCAAGTCACTAGCTTTCCGAAGGCAGTGTTTTAGGCTCATCTTTCTGTTCGTTTTCTTCCTTTTTATTTTGATCTGAGTTTGGATCTAATTCTTGATCTAATTCTTGATCTACCTTTTCTACGATAGCTGGCTCCTCCATTTTTTCTTTCACCTCATCGTGATCTTCTACAGGTTCTGTTAGAGTTTTTATTTTGTCTATCACAGCGAGTGTTTCTTTAGCGCCGAGTGAGATGAAATGCTCGTAGCGTTCGTATTCGTCCCATGCCGAGTCATTACAGACCGGGAAGACTGCTACGTCTGCTTTTCTACAAGCATCATGCGCAATTCGTATCTGTGATGCTTTTAAACTCCGCCTTAGTGTGTCTAACATATTGCCTTTCGCGATCGGATTATATTTCTTACCGAGTGAGGAAAATTTCGACTTAAACCAAGCCCCTGCACTTTCCGCCTCATTTTCTGCTACCTCTACCACGATGGCTTCTACTGCCTCATCTGAGTCTAGATCATGTAGGGTAGGTGTGGTGCTGATAGCGATGACGTAGTCCACATCAGTGTATTTCTTGAGAACGTTTACCGGCACTGGATCTACCACGCCACCATCCACACAGCGGACACCATTGACTTCGACAGGGACGATGATTCCTGGCATGGCGCAGCTGGCATGAACCGCCTCTAACAGATTTCCAGAATCGAACACCACGCGCTGGTAGTTTTCTAGATTTGCAGCGATGGCGATGAAATTCCGATCAAGTTCCTCTATTTTCGGATTTCCGATAGTAGCCTCCAAGTGATCTTTAATTTTATGCCCATAGAAGAGACCTTTTATAGGAGGGACAGCAGGGTCAGCGAGTTTCTTGAATGAATCTTTATCGCCCATTTCAGCAGCGAGATGGATCATCTTATCAGCAGAAACTCCAGATGCCCACAGCGCACCGACATAGGCACCCATACTACAGCCAGAGACGGCATGAATGGGGATGTCATGATCTTCCAGAACCTTGAGCACACCCATGTGCACGAGTGCCTTGGCTCCACCACAACCAAGCGCGAGCCCTATTCTGGGTTGACGCATTTTTGGCTCTGGCGGGGTAGATTCTGGTTTGAAGATCTTGCTGATGAATGAGGGTAGCTTCATAGAGGTAAGTTTTTTCTAACACCTAATCAATAATGGGATATCAGAGATAGTCAAATCATGAAATCATTAATGGATGACATCCGATGTCATTAGCGGCTTCTAACACAATCACTGTGGGGTTAGAGAAATTCACTTTCATTGTTATGCGGTATCCATTATTATTGATCCAGTAAGTTTCGATTATATTTTTTAATATCACAATTTAAGTATTGTTCGGTTACAATAGAAAAGAAAAAGCATGAATGCAAAATTACGAAAAAAACTAATCATCAATAATATTGTAATCATTTTTATAATGTTGGGATTAATCGCTGTTGGGTGTTTTGGTAGGGCTGCGGTGACTCAACACAATAATCCTTTATCATCAGAGCTCGAGGTATCAATGGGGAAGAAGGTTGGTACCGAATACAGAGAGAAAGATCATATTGCCTTGTTTTCTGTCATAGGTAGTAGTGACGAGGTTCTAGCCTCAGCAATGTCAGCGACAGGAACTCTCTCATTTACTATGCTAATGCTTGGAGGCTTAACTTTCTTATTTGTATTGTATAATACGTTCATGATTTTACGTTATTCTGGCGAGGATGAAACTGAATCTAAAATCGCTATATCTGTCCGCTAACTGACCTCTACATTACAAATTTTCGCACAATCAATTTTTAGTGAATCAATCCGATGAAATTTATGATTGCTTGATTTGGGTTTACTTACTATCATAAGACTCTAAATAACAGATAACGAACAATGAATAAATTTTTAGGATGGATAGCGGCGGTGGCATTTTCTGGATCAGTGATGCAGTCGGCAGCACAGACGAAGGTGATTTTTACTACGAATTTTGGTGAGATCCCGATCGTGTTGTTTGATGCTGAGGCTCCTAATACGGTGGATAATTTTCTATCTTATGTTGAGCGTGGTGATTACCGAAATACGATTTTTCATAGGGCAATGACTGGCTTCGTGCTGCAGAGCGGGGGATATAGAGTGACTCCTCAGGGGTCGTTTCTGCTGGAAGAGGTGACTGAGTTTGATTCTGTTCAGAATGAATACGGCAGAGCAAACACGCGCGGGACTATTGCGATGGCTAAGCGGGGCGGGAATCCGCACTCAGCGACTTCTCAGTGGTTCATCAATGTGGCGGATAATTCTGAAACACTGGATGAGCGAAATAATGGTGGGTTTACGGTGTTTGGCGAAGTGGAGAGCTTCACGGTGATCGATGAGATCATGGCTCAGAATATTATCAATGCGGGCGGTGCTTTTACTGATCTGCCAGTGAAGGCTACGCGCGATGATGGGAGTGATGGAGCTACGAATGGAGGTGAAGTAGTGGCAGATGACTTCATTAGAATAACTTCCGTTTTGGTGGAGAGACCAGATGCGGTACCTGAGCCTAGTTCAAGTTGTTTGTTGATGATGGGATCAGGTGCGCTTTTGCTCAGGAGACGCAGGTAATTTCCGAAATCAGCTTAAAATGGTGTGGTTTTAGAGGATTTTGAATTTTTTTGTAGAATCGGCTTTACATGTGGAGGAATCTGGGTAGTTTTCGCCCTCCAACCACAGATTTTTTAAAGACATGAAAGTTTTATCATCACTAGCTTCAATGAAGCGCCGCCACGAGGACTGCCAAGTTGTAAAGCGTAAGGGAACCCTTTACGTAATTTGCAAAACGAACCCTAAGTTCAAGGCTCGCCAGGGCACTACACGCGCTACTAAGCTATCTAAGAAGGGCGTTAAGTAGTTCTTTGCGGATTTATTATTAGTATTTTTATAAAAAGCTCTCTTCTGTTATGGAAGGGAGCTTTTGTTGTTGTGTTTACTTGCTTTTTTAAAACAGAAGTAATTCACTATTATTTCACATCTGGTTCATACAGCATTCATAATTGCCTGCCTAAGGTTTAACTATGTCGAAAATGAGATATGGGGTGCCTTTAAAGAGCTTGGGTATAAATTACGTGTGTGTCTTTGCTTATATTGCGGTTCCAGTCATACAGATTGGTATGTTTATCATGGGGTGGAGTGTTTTGGTTGCTTGGGCGGAGAGTCTTGGTAGGTTCAAGCCGCAATGGTTTGAACTCGAATTTTTATATGGATTCTTTACGATGTCTGTTCTCTTTGTTTTGAGTTCTATTCTTCATGCTTTTTCAACTAGAGTGCATGTTAACTGGATTACAATGATCTTAGGGCTGTTTTTCTGGAGCATTCCACTCTTGAGTGCGCTTGATAGCCGTCCGATAGCTATTCCAGTATTTATTTTGCTTGGATCAGTTATTTTAGTCATTGGCACTGGGTTTGCATTACCTATACTTGTAAGTAGTCGACTACGGATTCAATGATGATAAAAAATGAGAAAATGCCTGCTTTATTTCGAAAAATCGACTGCGTTAGCTTGCCAGTAACTAATCTTTCTGAGGGGATAACATTTTATCTTTCTCTGGGACATGAGCTTATTTGGCGGACAGGTACTAGTGCGGGGTTGAAGCTGGGAGAAGCCGAACTAGTTCTTCATACGGATGATCGTCCAATGGAGACTGATTTGTTAGTGGATTCAGTTGAGGATGCAGTTGAGGATTTTACAGCTGCAGGCGGCTCGGTGTTGCAAGCTCCGTTCGATATTAGTGTAGGGAGGTGCGCTGTGGTGTTAGATCCATGGAAAAATCCATTGGTTATACTTGATCTCTCTAAGGGTAGTTATGAGGTTGATTCTGTAGGTAATGTGATAGGACATAAAGTGACTAAGTGATGTGGCAGCGGTTACGCCAAGCTGAAAAATAAACGATTATGCATATGATTAGATTGCACATTGGAGTAATATTGAGCCTCATTTTATGGAAATTTGATGCATGGTAAGCTGGTTTGTCATACGCTGTGTTTTGTTTCTTTTATGTTCTTGTTTGGGCAGTGAGGAATGTTGTTGGTCGAAATGTAGGATAATGTAAGTACTTGTGTTTGGTGGTGGATTTTACAAGTGGGAGATTTGTGGCTTTTCAGTTGGGGGAAGATGGGGTATTTGATTGTTTATGTTAGAGAATGAATTAGTAAAAGGAGAGAGTGCTGAGGCTGCTGTTGAGGGAGCTGGAGGCAGACGTCCTACTTTTGCGATTGTTTGTGGCTTGTTGGGGTTGGTGGCGTTCGTGCAGTTGGTTTTGGTGGGGGTGGCTCTGGCTGGGAGAGTGGGTGAAACGCGAGTGGTGGAAGTGACTGAGGCTGGTGATGTGAAGGTGGTTTACATCCCTACACTAGCGGATGCGCTCCCTGAGGTGGAGAAGGTGAAGCCGAGGAGCTATGATGATATTTTAAAGGCTTATGGTGATGGTGATGGTGATAAAGCTGACGATGGGGCTGAATTTAAGATGCCAGCTACGCCTAAGGCTGCACCGAAGAGGCGCACAGCGGGTGTAGGGATCAGACCTAGCCTAACCACGGATCAGGGGAGGTTCATGCCGATCAAGAATAGCAGGGTGGAGAAGCTGGTGGAGGAGGCGAAGAGGTTGCATCTAGCAGGTGACATTGTGCGTGCTGTGGTGAAGCTGGCTGAGGCTGAAGTGATAGACCCTACTGAGCCAGCGATCATTTATCGCAGAGCATTAGTCTTCGAAGATGCGCGGAACTGGGAGCGCGCTGGCGATGAGTATGATAAGCTATTCGCGCTAGGACCAGAGGTGGGAACGTATTATGAAATAGCAACTGATAAGATAGCGAACGGGGTGAAGGATGCGCCAGATGTGGTGCCATTTCAGCTAGGAAATGTGGTGCAGCGTGTGAGCCAGGATAAGCTGACTGCGAGGGTGAGTATCCCGGTGCGGAGACTGACGAAGCGAGAGATAGAGCCATCGCAGATCGATGTGCGGATATTTTTCTATGATATAGTGGATAATAAGGTGGTGGAGCCAGTGCCTCAGCAGCGCGAGCAGAATATAGCGAAACGCTGGATCACGGAGCCTACTGACTGGCTACGAAGTACTGAAGAGACGGCAGAGGCAGTGTATCAGCTGCCTGAGCTGGAGCTGGCTCAGGTGCATTTATTTGGTGAAAGACGCTACTTTGGGCATGTTGTGGAGTTATATTATAAAGGTGAGCTGATGGATCAGTTCGCCTATCCGGGGAGGCTACACGGGATACATGCTAAGGATCAGTATAAGCAGCATATTGATCCGGAAATGATGCCGTTTGACACGCTTCCTGAACTGGAGGGTCTGGACGGGGAAGGGATGTTATTACCAACACTTAAGGAGTAACTAGGAATAATTAGGAATGATCAGGAATGACGCTGGTGCCAAATCTTATGATTGTTATTTTCGGTAGGTGTGGCAGGTTGATAGAGAATTTAGAGAACATATGTCAGAGACGGAACAGAGATTGACACCTGGTATGCAGGTGGGGGACTATTACTTACACCAATTAGTCTATGAGGGGGAAGCCACTCGGACATGGCTAGCGCATCAGGTGTCTGTGAACCGTGAGGTGATCATTGATAGTCTGAACCGCGCTGTGCATGATGATGACGAGGTGGTAGCCACTTATCTGAGCGATGTGCGCACGAAGGCGATGGTGGATCATCCGCTGATCGGGTCAGTGTTTGAGGCGGTGCGCGAGGAAAGTATTTGTTTTTATGCTAGGGAGAAGATTCCTGGTGAGACGCTGGAGGGGAAGGTGCTAAAGCGTGAGAGTTTGAAGCCACAAGAGGTGGTGCATTTGTTAAAGCAGGTAGCAGATGCGAATCTCTATCTTGAGTCTAAGAAGCTGGCATCGCTGCCGCTATCGCCTAATCAGCTCTTTATCTCAGACACTGGAATGTGCCGGATAGTCAACATGGCAGTAGGAGGAGAGCGTGAGTATGCGGTCTCTACGCAAGATAAGGTGATGCTGGGTGAAAATTTCCTCAAGGTGCTCAAAACTGATGAGCCAGGTGCTACGCGCACTAGGTCACTGCTGGGTTTCATGGCGGATAAGGAGAGGGAAATTCCGCTGACTTGGGAACAAGTGAAAGAACTATCAGAAGGTGTAGAAAGACAGCTCACTGAGCCGCTTACCACCTCTCCACTGCAGAGCTCTACGATGCTGATTAAGAAATCTGGCATGAGCAAGGAGGCGATGAGAAATCTCTGTATCGCCCTTGGAGTGGTGGTACTTGGAGGGCTAGTGGCATTGGTCATGCTGCGTGAAAAGCCACCGAAGAAGAGAGATCTGGCGGGTGTGGTGATGGTGGATGTGCAGAACTTCATGAACCAGCACAAGGGAACGAAACTCAAAGAATTTACCATTGATGCTCATGAGGTGACGATTGCTGAGTATTCTAAATTTCTCAAAAGCTTAACGCCTGAGTTAGCAGAGAATATCCAGCATGAGAACCAGCCAGAATACAAAGTGTCCTATGTGCCTGAAGATTGGGAAGCAATGTTTGAGGCAGCGAGAACGGGTAAGGAATGGAATGGCAAGAAAATGAGCCTCAACTGCCCAGTGGTAGGTGTGGACTGGTGGGATGCTTTTGCTTATGCAGAATTTAACTCCAGAAGACTGCCCACACATGCAGAGTGGCGAGCGGCATTGCTTACATCTGGCACTAGCCCAAGAGAGCTAAAGGCTTCTGAGTGGGGACCAGTGGATCAGCAGAGTGAGGACATTACTCAAAATAAAATTTATGGACTGGCAGGAAATGTGGCTGAATGGAGCCTCAAGCTCAGCAAGCCAGAGACAGACCCCATGGTCACTACGAAAAAACCTGTGATTTTTGGAGGTTCTTACAATGACGATTCAAATGCTACGACGAGACGTTGGCTAGACCCCTCTGGTGATGATAAAGACGCCCGTGATCTCCGCCGCCCATTCATAGGTTTTAGAACTGTGGGGCAACCTGAATACACTGAATAAAAACACAACTACGCGATGAAACATTTACTAACTATTTTCTCTATCTCAATGCTGGTGATGCTGCAGACGCAGACTGCTAAATGTCAGCTTCTGGTCTCTGCCAAGATGAACAAGAAACAAGTTGTCGCTTACGAGGACGTGAAGCTGGCAGTGACACTGACGAATAGAGCGGGACAGCCTATCAAGTTCGTCAATAAGATGAGAAGGAAATGGATAGAATTCGTAGTAGAGCGCGGCAATGGTCAGCAGACTGTGTTCGCTAAAAAAGATGCGATTTATGCACCAGCTCTGCTTAATACTGGTGAGACGAGAACTTCTAATTTCACACTAAACAGTAGCTATGATCTCAGTCAGCCTGGCAACTACACGGTCTATGCGATAGTGAGAATGCCGGGGCAATCTGCGGAGCAGGGGACGCGTTCTCAGAAAGTACATTTTACCGTTATCCGAGGACACGCTTCATGGAAACAACGTGCTGGCGTGCCAGGTGCGCCGGGTGATACCAGAGAATATAGGCTCATGAATGTAAGCTCTGACCGATTTACAGAACTCTACGTGCAGGTCGAGGATGTGAAAAGAGGGAGAATGCTAGCTACATATTCTATGGGTAGAAACCTCGCTTTCAGAGAGTTTTCCGCCACTTTAGATAATAAAAATAGGCTCCACGTTCTGTTTCTAACCACTCCTACCATCTATAGCCACACAGTGGTCGATGCCGCCGGTAAAACAGTGCGTAGGCAATACCACAAAAAAGGATCTGGCGGAAGTGTGCCAAAGTTGATCACCACTAACAGCGGAGTCGTAGGCGTGATGAACTCCACGCCCTATGACCCTAAAAAGGCGAATGATCTGCGTAGCAAGATCCATAATCTTTCTGAGTTGCCGCTAGGATTATAAAATCATTTTTACTGACATGTGCGGGCTATTACTTAAAGTATTGCCATGGAAATAAAGCACGTCCTCACCGCTGATCAGTTTACCCGCTCTGACTTAGATGCCATCATGGCACGGAGTGTGGAAATGGAATCTATCGTTGCGGCGGGTGGTTCTAAACTGTGCGATGGGAAAATACTCGGTGCACTTTTCTACGAGCCATCGACCCGAACGAGACTGTCTTTTGAGGTGGCAATGATGCGGCTGGGTGGAAATGTGGTGTCGGAAACCGACGTTACATTCTCCTCTCAGACCAAAGGTGAAGTGATGGAAGACACCATCCGCATTGTGGGTGGCTACGCAGATGTCATTGCTATCCGGACGAAAGTGAAAGGTGAGGCAAAGCTCGCAGCGCACTACTCACCTGTGCCAGTCCTCAATGGTGGAGATGGGGCGGGGGAGCACCCTACACAGAGTCTGTTAGATTTATTCACTATCGCCAAGCACCACAAGATAGGTGAGGAGAAGCTTAAGGTAGCATTCGTAGGAGACCTAAAATACGGACGCACGGTGCATTCACTCGCTAAGGTTCTGAGGAACTATGATGGGGTCGAAATTTCCTTCGTGGCACCAGAAGTCATCCAGATGCCTAGCGACTACGTTCAGGCGGGCGATGAAATTTATCATGAACTCTCTGATGAAGTGCTCAGTCAGTCAGATGTCATCTACGACACAAGGATGCAGAAGGAAAGATTCGATGATTTAGACCAATACCATCT
>CAKZMG010000240.1 GCA_937128235.1 uncultured Verrucomicrobiales bacterium
AAAGAACAAAAAAGCCAGTGGCAGAGCTAAAGACCTTGCCGACCTAGAAAACCTCCCTGAGTCCCCTTCACTCTAGATGTTCAAACTCCTTAAATAGATTAGAGTTCAATCCACCCTGTGTAACCGCACCACTTCCCCCATCTCCCCTACTTCAAAATCATAACCAGGAATCCAGAGGTAATCTTTTGTATTCTGGTAGAGGAGTAAACCAGTCTTGGTTTCCACTACCTCAGTGAGCGCGCACCAGGGCACTACTACTTTTCCAGACTCCCCATCCATAATGATTTCTTCCTGATCAAATGTATAACAAATTTTAGTCCCATACGCTGGGTGCTTACGGAGCTTTCGTTCGTTCCACATCTGCCAGATCATCGGCCGGATAAAACCCACTGAGCCCATCAGAATAAATGCCACAGAAATGAAATCCGCAAACTTCTTACCTTTCCCAGAATAATGGATAGCCATGTAGGCACCGATAACTACCAGCGCTACACACACGAAAGAACGGGCAACTAACCACCACTTCCATCGGTGCCATAAATGCTGACGGAAGGACCCGTGGTGGGACCTCCCGTCGAACATTGATTCTACTTTGATGGATTGCTCCATATTAAATTACTTACCCTTACTTACCCTTAGGGAGAGATGCAGCAGCTACAGCTTGGCCGTGACGCTTCATCTTCTCGTCCGGCTGAGTGATGTTGATCTGCTTCGCTAGTTCTGGGAATTCTAGGTCGAGAACTTCCTGCGCCTTATCGATCATCACCTGACCACCAGGACCAGATGTAGCACGCCCCATGATGATGAGCGTCTCGATATGGTAAAATTCTGCGTAGTGAGCGATAGCATATCCGAAGCACGTTCCGATAGTCTCGTAGATTTTACGCGCACCGTCACTGCCAGCTAACATTTCATTTTGCACCTCGATGAGCTGCTCTGGGAAAGGCATGTCTCCGTAGCTGAATCCTGCCGCTGGTGCGAGACGAGCTACACCCTGCTGACAGAAAAACTGCACACCACAACCTTCGTCACCTGACCATTCATCATTCGGTCCGTTCTCACGGTAGTCAATAGGTGCGAATGCGAGCTCATTGATCTGTGTGGTTACATTTCCTTCTTGGTCAACATAACCTACCGCCTCTGATGTCCCCATCGCGATTCCTAAAACACTATTGGTATTCATGCTGATTGAGCCAGCCAGTGCAGTGACTTCACCATCATTGATGACTTCATACGGCACACCTGGGTACTCTTTCTCGATAAGGTTTTTGAACATTGGACGAACTACTTCATCGAACACCTTCTCATCCTTGATACCACGGAAAAGCGATGCGATACGCACCTCGTTGTTGATATAAACTCCAGCGGATGATCCACCGATGGCATCGACTGTTGGTAAATGCTCAGCTGCTAGTTTAAGTGAATCAATGATGCCATCATACTGGTAAGATGGATCGTCTTTAAAATACGGATCCCATGGAATTTCTGTAGAGAAAACCACTTCTCCATCGATCACTGCCGCGCACTTGCGGTCAGATCCACCAAGATCAAATCCGATACGGTTACCCTCTAAGTGACGCCCGATAGGCTCAGCCACAGCCTTTTCAGCTGGTATTTCATCTGCTGTTGTTGCGATGATTTTGATGTTCTGGCTGAACATTCCTTTCCCGATGATGTCCCAGTCAAACTTACGCGCACCAGTCTCACTATAAATCTCACCAATCTGAGCAGCGAGAGTATCATTTCCGGCGATGAAAATATTACATCCACCTTTTGCCCACAGTAGGAATTTGATAAGACGCTCCACGTATTTAATGTTGAGAGCTACGTTCTCGCCTTCGTGTGAAAGAATCCGGACATCGTTTCTGTAGGTCGTGCCATCGAGACGTCCGAGCGCTATCTGCACGTCATGAGCGCCTGGATCAGCTGCTACTTTTTCATCGAAAGCTCTTCTCCAGAGCACCGCTGGGACGAATCCCTCATCCAGCACAGGCTTTATTTTTGGTTGAATATTCATAATGTG
>CAKZMG010000241.1 GCA_937128235.1 uncultured Verrucomicrobiales bacterium
ATTTGGTGTCTAGGTGTTCCGTCTCCCTGAACTAAAAGACGCCAGCCCATTTCATCAAAATATTCTTCCATCGCATTCGCTACATTGCGCATCACTCGATAACTAGTGAAAAGCACAAAAGCCTTGCCCTCGGTGTATTTCAGCACTCTACCGATCCAGTGAACCAGCTGCTCTTCATACTTCTCAGTTCCCGGATCTGGCATGCTGCGCATCACATAGATTTCCATCTGCTTAGCATAATCAAACGGACTACCTATCTTCAGAGCTCTGCTATTTTCAGCACCAACTCTATCTCTAAAGTAACTCAGATTCTCATCACCAGCACCCAATGTTGCACTAGTCAGAATACATGTCTTGCCCTTGCCAAACATCGTGTCTCGCAAAATATCAGCCACATTGATCGGCGCCGACATCAGCACTAAATTATCACCATCTCGGCCACTCTTCTCCACCCAGTAAACACTCTCGTCATCGTCCTGATCTAAGAATAACTTGAGCGCACCATGCATCTCTCGCATCCTTCTAGCTCCGTCCATCAGCTCATTACGCACAGCGCTGTCTTTCTCCAGATCCCCTGCGGCTTCCTCGACTGCTGTCCAGAAATTACGCAGTGGTAAAGCCAACTGATTCTCCACCAAGTCCGCTTGTCTGACCCTAAACTCACGAGAATACTGACCGAAATCCACCACCTCTCCCACTTCCTCAAAAAACTCCTCCGCTACATCCAGTAGTTCTTCAGCACACTGCATACCTTCACCAGCACGCATCGTCTTCAGCAGACCGCGTTTCGTCTTAGGATTATACAGACGTTGCACATCAAATTTTAGCCCAGCCTGACTAAGCCTTATACCCAGCTGCTTAGCCGCCACATCTTCCAGAGTATGAGCCTCATCGAGAATCGCAAAGTCATTGGCAAACAGATAACCTCCGCTGCCCTTTTCGCCCAACTGCTGCGCCTCTAGCTCAGCTCCGTAGAGAGTGAAAAACAAAGTATGATTCACTACCAC
>CAKZMG010000242.1 GCA_937128235.1 uncultured Verrucomicrobiales bacterium
CGGTTTCTTTCCACGGCATAAACAAACTTCTAATGAGAAGTTTTTTATGCCAATGTGTAAACCATGTTCTGAACCTAGACCGGTGAAATTTATACCAGCCTTGGGAAAGGCTCCCAGAGGAGCCGCATCCCAAGGTAAGACAGAAAAGCCAAACGTTCTCTGAAGGAGAACTTTATCACCACAACCCAAGACCATTTAAACCAGCACCATTATGACCTCACTCAAAAAAAACTTACCCCTAGTCATCGCCTTTTGCATGGGTGTTATTATTACCTATTTTTTTATGAGGCAGGCATATCAAATTACTGACCTCGTGAAGCAATCATCTCATAGAGATAAGGTTCATCAGTTAGAAGCAGAAATAAGTAGGCTCAATCACGAGTTGAACCCAGAGTCCAAGCAGAAAGAAGAAAAATACTGGTTTGATGAGAGAATGGAGAAGCAATCCGAAGAAACCGAAGAACGCACCAAAGAACAACAATCCCAAGGCGATGCTCTCAAATCCCAGTTTGACCAATTCTCCAACGAATGAAAATTATGTTTAAAAAAATACTCAATTACCTAACAAAAACCGAAGAGAGAATCGATCCCACTGAGGGCTGGGAGTCCAAAAACATAGAAACCCCTCATCTGGATACAGCAACTCAGAAGGTGGGAGTGCTGCGCTATGGTGATGCCCTAGAAAGAGCAAAGCACTACGGTAAACCGGATGAGATAGGCTGGCTCGAAGGTGATGCCTTTAATCTGATCTATTCAGAGAAGGGATTTCAGCTAGAGTTCGATAACGAAAAACTCAGCTCAGTCGCCTATTTTGTAGGGTCAGATGAATATAATCCGAAGCGACCAGATCTAAATTATTCCAAGCCAGTCATCAACACGATAGCACTAGATTCAGACTCAAGCTCAACGTATGTGCAAAATAACTTTGGATCGCCTCGTGAAACGTATGATCAAATTGAAGAAATCATACTCTTCTACGATCTACACAAGCTCATCGTAGAATTTGAATTCTCACCAAGCGATAAGTTAAAGAGAGTAAATATTTATCCTCAATAAATCCAGATTTTATAGGAACTATGTGGGTCAAATTCCAAGCTAGACAGACTGGCGGAGCAATAGGAAATGGGGCATGATCATATTAAATTATATTCTGATTCGCGAATATTGCCTTTGATCCTATTCGGTAAGCTGATAAACATTAGTATGAATATTTTTAAAATAACATTACTTGGTAGCCTCATTGTTTTAAATTCCTGTAATAAGCAGACCAAAGCGGAGAAGGCTGATGAGCGAAAAAAAATAGATGAGGTCTATTCTGAGTTTGAAGCAATCAATGAACAGAGTAAGAAAAAAATTGAAGAAGAAGGCTACTATGAGTCTGATTCTACTAAGCTAGATAAAATAATATCAGCGACCGATAAGCTGAAAGATAGCGAGACTGATGAGGCGAGACTTTTTAAGATTTTGGGTGCCGAGATGAAGGTCATGAAATCAAAGATGGTCGAATTTGAGCAAGAACAAGTAGGAGTTATAGAAGCACTTGATCTATCTACTCTTAAGGAACAGAAAAATTTCGAGGAACGGATTAAACTGTTAGATAAAGCGATCAAAGCAAATCAGAAGTTTAAAGAATACGCGACTGTGACGTATTACAAAAATATCATTGCTAGTGCTAATGCTACTGACTTACCTGATCAAGTGAAGAAAAACTTCCGACTTGGAATAGAGTCTGGCGGCAAGAAAGACAAACAAGTTAAGTTCACAGAAATCATTAGAGATTCTGAAATTGAACTATGTGAAACTTTTAAAGACCAAATTAACCTGCTAAAAGATAACGTGGATACATGGACTTGGAATGCCGACACCGAACTTGTTGATATATCAGATCCAGAAGTTGAGAAAAAGTACAATGCTAATATTACAGAGCTACAAGTAGCCTCTAAAAGGCAAGTAGATGCCCAGAAAGCTTTATTGAACATTCAGTAGGTTAATAACTACGCTAGGATCATGCGTGTTGAATACAATTACTATTGATTGGATTTATTAGGCATAACTTAGAACGGAATTTAAAAGAAACTCAGCGCATCCATATCGAAGATGATGTTTACGTCTTCTGGGGGTGGGGTTTGTTTGAGGATGTCTCGGATGTAGCGGGAGAGCTCGCGGGCGGAGGTGGATTTTAGCATGAGCTGATAGCGGAATTGTCCGTGGGCTTTTGTGAGGGGGGATGGGAGTGGCTCGCCTAGCTCGATGTGTGGAGGTAAGTTTTTCTTTAGCCGCTTGTGGATGTTTTCTAGGGTGAACTCAGCCCTGCGCTCGTGGGTGGAGCGGGTGCCTAGGAGGGCTACGTGGGCGAACGGAGGGAACTGGAATTGTCTTCTAAATTGAAGTTCCTGCTCAGCGTAGCCCTCGAAGTCATGGTGCCGGGCGAACTGGATGGAGGGTGAGTGCGGGGTGAAGGTCTGGATCACGACTTCGCCTTCCAGTTCGCCACGTCCGGCTCTTCCCGCGACTTGGGTGATGAGCTGGAAGGTGCGCTCACCAGCGCGGAAGTCTGGAACGTGGAGACCGAGGTCTGCATTGAGGATTCCTACTAGGGTGACGTTTGGAAAATGGAGTCCTTTAGCTATCATCTGGGTGCCGATGATGATGTCTATTTTGTTGGCTTTGAATTTGGCGAGCGTATCGCGCAGAGCGTTTTTCTTGCGCATGGTGTCGGCATCGATGCGAGCGATGCGGGACTGAGGGAATACTTTCTGGATGATTTTCTCTACTTTTTCTGTGCCGAATCCCTGAAGGCGGATGTCTTTGTCTCCGCACTCGGGGCATTTGCGCGGGGTGATGGTCTGGTAGCCGCACATGTGGCAGACTAGACGTTCGTCTCCTTTGTGGTAGGTGAGTGGAATGGCGCAGTGCTGGCACTCGCAGACGTGTCCGCAGGGTGGGCACTGGAGCGAGCGGGCGAAGCCTCGGCGGTTGAGAAAGAGGATGACTTGTTCACCGTTCTTGAGCTTGGTTTCCATGGAGACGCGGAGCTTGTCAGAGAGGATGGCATCGCGTCCTTTTTGTTTCTGGGCTTCTAGCTTCATGTCCAGCACACGGATGATGGGCATGGTCTGGTGGTCTGCTCGGTGCACTAGCTTGACGAGTTGGTATTTACCTGTCTGGGTGTTCTGAAATGACTCTAACGATGGTGTGGCTGAGCCGAGAACGATGGTGCAGTTTTCGAGGTGCGCACGCAGAACCGCGATGTCTCTGCCGTGGTATCTGGGAGAGGTTTCTTGCTTGTAGGTGTTCTCGTGTTCTTCATCCACGATGATGATTCCTAGATCTTTTAGAGGTGCGAAGATGGCTGAGCGGGCACCGATGACGATGCGTGCTTTGCCTTTACGGATGCGGTGCCATTCATCGAAACGTTCGCCTTGAGAGAGGTGTGAGTGGAGGACGGCGACTTGGTCTTGGAGTGCGGCGAAGCGGGATTTAAATCGCTGCACTGTTTGTGGGGTGAGGGAGATTTCTGGGACAAGAACGAGAGCGGTTTGTCCTTTGTCGATATGATGCTGTACTGCTTGTAGGTAAACTTCTGTCTTGCCTGAGCCGGTGACTCCGTGCAATAAAATTGGCTTTTTAGGCTCATCGTTTTCTGGAGTCTTGAGGATTTCTGTTAGAGCAACTTCTTGCTCGGGATTGAGTTTGAGGGCTTTGGTTTCTAGAAATTCTTGATCGGCATCTGGGTCGCGTCTTACGGACTCATGCTTGATGGTGACGTAGCCTTTTTTCTCAAGAGATTTTACAGAGGCTGTCACGGCACCGCCCCCTAGGTCTTTGATGGAAATTTGTCCTCCACTTTGGATCGCAGATTTTAGGAGGATGAGGATGACGTGTTGTTTTGGGGCTCGTTTTGCGAGTTTTTGGAGCGTTTCGTCATCAGGTAAATTTTCTAACACCACAACTTTTTGTGTTTTTTCAGAGTGGGCATCTTGTCGGACAGACTCGGGAAGGAGCGCGCGCATGACGAGTTCCATAGGGCTTCCATAGTAGTCAGCGAGCCATTTTCCTAGCTTCATGAGACCCGGGGTGATGAGCGGCTCAGGATCGATGAGTGAGTGGAGGGGGCGGAGGGTGAAGTCGCTCTGTGGGGCGGGGGTGATTTCTAGCACGGTGCCAGTGGAGTTTCTGTTCCTGAGAGGGATGCGGACGCGGCAGCCTATGGAAACATCGTCCAGGTTCTCTGGGATGGCGTAGTCAAAGACTAGCTCCGAGGGACCGTCGATGAGGACTTTGGCTACTTGGGTTGGCATGTTGTTTTAGACGGTTTGAATGGAACTTTGCTTGGGTTTATACCCCGCGTTCGCGGGGAGCTTACCACGAATTTACCCGAATATTCACGAATGTAGATGATGAAGCCTTGGGTTGATGGATTTTTTTTTAACCACGGAAGACACGGAAAGCACGGAACTGGGTTGATGGAACGGAACTTAGGTTGTTGGGCTTTTTCCTTTGTCCTTTAAACTTTTTCCTTCCTTAGAAACACTAGTTGGGTGTCGGTGCTTTCGGCTTTGTTGAATTTATAGCCAGCGGTTTTGAATTTTTTTAGTCCTGTGACGTCTGTGATTTTGTTGCGGATGATGTAGTCTGCCATCATGCCGCGTGCTTTTTTAGCGAAGAAGGCGATGATTTTGTAGTTGCCGTTTTTCTCGTCTTTGAAGACTGGGGTGATGAGTTCGCCATTGAGTGATTTCTTTTTGACGGAAGAAAAATATTCGTTTGAGGCGAGGTTGACCACGAAATTGGATCCGCTTTTTTTGAGGTCGGTGTTGATGAGGTCGGTTATTTTTTCTCCCCAGAACTCGTAGAGGTTTTTGCCACGTGCGTTTGCGAGCTTGGTCCCCATTTCTAGGCGATAGGGCTGCATGAGGTCGAGTGGGCGAAGGACTCCGTAGAGACCTGAAAGGATGCGGATTTGCTTTTGAGCTAATGTGAAATCTGGACCTTTCCATTCGGATAGTTCCATACCCTGATAGACGTCACCAGTGAATGCGAAGAGGCACTGGCGGCTATTTTCGGGAGTAAAATCTGGCTCCCAGGTGGTGTAGCGCTCGGCATTGAGATCCGCGAGCTTGTCACTGATGGACATGAGCTTACCGAGTGCCTTTGGCGACATAGTGCGGAGTTTTTTGACAAGGATTTCTGAGTCTTCGAGTAAGCGTGGTTCAGTGTGACGCTTGGTAGGTAGTGGCGATTCGTAGTCGAGCGATTTAGCAGGTGATAGTAAGATGATCATAATGGTAGTGAAGCGCGGGTGAGCAGAATTGCAAGTGAATTTGAGTTGCAAGCTAGAGAGATCTGACGCATGTATTTGGAAGCAAACAAAGAATTTTATGAGTAAAGAGACCACTAAGGAGAGTAAAGATTTCATCAGAACGATCATCGCGGATGATCTGGCGTCAGGGAAACATGAGACTACGATCACGCGTTTCCCGCCTGAGCCAAATGGGTTTCTGCATATTGGACATGCTAAGGCTTTGTGTCTGAATTTTGGTCTCGCTGAGGAGAATGCTGCGAGCGGGGCAAGATGTCATTTGCGTTTCGATGATACGAACCCTGTGAAGGAGGATACGAAGTATGTGGAGAGTATTAAGAAGGATGTGAAGTGGCTGGGATTTGACTGGGGTGAGAACTTGTATTTCGCGAGTGATTATTTTGAGTATTTTTATGATTGCGCGGTGAGCTTGATTGAGAAAGGTCTGGCGTATGTGGATCAGCAGAGTCCTGAGGAGATGCGTGCGGGCAGGGGGGATGTGAATCATCCTGGTGTGAATAGTCCGTTTAGGGAGACTTCTGTTGATGAAAACTTGGCGCTCTTTAAAAAGACGCGTGATGGTGAGGTAGGCGAAGGTGAGGCTGTGCTCAGGGCGAAGATCGATATGGCATCGCCAAATATGAATATGCGAGATCCTGCGATTTATCGTGTGCTGCATACAGATCATCATAATACGGGTGATGTGTGGAAGATTTACCCGATGTATGATTTCGCTCATCCACTGGAGGATGCTAAAGAGAAGGTGACGCATTCGTTGTGCTCGCTAGAATTTGAGGATCACAGACCTCTTTATGATTGGGTGGTGGAGAACTGCCCGGTGCCGGCGGTTCCTAGACAGATAGAGTTTTCCAGACTGAATTTATCCTACACGGTGATGAGCAAGCGGAAGCTGCTTCAGCTAGTGGAAGATGAGGTGGTGTCTGGCTGGGATGACCCTAGGATGCCTACGCTTTCTGGTATGCGGAGAAGAGGTTATACTCCTGAAGCGGTGAAGAATTTCATCGCACGTGGTGGGGTGACGAAGGTGAACTCGGTGACAGACTTTGCTATTTTAGAAGCGGAGGTAAGGAATGATCTGAATAAGAAAGTGGACCGCAGGATGGCGGTGATGGAGCCGCTGAAGGTGGTGATCACTAATTGGGATGAAGAGCGAGAAGAGCAAATGATCTGTAATAATAATCCTGAGGATGAGAGTGCAGGGACGCGTGAGGTTCCGCTGACTAAGGAATTTTATATCGAGAGGGATGACTTTATGGAAGAGCCTCCGAAGAAGTATTTCCGACTCGGACCAGATAGGGCTGTTAGATTACGCGGGGGCTACATTATAAAATACGTGAGTCATATTCATGATGAAGCGGGTAATGTGAGCGAGGTGATGGTGGAATATATTCCGGATACGATCGGGCAGAATGCACCAGAGGGAATCAAGTGCAAGGCTGCGATCCACTGGGTGAGTGCCAAGTATGCAGTGGATGCCGAGGTGCGGGTTTATGATCGATTATTTAAAGATGAGAACCCGGATGCGGCTGAGGGTGGCTTTATGAGTGTTCTGAATGAGGACTCATTGAGTGTTATCAGCGGAGCGAAGCTAGAGCCATCATTGGCTGAGGTGGAGGCAGGCTATATGTGTCAGTTCGAGAGAATTGGTTATTTCTGCACAGACTCTGTAGATCATTTAGCTGGCGAGAAAATAGTCTTTAATAAAACTGCCGGGTTAAGGGATAACTGGAGGTAAGTTTTTTTGTTTTATAGAAAAAGCCGCATCTGAGAGGTTCTACTCTTAGATGCGGCTTTTAGATGCGGCTTTTGTTGTTAGATATCTATCTTAAATGATTAGGTTATTTAGGTTATCGATGGTGGTGAGGTTTCTGGGTCTGTCTCTGCATCGTAGTTTACTCCATCTACTCCGAATCCAAATAGCTTGAGGAATTCTTCCTGGTAACCATCGAAGTCTGCTAGGTTTGCTAGGTTTTCGTTTGAAATAGTGTCCCAGGATTTAGCTACTGCTTCCTGGATGTCATCGCGCATTTCCCAGTCGTCTATGCGGATGCGAGAGTTCTCGTCGAGTGGGATTTCTTCACTGTAGAGACGGTCTGCGAAGAGGCGCTGGATTTGCTCGATGCAGCCTTCGTGGAGTCCTTTTGCTTTCATTTCCTTGTAGAGAATGGAGATGTAGAGTGGGACTACTGGGATGGCAGATGAGGCTTGGGTGACGAGTGCTTTGTTTACTGAGACGTAGGCTGAGCCATTGTATTTATCTCTGAGCTTGGAGTCGAGTCGTTCGCAGACTGTTTCGAGATCCTTCTTAGCCATTCCTATGGTTCCATCGGTGTAAATGGGCCAGGTGAGTTCTGGACCGATGTAAGAGTAGGAGACGGTTTTGACTCCGTCTGCAAGGACGCCGGCTTCATCGAGAGCATTCATCCAGAGTTCCCAGTCTTCGCCACCCATGACTTTGATGGTGTTGTCTATTTCTTCTTGGGTTGCGGGTCCGATGGTGACTTCTTCGATCTCGCCTTTGTCGGTGTTGAGGTTTTTGTTGGTGTATTCTCCGCCAGTGGTCTTGAGGACTGAGCGGTGTGCTTCTCCTGTGTCTGGGTCTTTTCTTACCGGTGAGGCGAGGGAGTAAACGACGAGGTCGATGGGTCCCATTTCGTTTTTGATGATGTCTATGGCTTTGGATTTGGCTTCGTGTGAGAAGGCGTCTCCGTTTAGTGATTTGGCGAAGAGTCCTTCTGCTGCGGCTGCTTTTTCAAAGGCAGCGGTGTTGTACCATCCTGCTGTGCCAGTGCGTTTTTCTGTGCCTGGTTTCTCGAAGAAGAGACCGAGGGTATTAGCTCCGGAAGAGAATGCAGGAACGATGCGAGATGCTAGGCCGTAGCCAGTGGATGATCCGATGACGAGGACGTTTTTGGGTCCGCCTTCGACTGGTCCTTTTGATTTAACGTAGTCAATTTGCTCTTGCACGTTTGCTGCGCAGCCGTCTGGGTGTGAGGTGATACAGATGAATCCTCTAATTTTTGGTTTTACGATCATGATGTTGGTTCGATGGTTGTTGTTATTTTTATACAGAATTGGCAGAATTTTGCAGGATTGACAGAATTTTTCTTGGGTTGTGTGCTTGGGGTGTTGATGGACAGAAGCGGGACGCGACTGGCACTTTAGAACTCGCAGGAGCCTGGGGTTCTTGCGAATGGGATGACGTCTCGGATGTTTTTCATGCCTGTTACGAACATGAGCATACGCTCGAAGCCCATGCCGAATCCTGCGTGCGGGCAGGTGCCGTATTTGCGGAGATCCATGTACCACCAGTAGTCTTCTTCACTGAGGTTGTGTTCTTTCATGTTTGCTTGGAGGACATCCATGCGTTCTTCACGCTGAGCACCACCGACTATTTCGCCAATGCCAGGTACGAGGAGGTCCATGGCGGTGACGGTTTTTCCATCATCGTTAGTGCGCATGTAGAATGGCTTAACTGATTTAGGGTAGTTGTAAACAGTGGTAGGGCATTTAAAATGTTCTTCTGTGAGCCAGCGCTCGTGCTCGGACTGGAGGTTTACGCCCCATTCTACGGGGTATTCAAATTTCTTGCCGCTCTTGAGGAGTAGCTCAACGGCTTCTGTGTAGGTGACTCTCTGGAATGGGTTTTCTGCTACGTGTTTGAGTCTCTCGATGAGGCCTTTGTCCACGAATTTGTTGAAAATTTCTAGATCACCTTCGTTGTTTTCAAGAGTATCTTGGACTAGATATTTGACAAATTCTTCTGCGAGATCCATGTCTCCTTCAAGATCACAGAATGCCATTTCTGGTTCGATCATCCAGAACTCGTTGGCGTGGCGAGTGGTGTTGGAGTTCTCTGCACGGAAGGTGGGACCGAAGGTGTATATGTTAGAGAGTGCGGTGGCGAAGGCTTCTCCTTCTAGCTGACCGGAGACTGTTAGATAAGTGGGTTTGTTGAAAAAATCATCTGCTGGTTTTTGGGCTTTAGTTTTAGGGCTTGCAGTCGCTGACGCTCCTCCGCAGGTTGGGTCGAGTGTGGTGACGCGGAACATTTCTCCTGCACCTTCGCAGTCTGAGGCGGTGATGACTGGGGTGTGGACGTAGGTGAAGTCACGTTCATCGAAGAAGCGGTGGACTGCTTGAGCAAGACGTGAGCGCATGCGGAAGACGGCTCCGTAGAGATTAGCTCTCGGGCGGAGGTGGGAAATGGAGCGGAGGAATTCTGGGGTGTGGCCTTTTTTCTGAAGAGGATAGTCAGTGGGGGCTTCTCCGATGAGCTCTAGGCTGGTGGCGTGGATTTCCCACTTCTGTCCTTTTCCTGGAGATTCTACGAGCTTGCCAGTGATGCCGATGGCTGCTCCGGTGGACATTTTGGCAATGTCATCGTAGCCGGGGATGCCTGCGTCTGCGATGCACTGGATGTTGGCGAGTGAGGTGCCGTCGTTTAGTTCGATGAATGAGAAGTCTTTGTTGTCTCGTCTAGTTCTGACCCAGCCTTTGAGTGTGATGGGGTCTTTTGCTGTTTCGCTTTTGAGAGCGTTTTTAATGAGTGTTCGCATGGGGGGATTATTAACATGGTTGTGTTTGGAAGGGATAGGATTTTTTTGTTTGTATTACTTATTTTTTGTAGAGCACTGCTGCAAGATGCAGCAGGGACGGACTGCCGCGAGACGCGTCAGTTACTTGTGCAGGATAGGATTTTTTCATGAAAGTTACTTGTCGGAGGAACAGAGAGACCATAGGCTTAGCAATAGATAAGTGATGTTTGATTTAGTGAGTAAATACACTCCGCAAGGAGACCAACAACAGGCGATAGATAAGCTGATGAAGTCTATCAATGCGGGGAATATGCACCAGACTCTGTGGGGGGTGACGGGCTCTGGTAAGACTTATACGATGGCAAACTTGATCAAGGGTGTGGGGAAGCCGACATTGATCATGAGTCATAATAAGACGCTGGCGGCTCAACTATACTCAGAGTTTAAGACGTTTTTTCCGAATAATGCGGTGGAGTATTTTGTGAGTTATTTCGATTACTATCAGCCTGAGGCTTATATTCCTAGGACGGATACATTTATTGAGAAGGATTCTGCGATTAATGATGAGATTGAGCGGCTTAGGCTGAGTACGATGGGGAGTCTGATCACGCGGAAGGATGTGATCGTGATTGCGAGTGTGAGTTGTATTTATGGTTTGGGGTCGCCAGATGATTATCAGAATATGATGTTGCCTGTGAAGGTAGGTGATGAGGTAGGTAGGGATGAGTTTCTAGCGCAGTTGGTGGAGTTGCTGTTTGAGAGAAATGATGTGGAGTTTAGCCGAGGCAGATTTAGGGTGAGAGGTGATGTGGTTGAGATTAGACCCGCTTATCTGGAGCAGACGGCCATTCGGGTGGAGTTTTTTGGTGATGAAATTGAAAAAATATCTGAGATCGATACGCGCTCTGGGCATAAGATGGGTGACTTGGATCAGTTCATCTTTTTTCCAGCGAAGCAGTTTGTGACGAGCCAGGATAAGATGAAAAAGGCGATCGTGGCGATCCGTAAGGAAATGAAAGCTAGGGTGGCGGAGTTTGAGAAGAAGGGGAAGCTGATCGAAGCGCAGCGGATACGGATGCGGACTGAGTATGATATTGAGATGATGCATGAGATGGGTTTCTGCCAAGGGATAGAAAACTACTCACGGCATATCACTGGACGGGAAAAGGGAGCTACTCCCTACACCTTGTTAGATTTCTTTCCTGATGATTTTTTATTGCTAGCGGATGAAAGTCACGCGACTCTGCCACAGGTGGGAGGGATGTTTGAGGGGGATAAGAGCCGTAAAGGGGTGCTGGTAGAGCATGGTTTTAGATTGCCAAGTGCGCTGGATAATAGACCGCTTAGATTTGAGGAATACATGAAGAAGACTCATCAGAGAGTTTATATCACGGCGACTCCAGGGCCGTTTGAGTTTACGAATTGCCGTCCGGATAATAAGACGTATATCCCGTGGGTGAAAGGGGAGATGAGTGCGAACCAAGCGATCAAAATTTTAAGGAAACAGGTGAAGCCAAGTAACACTTTAGATTCTGTGGATGAGTTTGATGTGGAGAGCAGGGGAGCTACGCTGATGGTGCAGCAGATTATTCGCCCGACAGGTCTGTTAGATCCTATTCTAACGATGAAGCCGTTGGATGGACAGATAGATGCGACTATTGAGCTGTGCCGAGATAGAGTGGGGAAAGGAGAGCGTGTATTAGTAACGACACTGACTAAAAAAACAGCAGAGGAACTGAGCGAGTATCTAGGCGAAGTGGGGTTAAAAGTACGCTATATTCATGCGGATATCGACACTATCGAGAGGGTGGAAATTTTGCGTCAACTGAGAGCCGCGGAGTTTGATATATTAGTGGGTATTAACTTGCTTCGTGAGGGGCTAGATCTGCCAGAGGTAAGTTTAGTCTGTATCTTAGATGCCGATAATGAGGGATTTCTGAGAAACGAAACGAGTCTGGTGCAGACAGCGGGAAGAGCCGCTAGACATGTGAATGGCGAGTGCGTGCTTTTCTGTGATAAGGTGACGGATAGTATCCAAGAACTTCTAGATATAACGCAATTTAGACGTAGTGTGCAGATGGCTCACAATGAAAAACATGGAATTTCCCCACAGAGTGTGATCCGTGCCGTGCAGCAGAGTCTGAGCTTGGCAGAGGAAACAAAAGAAGCGGCGAAGTTAGTCAACCAGAGTTTGGTAGCTGAAGAGGGGGTGGACTACAATGTGATGCAGGTGCTAGACGAGCTTGAAACTGAGATGCGCGAGGCTGCGACGAAGCTAGAGTTCGAGCGAGCAGGGCATCTGCGAGATCAGATAGCTGAATTAAAGAAAAAAGCAGGAATCGAGGATAAACCTGCGACTCCTGCTAAGAAGAATAAAGTGGATTATAGAAAGCTATAAAGTTATCAAGCTATCAGCAGATTCTATTTAATATCAGACTCTGGTGATACTAGCGCATCATCTCCAGACTCCGTATGGTGTTTACCATAGTGAGCCTCGATGTATCCAAACTCCACCATGGTGTCATCCCATGATGTCACTAGCGCTGGGTTGTTAGAGAAAACTTTCTTACCGGTGATGATCCAGCTAGAAGCTGTGGCTTTGTCATCTTCATAAAATGCTAATGCCGCATTTGCATAATAGTAGTATGGAGAGTCTAGGAGATAAGTGTATTTGTGAGCAAGTTGTTTAGCTTCGGCTAGATATTCTTTCTTTTTGTCATCATTTATATTAGAGTCTTCAGACTTAGATAAGGCTAGCTTACATAGCATAATTTTAAATTCTACCAACCTAGCAAACTCCGTGTCAGATTGACTCTTTATTTTTTTAAGTAGGGTTTTGAAGTGATTGATGGATGATACCCATTGGTTGTCACAGAATTCTAATTCAGCAAGGTTGAAGAGCACTTTAGGATCTTCTCCTGCCATATCTACTGCTTTCTTGAAGGTTTCTCGTGCTTTTGCGAAGTCTCTAAACTCAACGTAAATTGCACCTTGAAGATTATATGCAACAGGATCTCCATCGAAAATCTCACGCATTTCGTATAGAGCCATCAGTGTCTCGAAGGTTCTCTTATTTGAGAAATAACGATGAGCATCAGCTCTGAGCTTAAGGTAAGATCTACGTTTCTCTTCAGGTAGGTTACTGAAGCGAGTGTTGAGGATCGTCGCTTTGCTTATTCTCTGTTTAATTTCTGGAACTTGCACATCATTCTGAGCATGAACATTAATGCATCCAAAAGTGCTGACGAGTAGTGAGGTAAGTAACAATGGGTATTTCATAGAGTATTAGTTATTTTTATAAATTTATAATTTTTGGGGATTTGTTCAAGAACACATTTCAATAAACTGCATTTTGCTCAATGTACGACAAAACAAGCGGATGAAGCCAAGCACGAGATTGGTTGGAGAGAGGTTTTTTTCTTATTGCCGTGGCAGAGGCGGTGTGGGCTCCGCTGATGTGTTTAAAGTTGAATCCATTAATGTTCTCGGGGTCTTCACCTCTAGAGACAACAATGAAATTTACCAAACTTGCAAGGTGTTCTGGTCTATTCCAGCGTAAAATAGCCTCCCATTGGTCTGATCCCATCAGCCAGAAAAGTTCTGAGTCTGGGTATTTTTCGTGCATGATTTCTGCTGTCCGCCATGAGTATGATGGTGCTGGGGCGATGAGGTCGTAGTCATCTACTTCCGCCCATGGTAATGATGATACAGCAAGCTTGCACATTGCTAACCGGTGATGATCTGGGGCATTTTGTTTGCTCAGCTTATGTGGGGATTGTTTACAAGGTAGGAAGATCACTTTATCCATTTCAAGTTCACGGTAGCATTTCTCTGCTATGTAGGTGTGACCTAGATGAATGGGATCAAAGGTGCCTCCGATTAGACATATTTTTTGCTTTGCATTCATGAGAGAAATGTTGAGTTCGGGGTATGCATTTTATTCATTGCTTCTTTGAGTCTTTAAAGTTGGGTCTGACATCATTTGGTGGACCAGTCGCTCACTTAGCTTACTTTCGGGATGCTTATGTTGAGCGCTTGAAATGGCTCAGCGATGAGAGGTTTGCTGAGCTACTCGCATTATGTCAATTTATCCCCGGACCTGCAAGTAGTCAATTAGGAGCATCGATTGGTTATGAAAAGGGCGGCTGGCTGGGGGCGATAGGAGCTTGGCTAGGCTTCACTCTTCCGTCCGCTCTGCTGATGATTCTTTTCGTCACCGGAATGGATAATCTCAATGAGTGGATTGGCAGTGGCTGGATTCGTGGGTTGAAAATTGTTGCCGTTGCTGTAGTGGCGAACGCTGTTATTGGAATGCAGAGAAAGCTTTGTCCAGATGTTAAAGGATTATCCATTGCTTTGATTGTAGCTGCCATTTTAATAATATTTAAAGCGCCTTGGCTACAAGCACTGCTGATTATTCTAGGTGGTTTCTTAGGTGTGATTTTATTTAATAAATCAGAACCAGCTAATTCATCAATAAAACAGGACAACAGATCCAAGCATCCATGGGCTAGTCTCGTTGTGCTGGGGAGTTTCATCATAGCAGTGGTGTTCCTTTCAACAGCCAAATTCTCAAATGATGAGACGAAGATGGTGGCTGGATTAGCGAAGACGGGATCAATGGTCTTTGGTGGTGGTCACGTAGTATTACCACTGCTGGAAGCTGAGACAGTAGCTAAGAATATCATGTCACCAGATGAATTCCTAGCTGGCTATGGGCTCGCGCAAGCGGTTCCTGGTCCTATGTTTACCTTCGGAGCCTATATTGGTGCTTTAGTTGGGATCGATGGTAGTCCCTGGCTAGGCGGAACAGTGGGTGTGATAGCCATTTTTCTCCCTGGGATGCTTCTGCTTACGATTGGAATGCCGATTTGGAATACGTATAAGAATATCTCAGCTATTAGCGCAGCTCTCAAGGGAGCAAGTGCCGCAGTAGTGGGGCTTATTTTAGCGGCACTAATCTATATGCTGAGGGCTGGAGTGATCAATAATGCACTAGAAGCTAGCATCGCTATCATTTTAGCAGGAATCATCTATAAAAAACTAATCCCTGTGTGGCTTGTCGTGCTTTCAGGCATCGCACTTGGTTTTGTGCTGTAACTTCTGATCATTTTTCTCTTAAATAAGCTTATGAAGTATTTATTTTATAACCTTATTCTCGCGAGCACACTCCAGGCAGCACCACTAGCTGCTCCTCTCATGGACTCGCCGCCAGCCCAGCTAAACTGGAAAACTTATAATGATGTTGCGAATCATGCATCCCAGTTACCTAGCGAGGAACTTTATTTCAAGGTGGACTGGAAGAATAGTGTATTAGACGCTCAGAGCGAAGCATACCAGAAGGATAAACCGATAGTGATGATTCTGTTTTTTGGAGATCATCGGTCAAACTGCTGACAGAACGGAGTGAAAATAAGGCAGTCTGCCTTACAAAGTAAAAAATTTATCGAAATGCTTACCTCTGAGTGTGTGAGCCTAGCGAGTAGTGATGTGAAGTATAATAATCTCCCAGATTCACTTAAAGCCAAAGGTGAGTATCAGTTTCTCAAAAAAGCTCTCTCCGATGCCCAGCATGGAATCCATCAGGGAGTGTATATTATTACTCCGTCTGGAAAATTTATAAAGCAGGTGGGCTGGGGATGGCCGACGCCAGATGTTGATAAAATCAATGCACAGATAGAACAGAGCATTAAGACATACAAGGGAATGTCCAAGTCGGAGAGACTCGGTAATATACGCCTAACAGAAAGTGATAGGTCGATGCCGGTAGAGGCAACAATTACCGCTCCCAAGTCTAAATCCTGGCTACAGCTGCGAAACACAACTCGATCTTACGCATTTCCCGAAATGGAGCTATTTGATATCCGGCATCCAGCCTATGTGACTGTGGATAAACTGTGGTTTTCGGAGCAGGAAAAGCAACAATTTGTGCCGAGCAAGATAACGAAAGGAAAACGCGAAAAAATCCCGGCTAAGGCACTGAGTAGAATGCTATTAAATAGTCACCTCATCACTGGTCGCTCAGCATGGTGGGATGAGCATATCCAGCATGCTGAGATGGATATGGAGGTAATTTCTAGTAAGAATGATCGAGTATTGATCCACTATTCTGGAAAATGTAAGCTCAAAGCAAACTCCAAATGGTGTAAAGAATCCTACACAGGCGCACTTCTAGGAAGAGCCATCTGGAATCCATCTTCCAAGAAATTTACCGCTTTTGAATGGGTCTCTCTCGGTGAGCATACCATAGATAAATTATTGCCAAATATGCACCGTGGCTCGAATAAATCAGTCAGAGTAGCGTCTAAGCTAGAGCTAGATCCGCAGCACAAATGCGAACAAGGTATGCCACCTGCAAGTTGGCCAGAACGCTATTCTAGAGAGATGCAAGCAGCTGTGAAATAATCTCCCAGCCCTCAAAAAAACACCCTGCTCCGGGTGAATAGGACTATTGCTAAACCTATCACCCGAAACAGGATGAAACACATACATTAATAATAATGTTATGAAAAAATGATTTGTTATCTTAATAGCGACCTGCGTGCGTAAATTTGTGTTTTTTATATTAAAAAAAAATGATTTAGTTTGAAGAGACGGATTGATTGACCTAACAGCCTGATTGATTTACCGTGCTCATACATGTCTCAGTCAACTTCAGCCCAAGATTCTATCCAGTCTAATCCCTTAGAATATCATCGTGATCCTGAGCTTCTCTCTCCGGCAGGAAACTGGGATTGTGCTAAGGCAGCTGTCGTGAATGGGGCGGATGCTATCTTTTTTGGGCTGAGTAAATTTAATGCCCGCCTCCGTGCTGATAATTTCACCGAGGAAGACTTACCAGAGCTAATGAAGTTCCTGCACGCTCATGGAGTAAGAGGATTTGTCACCATGAACACCCTTATTTTTACGGGTGAGCTGGAGGCGGCAGAAGCGCAGCTGAGGCTGCTGGAGGAAAGTGGCGTGGATGCTATTATTGTGCAGGATCTGGGTCTTGCGCGTATTGCTAGGCATGTGGCTCCGAACTTGGAAATCCATGCTTCTACGCAGATGACACTCACTTCCCCAGAGGGGCTGGAGTTCGTGGACTCGCTCTATCAGTTAGAGCGTGCTGTTCTGGCGCGAGAGTTATCGGTTGCGGATATTGGGAAATTTAAGCCAAAGGAATGCGTTCCGTTAGAGGTGTTTGTGCATGGTGCGCTTTGTGTAGCATACTCTGGGCAGTGCCTGACTAGTGAGTCACTGGGGAAACGCTCGGCGAACCGTGGTGAGTGCGCGCAGGCGTGCCGTATGCCCTACGAGCTCGTGGTGGATGGTGAAACCAGGGAGATGGACGAGGTTCGCTATCTGCTTAGCCCACAAGACCTGGCGGCGGTAGATGTGATCCCGCAGTTGATCGATCAAGGAGTGGTTTCATTTAAGATAGAAGGCCGCCTCAAGAGCCCAGAGTATGTGGCTGCCGTGACTAAAGTGTACCGAAAAGCGATTGATGATGCCGTAGCAAAGCGAGACTCCACAGTGACTGAGAGAGATCGCTACGCACTAGAAATGACGTTTTCTCGCGGACTTTCTACCGGCTGGCTGGAGGGGACGAACCATCCGTATCTGACTCATGGCAAATTTGGTAAAAAACGCGGTGCCTATGTCGGTGAAATCACTCAAGTAGGCAGAGGATACGTGCAGGTAAATTGGACAGGGAATACGGATCTGAAATCTGGTGATGGTATCGTTTTCGATGCAGGAGAAGATAGAAATGAAGAGCAGGGTGGTAGAGTCTTCCGAGTGGATGGAGATAAAGTTAAATTCCACGAAAAGCACTCTAAAGTGGACTGGAGCAGAGTGAGAATAGGGCAGGGAATCTGGAAAACCGATGACCC